>DYEX01000117.1 GCA_020725525.1 Desulfovirgula sp.
AAAAAACCGTGCGCCAGCCCTTGCGCATGTCCTCCCTTCCACGCTTACGAAGTTAGCTGACGGGTTCGGGTTGAAAGGATAACCCTACCCCCCGGAAAACTCGGTAAAAAACCCTTTCAGTGCCAAAATACCCCCCACAGGTGAGCGGGTGAAGCTTTTACCTCGTTTCTTTACCTCGTTTCCAGGGAGATTCACCCCAGGAAATTGGGTCCTCCGCTTCTTTGGGTAAAGAATTAAGCGTTCAGGACATAAACATATTTAATTGCTTTTAAATTTTATCATCTTTAGTTCAAATTGTAAAGTATTTTAGCAACTGGCTTCTGTACCCGATAAGTGGCTTTTTGCCACCGGCCTCAAAGCGTCCCATAACCGCCGGATAATCCTTTCACCAATACACTGGTGGGCCGGCGTACCATCGGAACGGAACATTTCCTGATAGGGAATGACCAGGGTGAAATAATTATCGGCATCAAGATTGCCTAACAGGTCAACCTTTGCCTTCATGTGAATGCGCAGCCCGTCCTTTTCGTTTACAAAGATCATTTCAATGTGTTCAATGTGGCGAAAATCGGTGGGTGTACCGGGACCGGAACAAAATTTAAATACCTGCTGCCGGGAGGTAGAGGTAAGACCACAGGAGGCAAAACCCAAATGCCAGGACAAGGCTTCCCATACGGCAGTGATGGCCGGGGAAGGCTTTATGGTCAGTTCGATCATGCGGGTAACATCGGGGGCAAAGGCAATCACCACCTGCACGCGCAAAAAACTACGGTGGTGATCACTGCTGATGGCCAGGTTCAAGGGCAGGTGCAAGGTGAAAGGCAACTCCAATACTCTGCCCGGATGCACGGTTACTCCCCGGGCCAGTTCCATTTTGGCCGCGGTTTCCCTTTGCCGGTGACGTCCCTTCTCCCCTTCCTCCCCCTCGTGCCATTCCTCCAGTAATTCCAGCTGTATCCCCTTGATGCGCCGGGAAGTTTTTACCGCTTTCAAGAGAACTTCCCCATGTATCGTCCCTCCCTGGACATACTCCAGGGACGGCAAACGCACGTCCAGGGAGAGATCGGGGAAAACTTTCCCTTTTAAATTATCCCATAAACTCAAAAACCCCCACCCTCCCCCCAGTAAATTGGCCCTTTGCTAATTATTCGCTGTGGGGGCAACTAATTCCTGCCGCTGGCAAACAGAAGGTAAGGAAAGGGAGGCGTTGGCCGGGCCGTACACCTGGCTCAGCAAGTCCACTGTGTGCATTACGGGTATAAAAATACCCTCCTCTTTCAGACCATACTCAATTTGCAGGCGGCAGGAAGGGCATCCTGTGACCACCGCTTGAGCACCGGTAGCCCTGATGTTTTCTATTTTTCGCCTGAGTATCTTCATGGAAAGGTCGTAGTGGGTAAGGCCGAAGGAACCCGCCGAACCACAGCACCGGTCGCTTTCAGCCATTTCTTTAAGGGAAAGACCGGGAATACCGGCCAAAATTTTTCGCGGTTCCGACCAGATACCCTGACCCCGCTTCAAATGACAGGGATCGTGGTAAGTAACCACCAGGGGCAGTTCTCCCGTTTTGGGAAGTGTGCCAATTGTATGCACCAGAAAGAAAGATATGTCCTGCACCCTGTTGCTAAAATCCCTTACGGTATCTTCTGGAAACATTTCTCCGTAGTTTTTCAGCATCTCTCCACAGGTGGCGCAATCAGTGATGATGTAATCAACACCGGCTTTCATGATACTTTCCACATTGCGCCTGGCCAGCTCGCGCACTGTCTGGCTGTCACCGGCAGCCAGGGCAGGCATCCCGCAGCAGTACTGCCCGGGAAGCACCACCTGCACGTTGTTTTTTTCCAACACGTCCAGCACAGCCTGGCCCGTCTGGTGGTAGACGTACCGGGTCATGCAGCCGGTAAAATAAGCCACCAGAAGTGAGGGTTTTTCCAGCTTTTTTATGTGCGCCAGCCGCCCGAAAGGGGCTGTACGGGCAGGCAGCAAAAGGCCTTCCCTTTTGGACAAACGCAGGCCCGTCGCCCGGTAAGCCGCTAAAACCCTGGCGAATAGTTCGAGCCTGTGATTGTAGCGCAAAACGTTGCGCAGAATGGACTTCTTGATGAAAGGCAGCCCTTGCTTGCGCACTGCCTCCTGCCTGGCCCAGAGAACAAGCTTATCCACCCTCACGCCGTTCGGACAGTGGGTAACACAGGCCTTGCACAGTAGACAGCTTTCCATAATCTCCTTAAACCGCCGTGAAAAACCAAGCTGACCTTCTATAGCGGCATTGGCCAGCTGTACCCTGGCCCGGGCCACCCAGGGCTCGCCCCCCATTTCAGAAAAAACGGGACACACTTCCCGGCACGACCCGCATTTACTGCAGCGGTTTATCTGGTATTTAGCGGCGCCGACGTCGTCGTTCAACTGCTGATCCCTCCAAAGATTTTGCCCGGGTTCAGAATGCCCGGGGGATCCAGGGCCTCTTTAATCCGGCGCATCACCGCCACACCCGCCCGGCCAAACTCCATCTCCAAAAAAGGAGCTTTGAGCAGGCCTATTCCGTGTTCACCGGAAAGCGTGCCCCCCAGAGAAAGGGCCAGCCTGAACATTTCTTCAATAGCTGCTTCCGCCCGCTCCATTTCCTCCGGGTTGCTTTTATCTACCAGAATGTTGGGATGCAGATTGCCGTCTCCGGCATGGCCAAAAATAGCAATGACCAGGTTGTGTTTCCTGGCAATCTCCTTGATACCCCTGATCATAGCGGGAATATTTTTACGGGGAACGGTGGCATCTTCGGATATTTTGGTAGGCTTGACCTGCACGACGGCCGGGGAAACGGCCTTCCTTGCCCTCCACAGTTCTACCCCTTCCGCTTCTGTTTCGGCCACCTTCACCCTGGCGGCACCGTGCTGCCGGCACAGGGCGGCAATGGTCCTGACCTGGCCGGGCAGGGATACCGCCGGACCGTCCACCTCCATCAAAAGGATGGCTTCCACATCAAGGGGCAAACCGGTACGCAAAAAATTTTCCACGCAGCGAATGGTTACATCGTCCATTAATTCCAGGGCCGCGGGAATTACCCCGGCACCAATTATGGCGGTGATGGTCCCGGCCGCCCCTTCGATGGTTTTAAAGTCCGCCCGGATGGTTTGCCTGGCCTGGGGTTTCGGGAGCAGGCGCAGGTTAGCCCGGGTGATGATGCCCAGCGTACCCTCGGAACCCACGAAAAGACCGCACAGATCGTATCCGCTGACATTTTTTATTGTCTCGCCCCCGCACTGAATTACTTCCCCGCCGGCCAGAACTACTTCCAGTCCCAAAACGTAATCCCTGGTTACGCCGTATTTCAACCCCCGGGGCCCTCCCGCGCACTCGGCAATATTGCCCCCAATGGTAGAGACATTGGCACTGGAGGGATCGGGTGGGTAAAAAAGTCCCATGTTTTCCACCTTTTTGTGCAGGTGGGCGGTAATGACACCGGGCTCCACTACGGCCAGCATCTCAGCAGGGTCTATTTTAACAATCCTGTTCATCGCCGTCAGGTCAATGACCAGGCTCCCTTCCAGAGGCACGGCACCACCGCTCAAACCGGTTCCGGCCCCCCGGGGCACCACGGGAATTCCCTCTTGAGAGGCCAGTTTCACTACCGCCGCCACCTCTTCCGTTGAGGAAGGGCGCACCACCACCCCGGGGATACCGGTCTTAAAAGTGCCGTCGTAGGAATAGCAAAGGCAATCTTCCGGGGTGTGAAAAACCTTTTCTTTACCCAGGATCCTTTTCAGGTGTTTAGCAAGATTTTTCATGTTTCTATGCCTTTCTAACAGTTAAAGTCCCCATTACCCTATTTCCATAACCAATACGATGTTACCTGATCTTATCCTGCTGCATCTTGAAATAAAAAAACCTGCCGTCAGGCAGGTTCAGTTTGGTTAAGCCGTCACTCTGAATGAGCGGGTCGATTCCAGGGGCTCTACCACCGCCACCCGAGAGCCGTGTTCGGCCGCCCAGAGAATCTGAGATACGAGGCTACCCACGTCTCCTTCCCGAATGGTCCTGGCGGGCAAGGCCAGGGGAAGGCAGAACTCCGGGCGGTCGCCATAGCGCAGGCACACTTGCAGGTGGAGCCGGTCGCCCACCGATCGAAGTGGAGCAATGCGGGTTATCCGCCCGTCACGGGACAACAGTTCACCCTGCACCTGAGCAAGCAGGACATCCAGGTTTGTCTCCCACAGACCACTGCTGTACACTTAAAACACCTCACTTTTCCTCTGGGCTTTTGTTTTATTATATTAATTGGGCAACGCCCGGTAAATTTTCTTGAGCCCAACAACAAAAATGAAGCAGTTAAATGACAGCAGGAAAGTTTAATGGCAAAAAATCACGCGGTCCTACAAAAATGGTCTTCCCTTTGCCGTTCAACCGCGTTTAGAGAGGTTTAAGCGAAAAACTGAACCCCCCTGTTTTGGGTTTATTTACCAATAAAGTTTCTGTATATATACCTTTGAAAGGGCAATACTACAAACAACAGGGTCGGTAATGGCCGAGCCAAGACTGCTACAGGGTCGCAAACGGCTCTGTAGTAGTCGGCCAAAGGTTGATATCGGGTCAGAATGGCTCGATATCAGCCGGCGGGCAGATCAATGAATGTTCCGGCAGGCTCAGCAGCAGTCCGAAAGATTGCTGCCGGGTCGTAAGGGATGTTCATTGATCGAGCTAAGATCAGTACAGGTGCCGGAGTGTTTTTGTCGACCACGACTAAAATAGAGAGGTCTGGTGCAGTCGAGAGATTGCATCAGGCTTCCCAGGTATCTGTACTGGTCGAGCAAAGGTCATTACGGGTTCCGTAATGGTCCACGGTAGCCGAAAGGTTACCGTGGGCTATGCAGGGATGCGTAATGGCTGTAGCGCAGGTCATTACCGGCTCGAAAAAGAAACCCTTCTCCAATGGAGAAGGGTTTCTTATTTGTATTTCAATGCTCAGGTTTCAAAACTGGCGGTACGCCGGTCCCGCGTTCACCCCAGTGTTCCCACGACGCCCACACAGCGGGGGCACAGGGTGGGATGCTCCTGGTCCCGGCCGACTCCAGGATGGTACATCCAGCACCGCTCACATTTTTCTCCCGGCGCCCTTTCCACCACCACCGCCAGCCCGGGGATTGTTTCAGAAACCACCGCCTTTTCCGGCAGGTCCCCGGTCCATTTTTTCAGCTCCACGGCCGAAACGATGAAAATGGTAGGCAGATCCTGGGCCCTGGACAGAAAATCGTACATTTCCTCCCGGGCGTACAGGACCACTGCAGCCTCCAGGGAGTTGCCAATCACTTTTTCCCGCCGGGCCGCCTCCAGTGCCCGGGTGACCTCTCCCCGCACCGCCAGCAGGCGCTCCCATTTGGCCTCCAGCTCCACATCCAGGTAATCTTCGTTAACCTGGGGCATGTCGGTTAGCTGGACACTTACCGGCGCATCCTTTTCTTTGGGGGCATAGCGCCAGATTTCCTCCGTGGTAAAGGCCAGAATGGGTGCAAGCAAACGCACCAGGGCATGCAATACCTGATAGAGTACAGTCTGGGCCGCCCGGCGTTCCGGGGATCGGGCGGGGGTGGTGTAGAGCCGGTCTTTAATCATATCCAGATACAGCGCGCTCATATCAATGGTACAAAAGTGATGAATGGTATGGAAAACCACATGGTACTCGTAATCCCTGTAGGCAGCCAGCACCCGCTCCATCATCCGGTGCAGGCGCAAAAGAGCCCAGCGATCCATCTCGGGAAGCCGGTCATAGGGTACCTGGTCGCCGGGTCCGAAGTCATACAGGTTCCCCAACAAGAACCGGCAGGTATTGCGGATCTTGCGGTAGGCCTCGGTCATTTGCTTGAGAATGTTCTGAGATACCGCCAGATCACCCCGGTAATCGGCGGAACTCACCCACAGGCGCAAAATATCGGCGCCCATCTGATCGATAATTTTTAGGGGATCGATTACATTACCCAGGGATTTGCTCATCTTACGGCCCTGTTCATCAACCACAAAACCGTGAGTGAGCACAGCCCGGTACGGGGCCCGACCCCGCACAGCCACCGCCGTGGACAGGGAACTGTTAAACCAGCCCCGGTGCTGGTCACTGCCTTCCAGGTAGAGATCCGCCGGCCAGCGCAGTTCCGGCCAGATATCGGGTTGCTCCAGCACGCCTACATGCGAGCTGCCGCTGTCAAACCAGACATCCATGATATCGGTTTCCCTGGTAAACTCGCCGGCCCCGCAGGACGGACATTTGAACCCCGGGGGAAGCAGTTCGGCTGCTTCCCGCATAAACCAGATATCGGAACCGTGTTCCCTGAATAATTTCTGTAAATGGCCAATGGTTTCTTCCGTAATAATCTCCTTGCCGCAACCGGTGCAGTAAAATATGGGTATGGGAACGCCCCAGGTCCGCTGCCGGGAAATGCACCAGTCGCCGCGGTTGGCCACCATATTGTAAATGCGCTCTTCTCCCCAGGCCGGGATCCAGCGCACCTGGCGGATGGCCTCCAGGGCTTTCTGGCGAAAGCCCTCAATAGAAGCAAACCATTGTTCCGTAGCCCGGAAAAAGACCGGCTTTTTACAACGCCAGCAGTGGGGATACTGGTGGCTCAGGGTACCGCTTTTGAGCAGTTTCCCCCTCGCCTTTAGCTCGGCAATGATGCCCTCGTTGGCGTCGGCATAAAACTGTCCGGCAAACTGCCCCGCTTCCTCAGTAAAACGCCCACGGCCGTCAATGGGGGAAAGGATGGGCAAACCATATCGCTGCCCCACCAGGTAGTCTTCGTGGCCGTGACCCGGAGCAGTGTGCACGCAGCCGGTTCCCGCATCCAGGGTAACGTGCTCTCCTAAAATGACCAGGGAATCCCGTTCAATAAAGGGATGCCCCAGAACCACGCCCTCCAGGTCGCTGCCGGCAAACTCTTCCTTAACGGTCAAATCATTGAGTCCCACAACCTGGGCAAAAGAAGGCAGCAGTTCTTTAGCCACCACATATTCCTCTTCCCCGGAAGCCACCAGAACATAGGTATAATCCGGATGCAAACAAACGGCCACGTTAGCAATCAGCGTCCAGGGGGTGGTGGTCCAGATGACCACCTGGCTGCCCGCCGGCAAACGCCCCTTTCCATCCTTTACGGGAAAACGAACATAGATGGACGGGGACTTTTTATCCTGATATTCCACTTCCGCCTCGGCCAGGGCCGTTTCACAGGTGGCACACCAGTAAACGGGTTTCAAGCCCTTGTAAATGTAACCCCGGCGGGCCATTTCCCCGAAGACACCAATCTGCGCCGCTTCATAGTGGGGCATCAGGGTGAGGTAGGGGTGCTCCCAGTCTCCCCGCACGCCCAGCCGCTTAAACTCCTGCCGCTGGACATCCACAAATTTCAAAGCGTATTCCCTGCACCTGCGCCGGAATTCCACCGGGTGAACGGCATGCCGGTTTAACCCCAGGTTTTTAATGGCCTGCTGTTCAATGGGCAACCCGTGGGTATCCCAGCCCGGCACATAGGGGGCATCGTAGCCGGCCATGGAATGATATTTGACCACAATATCCTTGAGTACCTTGTTCAGGGCAGTCCCCAGGTGGATGTGCCCGTTGGCGTAGGGCGGCCCATCATGCAGAATAAACTTGGGCCGGCCGGCATTTTTTTGCTGCACTAACCGGTAAATATTAATTTCATCCCAGAACTTTAAAATTTCCGGTTCCCGCTGGGGCAGATTGGCCCGCATGGGAAAATCGGTTTTGGGCAGGTTTAAGGTCTGGCTGTAATCCATCAAAAACCACCTCAGTTTTACGTTTAATGGCTGAAGTGTGTCCGGCTAAAATAGAAAAAACCCCGCCCCAAGGGACGGGATCTTCCCGCGGTACCACCCTTATAGACAGGTTAACGTTCACTGACCTGTCCCCTCGTTTTGCCGGTAACGGTGGCCAGCCGTCCGGGCTTACTGAACGGGAGTACTTCCCGCCGTTCAGCCGGCGCCTCCCGGGTGATCTTCGCCATGGCTTCCTGTACCCGGTTCCCAGCTTCCCCGGGCTCTCTGTAACAGGAGGGACCTGGCTACTCGTCCCGCTCACAGGCTTTTGCACCATAAACAAGAAGTATTATACACAAAAACCAGGGGTCAGGTCAACATACGTCGTTGTTATGGTGTGAACCGTCTATGATATTGTCAGGGTAAAATCCGTCAGTGAAAATGTCAGTATGAAGGAGATGGTTACCCTGTCACAGACGCAACTGAAGCGAATGCTGGTTTTGCAGCAGGTTCTGGAAGGTCAGATTTCAACCTTTGAAGCTGCCCTGGTATTAGGCTTAAGTGAACGTCAGGTATACAGGTTAAAGGCCAAATTCCAGTCGCAGGGGCCTGCTGCCCTGGTCCATGGGAACCGGGGCCGCAAGCCGGTTCACGCTGTTCCCGGGGAGACCCGGCAGCAGGTCATCCAACTCGCCCAAACAGACCGGAAGAAAGTCAAGACTATTTTGTTGTTAAGCCATCAAACTTTTCTACTGCAGCACGGAAGAAATCAGGCACCGGTTCTGCAGTTCGTGCTGTGGGATTATAGTTTACATAAACTGTTTGCCCTTTAAGCACTAAAACACCTGAATCTTTCTTATAGATCTCAAAGTCCACAGTATAACTTTTATTCCCAATATTAGAAACACGAACCCCTATTTCCAGAACTTCATCAAAAAAGGCGGGTGCCTTGAATTCGAGGCATGTTTTTACCAGGGCCATATCCATTTTACCTTCCTGGGCCAGTTGCTTGTAATCAAAACCAAGGTAGCGAAAATATTCCGTAATAGCCACGTCCAAATAAGTCAAGTAGTGGGCGTTAAAAACAATCCCCTGTGCGTCAACTTCGGAATAGCGAACCCGGAGTTGATGGAAAAAGCGAAAGTCAGAACGCATAAATTTTGGCACCTCCCGGAATGCCTCGCGCTCGTTTTTGGGGGCCATTTGGTAGGAGCGGCGGTCTCCAAACTTGGGTGTAGAATCAGCCGCTTCTCGGAAGGGGCCGTAGAAGGCCGAAGCGTATTTAAATGTGTAAGACATGATAGCGGCATTTGGAATTATGCAAACTATAATCCTGCAACACGCTCCGCATAACCAGTACCCGATTTCTTCAGAACTGCCGTGGAAAGTTTCGAAAAACTGCCTCAGTAATCACCGTCGGACACCTACCTTTAAAAGGGATCCGCTCCCTATTTGGAAAGCGGATCCCTTTTTACTTCTAAAAGTAGTTGAACCTTATACACCTCTAAATTGAGGTGACCGCTTTTCCAGGAAAGCTCTGGCCCCCTCTTTCTGGTCTTCCGTTGCACAAAGGCTGCCAAAGAGATCTGCCTCTGCTTCCAGCCCTTTGTCCAGCGGCAAATCCAAACCCCGGTTGATGGCCTCCTTGGCCGCCCGTACAGCCAGCGGGGCTTTACCGTCAATGACAGCCGCCACCCTTAAAGCCTCTTCCAGGGCCCTTCCCTCAGGCACCACCCGATCCACCAGCCCGATACGCAGCGCCTCTTCCGCTAAGAGCGTTTCACCGGTAAAGATCAGTTCCCTGGCTTTACCCGGGCCTACCAGGCGCGCCAGGCGCTGGGTACCACCATAGCCGGGGATCAGTCCCAAATTCACTTCGGGCTGTCCCAGGCGGGCATTGGCTGCCGCTATCCGGATATCACAGGCCATAGCCAGCTCCAGCCCGCCGCCCAGGGCATAGCCGTTAACGGCCGCAATTACCGGACAGGGGAGGAAAGCCAGTTCCTCGAAAATAACCTGCCCCTCCCTGGCCAGCTCCCGACCACTGACGGGATCAAGTTCTAGAAAACGGGTGATGTCTGCCCCGGCCACGAAAGATTTCGGCCCATTACCGGTGACGACCACCGCCCGGACGTCACCTGCTTCTATTTGCTGCCGCAGCTTTTGAACTGCTTCCCTAAGTTCTTTTAATAACGCTGCGCTCAGGGCATTCACTGGCGGGTTATCTAACCGGATAATTGCCGTTCGTCCTGCATATTCAAGGTGGACAGGCACGATTTATCACCTCACAACTCTTCAGTGCAAGGGGTAACCTTTCCCATAAACCGCCCCGGGAGTTTAATAGGTATAAAAGCCCTTACCGGTCTTCCGTCCCAGGTACCCGGCGCGGACGAGCTTTCTCAGTAGAGGACAGGGACGGTACCTGGCATCGCTGAATTCGGCGTACAGAGTTTCCATCACTGCCAGGCATACATCGATGCCGATCATGTCCGCCAGGGCCAGGGGACCGATGGGGTGGTTGGCACCCAACTTCATGGCCGTGTCGATATCTTCGGCACTGGCCACACCTTCCATAAGGATGTACGCGGCTTCATTGATCATGGGTACCAGCATGCGGTTCACAATGAACCCGGGTGCCTCATTAACGGCCACGGCGGTTTTGCCCAGTTTTTCCACCATAGCCTTGATGGTGGCAAAGGTTTCCTCGCTGGTAGCGGACCCCCTGACAACCTCCACCAGTTGCATGACCGGCGCCGGGTTAAAGAAGTGCATACCGATGACCTTTTCTGGCCGGGAAGTAGCAGCAGCCAGGGCACTAATACTTAAAGCCGAGGTGTTGCTGGCCAGAATGGCCTCTTTTTTTATGGTACGGTCCAGTTCCCGGAACACGTTTGTCTTTAATTCCAGGTTTTCAATAACCGCTTCTATAACCAGATCAACATCTGCCCCGTCAGCCATATTGGTGGTAGTTTTTATTCGCCCCAGAATAGCTTCTTTATCCGCGGCCGTCATCTTCCCCCTTTCCACCTGACGGGCCAGGTTTTTCTCAATTAGAGACAGGCCCTTTTGTACAAAACGATCTTCCACATCGCACAACACAACGGAAAACCCGGCCTGCGCCACCACCTGGGCTATACCCGACCCCATGGTGCCGGCTCCCAGAACCAATACCTTCTCCATGGTAGTTTTTCCCCCCTCTTTTGTTTCTCCCTTCAGGCAAGCATTTCGACGACCGTGGCCATGGCCGGGCCGCCACCCACGCACAGGGAGGCCACCCCGTAGCGTGCGCCCCGGCGGCGCAGTTCGGACAGAAGGGTGACGATAATCCGGACCCCGGTACATCCCACCGGATGACCCAGGGCAATACCGGAACCGTTGGCATTTACACGCTCCATGTCCAGCTTCAATTCCCGGTTTACGGCCAGGAATTGAGCAGCAAAGGCCTCGTTGATCTCAAAGTAGTCGATGTCTTCCAGTTGCAGCCCCGCATACTTCAATGCCCTGGGAATGGCATAGGCCGGCCCGATGCCCATAATCTCGGGAGCCACACCAAAAGAAGCGGTAGCAATAATTTTTGCCAGGGGCTTTACGCCCAGTTCCCGGGCTTTTGATTCAGCCATCAGGATAAGTGCCGCCGCACCGTCGTTGACCCCGCTGGCATTGCCGGCCGTTACGGTTCCCCCCTCTTTGAATACAGGCCGGAGTTTTGAAAGAGCATCCAGGGAAGTGTCTGGCCGGGGATGTTCGTCGGTGTCTATCACCACAGTTCCCTTCCTGGTCTTGACCTCTACGGGGACGATTTCCTCTTTAAATTTTCCTTCCCGGATGGCGGCTACGGCGCGCTGGTGGCTCAACAGGGCCAGTTCGTCCTGTTCCTGGCGGGTGATACCGTATCTTTCCGCCAGATTCTCCGCGGTCACCCCCATATGGTAACCGTGAAACGCATCATGCAGCGCATCGTATAGCAGGGCATCCTCTACGCGCCCGGGGCCCATCCGGTATCCCGTGCGCGCCCCCATCAGCAGGTAAGGCACCTGGGACATGCTTTCCATACCCACTGCCAGGCTAATGCTGGATTTCCCGAGCATAATCTGCTGGGCCGCAACCTCCACCGCACGCATACCGGAGGCACACTGCTGTTCCACGGTAACCGCAGCGGCCTCCACCGGGATCCCGCACTTTAACTGCACCTGCCGGGCCGGGTTGCCCTTCACGCCTTCCTTGTACACCATCCCGGCCACTACATCCTCCACCTGTTCGGGGCTAACCCCGGCACGCTCCATGGCCGCCCGGGCTGCGATTATCCCCAGATCTACCGCCGAGACATCTTTCAAGCTACCCAGAAAATCACCAATGGGGGTCCGGGCCGCACCTGCAATGACGACACTTTCCACTGCTTACCCTCCTTGTATACTGACAGAATTTCTTTTAAGGCAATCTTGTCCTGCCGGCTTTACACCTGGAACGGGTAAATGACGGCGGGGTGATGACTTTTAGCGTCATCACCCGCCATGCGTCGTACATTACTTATGCCTTTACTGTGGATTCGGATTTCGGCAGGGTAGCGGTCAGCGGTTTTTCACTCAGGAAAAGGGTAAGCACGGCAGCAATCACGGCCATGGCCGAAAAGAAGATAAACACGTTAGTGTAAGAAGCCCCTCCGCCAGCCTTCTCCACCACCAGATAACCGGCAATGAGCGGAGCCACAAAGGAACCGAACTGGCCAAACCCGTTAGAAATTCCTACCGCACTGCCCACAACCTCCCGCGGATAACGGATCTGCGGATAGGCGTAAACCGCCCCGAAGCTCAGGTTTACAAAGAATCCCATCAGGGCCAGCATGGCCACGATCATGGATACGTTTCCTTTGGGAATCATCCCAATGTACAACAGAACCGGAATACTTACAAGATAGGAGATTAGCAGTACAGGACGGGTCTTGTTCTTAAATACATTATCGGTGAGCCAGCCGCCCAGAATCATGGCCACAAAGGCTACGGCATAGGGCAGGGAAACCAGGGCACCCATAGTTTTCAGGCTAAAACCATGCTGTTCATAAAGGAAGGAGGAAATCCATGTGGTGCTGCCCCAGTAAATGGCCAGGTTCATGAACAGGACAATGCAGTACATCCAGAAGTACACGTCCCTGGCCACAACAGTCAGCCCACCTTTGGAACTTCCCTTTGCGGGCTCCGACACCACACCAGCTTCAATGTAGTCGGCCTCCGCCTGGGTCATCCGGCCCCGCCTGACCATTTCTTCCGGCTTATCAGCCACAAAGTACCAGAGCAACAGGATACCGATAATCCCCGGAACGGCCAGCCAGAAGAACACCGGTCGCCAGCTCCCGTAAACGGCAGCCAGCCATGTGATGATAATCGGAACGATAGCAGGCCCCACAGCCCACGAAGTGGAAAAGAATCCAGCTGCCCGTCCTTTTTCCTCTTTAGGAAACCAGTTGGCAATGGCTTTATGAGAAGGAGAGAAATGGTGACCTTCGAAGAAACCCAGTCCTAATCGTACAAGGATGAAGTGGGTGAAATTGCGAATGAACCCCGTGACAAAGGTAACGGCTGTGAAAGTAGTGATAGCAATATACATTACCTTCTTCGGTCCAATGCGGTCGGCAAGCCACCCGCCGGTAAACTGAGCAATCGCATAGGCGAAGAAAAACAGGGATGCACCAAGACCGGCCTGGGCAGCTGTGAGTCCCAGGTCGCTCCGGATAAGTGGCAGAAACGTCAGTACCGCAATACGGTCAAAGTAGTTAATAATATAGACAAGCCAAAGGACGATAAGTACTATCCACCGGTACCGGGATACCTTGCCCAAAACATTTTTTGCGGTTTCCACAGGCTTAAACCTCCTTTGTTGCTGGATGAATAATGGCAACATTCTGAATCTGTTTTTTGTTACTGGGCCGTCCACCCCCCGTCAATGACCAGGCACTGGCCAGTCATATAACTGGCGGCATCCGAGGCCAGGAAGACTACAGCTCCTACCATGTCTTCAACCTGTCCCAGGCGGCGCATCGGAATATTCTTGATAAGATGGTTATAAATTTTTTCATTCTTGAGGTCAGCCTCATTCATCGGGGTGAGAACATAACCTGGACAAAGGGCATTGACACTGATGTTGTATTTGGCCCATTCCAGTGCCAGTGCCCTGGTCATCTGGATGACACCACCCTTGGCCACGCAGTAAGGCAGCACCTGGCGTTCGCCCACCAGTCCGAGGATGGAGGCCACGTTGATGATTCGACCGCCGCCCTGCTTGATCATCTGCCGGCCCACGGCCTGGGCCATAAAAAAGACCGCCCGCTGGTCAAGGGCCACCACCCGATCAAAATCCGCTTCCGTCAGGTCTTCTGCCCTCTTCGTAATGGCAGTACCGGCGTTGTTCACCAGGATATCAATCCTACCATATTCCGCCACGGTCCTTTCCACCAGTCTCTGCACCTGATCATTTTGGGTTACATCGGTGGCGACACCTGTAGCCCGGCGGCCCATGCCACGAATTTCATCGGCCACACGGTCGCAATCGGCCTGATTCCGGCTGACTATAACCAGATCCGCTCCGGCCCCGGCCAGCGCCAGAGCAATACCATAGCCAATCCCCCTGGTGGATCCCGTAACCAGGGCCACTCTACCGTTTAAACCAAACGTGGGAAATTTCATGCCCCTCTTCCTCTCTCAAGGTATAATCAACGATGCACAAAAGAATCTCCCATCAATTCATCATACACGTACTTCCCACCCGCACATTAAACTTAACCGGTGCCTGAGTAGAAAGTACCCACTGAAGGCCCGCCGGGCCAATTAAAAGAGCTGCTGCAGTTCCTCCAGGGAACCTTCCAGAAGTTGAATGTAGCTCTCGAAGGTAAGGTTTTTGAGGCCGTTGTTGGTATAGATACCGGCCCGGTCTATAATGCGAATGATGCGCAACTGTTCCTCAGTGGGAGGAGGCGTAACTTTGACCTCCGGAGCTACCTTAAGATCCCAGGAAACATTGGCCCGCACCTCTTCCACGCTCACTCCGGGGTGGACGCTGTCCAGATAGGCCTCCCTGGTCTCCGGATCAAACCGGAAGATGCATTTATTGGTAATGATGGCCACCGGACCTCCACCCGGCAGACCTGCTTTTTTACGGGAATCGTACCCGTTCAGGTACCCGGGAGAGGTGATGTAATCGACCCGCTCCAGGAAGCGTCTCTTTTCCAGGGGGATGGTGATGACGGTCCGGCGGGCAGAGCTCGCAATGTCGTTGGCCCCGCCGCTTCCCGGCAACCTGGAGGCAGGATGGTAGTAATCCCCACTGCCAAAAATGGCCGTGCTATTCAAGTTACCATATTTATCCACCTGGGCACCACCGACCATCCCCACATCAAAGTAACCCCGTTGCTGGTCGGCAAAGAGCCGCCATAATGAGGTGGTGCAAATGGCATTTTCCACACATGCGTTATCCCCAATACCCAGCACTATACGGTAAGGCATGGGGCCGACGCTTCCTGACTCCATGGCCATGATAAGATTTGGTGCGTGGGTGAGTTTGGCCACCAGGGCCCCCAACAGGGGCACCCCCACACCGACGAACACCACGTCGCCGTCTCGAAGCTCCCGGGCAGCTGCCGCCACCAGCAGTTCCGGCAGATTATAATCCCGGGCGAAATTTTGATTCTCTGCCATTCTGTTCCCCCCTAGCAGCTGATGTGGGTAAACCTTCTTTCAACGCGCCGCAACCTTTCCAATCTATCCCAGCCCACTTTTGCCAGATACCCCTCCCAGCTGTCCACACCAAAACACCACTCATCCATCCACCTTTCAAAACCCTCGCGGGTCCGGAAGGCGGTCAACTGCTGTATATGAAAGGGTATATCATAGGCATAATAATAAGGCATGTTCCAGGGATGACAGGCAAAGGGCACTTCCGCCACGGCATCCACGGTATACTCCGGTGCAATGGTTAGATTGGGATGACGGCGCACCTCATCAGTAGAAACTATTTCCTCGCAGGTAATAATGACTTTTTTTGCCGCCCTTACCAGATTCTCGGCATTGGAGGAGAAACCAAACATCTGGGCGTTACCCCTTTTATCAGACCGGCTGACGTGGACGATGGCTACATCCGGTCTGGCTGCCGGTACCAGGGCCACCGTTTCTCCCGTGTAGGGATCATCCATGGTTTTAATTCGCGCATTGTACTTCGGCAGATCTGAACCCAGCAAGGATTTGGTAGGCAAAAAGGGTACGTTCATGGCCCCCGCCAAAAACCTCAAGCCGATGGTAAAATTCGAATAATCCTCCACCTCTATGGGGTGTGGAATTCCCTGTTCCACGGCCCGCCGGAAATTGTGGGCCAAACCTGCCACAGCGTAGGAGCACCATGCAATCTCCATCCGTTTTAAGACTCCCGCCCCCACCAGCAGGTCTCCAGCCTCGCAGGGACTGTCCCCAATGAGGGTAAGATTTCTCTTTCCCTGTCTTATGATTTCGTAGGCATGGGCTACGCACTGGATGCCACCCATCCCGCCAAAGGCAATAGTATCTCCATCTTTTACGAAAGTAGCGATGGCTTCCTTCAGGGTCATACGTTTATCCGTTTTCTTCCTGGTGTTCACAAATTCCATTCCCTATCCTCCTTTCCTGGTACCGAAGACTTTAAGCCCCTCATCCAGACAAGCCTCCAGCAAATTTTCCGCCGGGTGACCGGCTGGTACGTACCATTCCCGCACTTCACCGGCGGCAATCTCTATGCGGGGGCCGTTAAAGGGCGGCCGGGTGGCACAGTCGGACGGGCAGGCACTTACCACCAGCAGGACGTCATAGGTCCGGTCATTCCAGGGAACCACCTTCAGTTCCGGAAGCCGGCTCTGTAATTTACGCACCAGAGCCGGGCCGTCCTCCTGCGGGTTGCAGTGCCCGCAGTACTTTACACCGGCCGTCAGCTTCCTTTCTGCCAAGGGGATCAGTCCCTTTCCGGTATACCGGCCAGGATGCTGGCCAGTTTCTTCTTCTGCTCCAGGTTACCCTGGCGCATGATCATTACACGCTGTGCCTGGGGAGAACCGGCTCCGTGCATACTTTCGGCCAGGGCGGTACCGCCGGTCATGTTTTCAATCAGCCGGGCAATCCGGATCCGGTCCTCCGTCGGGACACTGGCCACACCCCGGAAATATTTCTCTACATAGGGGCCAACTTCTGGACAGCGAAGATCCTGCTCCGAGGGCAATGTGGCAATGAATCCGCCCGCAATATCGTGGCTGAGACGACAAATCTCATAGATAAACCGCGTAACGTTTAGCTTGGTGATGTTAGCCAGCAATGGATCGACAAAATAGGCGCCGGAAGGGGTGGGCCTGCCTTCGGCGGAACAGGCAATGGAACCGGCATAAAGAGTTTCCGTTAGATGGATCATCTCCGTGAGCTTGTCCCGCACATGGGATGCTTTGGCAACGCCATTATAGTCCGCGATAAGTGCCGTAGCCCCAATAATCACGTCACTTACGCCACCTTTACAGCCCCCGTAATTCTGCCGGTGGTATGAGGCAAAACGCTCCACCAGGGTACCGGCAAACTGCCACTCGCCACACATAAATACACGCTCCCATGGAACAAACACATTTTCCAGAACCGTCAGTGCTTCACCTCCCACGATACCATAACGGGCATTCCCCTGGTCAATCTGACCGTTCTTACGGGAGTCATTGGTCTGCCGTCCAAAGATGTGAATGACACCGGGAGCATCTACCGGAACAGCACAGGCTACGGCATACCGGGCGTCCTCGGCCGTCATGGCCGTGGTGGGCATGATGAGCATTTCGTGGGAGTTCACAATTCCTGTCTGGTGGGCTTTGGCACCGCGAAGCACGATGCCCTTTTCGTTCTTCTCAACTACGTGAACGTAGAGGTCCGGGTCCGCCTGCTGGGAAGGCCGGAGGCTGCGATCCCCCTTGGGATCGGTCATGGAACCGGCCACCATAATGTCCGTATCCTGAACGTATAAAAGGTACTCTTTGAAACGTTCGTGATAATTGGTTCCCAGGTTCTGGTCCATTTCATAGGTAACGGAATACAAAGCATTGAGGGCATCGAACCCCACACACCGCTGGAAACAGGTACCTGTACGCCGGGCAATCATGCGCAGCATTTTGACCTTTTTTACAAGGTCTTCTGTGCTTTGGTGAATGTGGGTAAACCGGCTGATCCGCTTACCGGTAAGGTGAGAAACGGCCGTCACCAGGTCTTCGGTTACGGGATCATGGGCCATGTCATAAGTTACGGCTGCCGCGTTGATGTGGGGCCGGAACAACGGGTTATCAACCAGGTCTGCTACCTGCTCCCCGAAGGCGTATACCTTTGTTTTAAGCCTGCGCAGGCTTTCGATGTACTCGGATCCCGTTTTCATGACCATAATATCCTCCTAATTTGTTCTCGGGATAGACCTTGTTATTCTTTCGTCAGGCAAGACCTGTGCCAGCCCCCCAACTCGATACATCTATCTTCATTAATCATGAAAACCAAAAGCAAAAGAGGCGTTCAGGTCATACGCCTCCTTTGCTTAACACCCTGGCTTAACCGGATAAATGTTTTGAATCGCTACAGCGTAGCGTTTCGCTACAATACATTCCTGTCCTGGGCAACTCATAAACCTGCTCACCATTGATTTGTCCGGTTATATTGATCCCGATCGCAACGCAGCCCGTATTTGGCCATCCTCCGGTACAGGGTAGTCCGGGCTATGCCCAATTGGTTCGCCACCCGTGAGAGATTACCCTTATTTTCCTCGAGCAATTTCAAAATTACCTGCTTTTCGTAGTCCGGTACTGGTAAAAGATCCTTTCGTGCCTGCAGGTTGTTTTGGACCCTGCGGATTTCCTCCGGCAGGTGTTCCGGTCGCAACGTCGGACCACTGGCAAGGTGCAGGGCCCTCTCCACCACATTTTGCAGCTCACGGACATTGCCGGGCCATGGATAGGCTTTAATGAGGGGCCAAACCCTCTCATCCACCGAAAGGATATGTTTTCCCATTTGTTTACTCAACCGCTCCAGGAAATGCTGCAACAGAAGTTCAATGTCTCCCTGTCGTTCCCTAAGGGGAACAAGGCGAATGGTAACGACATTTAAGCGGTAATACAGGTCCCGCCGGAAGTTTCCCCGTTCCACCTCTGCAAGCAGGTCCCGGTTGGTAGCCGCAATGACACGTACATTGACAGGCACTACCGTAGAACCGCCAATACGGGTAATGGCCTTTTGCTCCAGTACCCTCAGAAGGGTAGTTTGCAATTCCAGAGGCATATCCCCAATTTCATCCAGAAAAATGGTCCCTCCGTCCGCCAGTTCGAATTTACCGGGACTCCCTCCCTTCCTGGCGCCGGTGAAGGCACCTTCCGTATAGCCAAAAAGCTCGCTTCCAATCAGGTCCCTTGGAATGGCCCCACAGTTAATGGCCACAAACGGCCCCTTCGCCCGTTGACTGGCGTTATGAATGGCTTGAGCCAGGATATCTTTACCGGTGCCACTCTCCCCCAGCAGCAATACCGTGGAGTCACTGCTCGCTGCCGCACGGGCAAGGCGCAAGGATTCTCGGAACTTGGGATCCTCACCCACCATATCGTCAAAGGTAAGCCTAGCCACTGCCCCGCTCATTCTTTGAGTCAACTTCCGGGCGCGGGTAATTTCATTCAGGATCATAACGATACCCTCACATTGCCCGTCGTTTCCACGAATGGGCCGGGAAGTCACGGTTAGCTTTACGGTTCCGAAAGGGGTGGTTACATCCAGTTCCCGGTCGGTGATAAATTTCTGCCCGCTTACAATTGCTTCCCAGTCCGCCCCCTCACCACCCAGGACCTTCCGGACGTCCACCCCTACCGCCCTTTCTTTTTTTGTACCTAAAAGGCGAACAGCCTCTTGATTCATATGGATGACTCTTCGATTGCAATCCGTGGCCAGGATTCCTTCTGAAATTGATTCCATCAGGGCCTCCCGAACCCGGTTGGCCAGGTCCCGCTCCCGCCAGGCCCTTTTCATGGCCATTTGCCGTTCAATGGCATCCGCACCTGCCACCACCATTCCCAGTGTATGGGGATGGACCTTTTCAAAGGACCCGGTCATATCCAACACACCAATCAGATTACCATCCGGATCATGAATGGGCGCCGCAGAACAGGTCCACCGGTGGGAACAGATGCAATAGTGTTCGTAGCTGAAAATTTGTAATGGTTGATTCATAATAAGTACAGTGCCAACGCTATTGGTACCGGCGCTAAGTTCGCTCCAATCGGCCCCTGGTACAAAATTCCCTTTTGCAATAGCTTGAACCACTTCTGGATCTCCAATTACTTCCAACAAGTAACCCTCACAGTCAGCGACTGCAACCACAAAGCCCGACCCGGCAACAAACCTGTATAAGGTTTCCATTACCGGGCGAGCAATCTCCAGCCACTCCCTATTTTTTTCACGGCACATCGCCAGAGCTTCCGGATCCAGTACGTTGGGAACTACCTTTTGATATGGGTTAACACCGGCGCGCCGACAGCGTTCCCATGACTCCCGCACGATAGGCCTTAGCATTTGTAAGCCATCTTCGTTCCCAACAACAAAAGCATGCCAGGCAGCCCGCAATTCCTCCTGAACCGGTGCCATGACTGGTGCCCCCCTCTAAAGTTTGACAATTGATACTTATCAGTATTATTCAACTCAGTATTATTCAACAACGTATTTGGAATCACCTTTTTATTTTCGCTTTACTTATGTTAGTAAAATATTGATTCAAATTGCGAAAAATGGTACATTAACCTGGAGGTTAACTATTGGTTAATAGACCTAAAAGCAATTCCACCAATATTTCGGAGGTGCCTAACAATGGCCACCATACTTGGTATCTGCTGTTCCCGGCGTCCCCTGGGAAATAGTGAGGTGCTCTTGCGGGAAGCCCTGGACGAGGCTCAAAAAACCGGTGCAGCTGTATCCTTTTTACGCCTGCCGGACCTGCGGTTCGAACCCTGCCGGGGTTGTCTGGCCTGTGTCTACAAGGGGTCCTGTGCCATTAAAAATGACGACCTGGGGGTTTTACTGGAGAAAATCCTGGAGGCCGACGGGTTAATCATTGCCGCACCCACCTACCTTTTGGGCCCGGCAGGAATAGTCAAGCTGGTAACAGATCGGGCCCTCAGCCTCTCCCCCCACCTTGAAGATCTGGCCGGTCGCTCCAGGATGGCCGCCACCATCAGTGTAGCCGGCAACAGAAAGTGGAACCCGCTGGGGGTGGAACTGCTAAACCTTTTCCCACTGGCCTACGGCTACCGGGTCATCGACTACCTGGAAGCGTATGCTCCCGGACCGGGAGAGGTCCTGTTGGAATCCGAAAACGTTACCCGGGCCCGCGAGTTGGGCCGGCGGGTAGCCCGGGCCCTATCCGGAGAAATCGAGGCGCGTCCTCCGGAAGAGCAGCAGTGCGGCAACTGCTACGGTCGCGCCTTTCGCCTCAGTGGGCAGGACAGGGTTACCTGTGTGGTATGTAATGCCACAGGACGGCTGGTTCCAGATGAGAGCGGCCTGCGCTTCGTACCCGACCCGCCGGGCCCCCATGGCCATTTCTGGACGGCAGAACATCGCCGCCACCATCTCAATGAGTGGATTGTTCCCAGCCGCGACCGTTATTTGGCCCGGCGGGAGCTAATTAAGGAACTGCTGGCCAGGTATAAAACGTGAGTGGAAGAGGTGATGCGCCTGCTTAACACGGTGCATTACCTCTTCCACTCTTTATAAAGAATAAAGCTTTTGGTTGACGCGATTAGCCAAGCCTATCTTTGGGCTGCCATCAAAGAGCGCACCTGCTCGACAGTAACACCCTGTACCCGCACGAGCTTGTTACGGCCGGTGTGCCCGGCTATGATTTCCACCCGTACCCTGGGCACTCCCAGCAGCCGGGCAAAAAAATCCCGGCAGGCTTCATTGGCTTCTCCTTCCACGGGGGGAGCCGTCAAACGGACCTTCAGGGCGTCTTCAAACACCCCGGCCAACTCATTTCTGGCCGCCCGGGGCTGAACGCGCACTTTAAAGACTACTGCTCCCTTTTCTTCCCGCAGGAAGATCATAAACCCGTCACCCCATCAGACATACCGGTGTAAAATGAGCGCCAGGCGCCCGCTTTTAGTGGTTCCCGTAACCCGGGTTACCTGCACCCGGCCGCGTCCCCGGGCGGAAATAATGTCCCCTTCCCGCACCGTATGAGAAAGCTCACTGCAGACCTGCCAGTTCAGGCTAACCCGCTGGGCAGTAATTTCCCGGGCCATGCGGGTGCGGGAAGTACCAAAACCGGCAGCAGCCACCACGTCCAGACGCAGGGAAGGCACGGTGGCCTTGATTTCCCGAATCCGGCGGGGGGGAGAACAGAGTTGCTCCCTGGAAATCTGGTGCACGGTCACGGAAATGCGACCCACCCGGGCAAGCTGGGATTGAATGAAGGGAGCTATTTCACCGGCCACAACCACCTGGGCCTGGTCGTTATGCAGGAGGATGTCCCCAATTTTCTCCCGGCGCAGGCCGAGGGCCAGCAAAGCCCCCAGAAAATCCCTGTGGCTAGGCTCCTGCTCTTCAAAGGAACCCTGGATAGATAAAAATGCCAGTTGCCAATCCTCCTCCCGGGGATCTAGATAATCGGGATAAATAAGAATACGCACCCGCTCGGCGCCCGGGTAACCACCATCACTCCGTGCCGCCAGATCGGGAACCCTTTCTAATGCCATAAGCACAAGACCGGCATGATAAGGATCAAGGAAATCGGTTACTCGCGGCTGGCGGGCACGCAAAACTTGCTGCACCAGGTCATAAACCCGGGACAGCATTTCTTTTTCATCTTGGGTTTTGGCACGGTATAGCAAAAACTCCTTATCCAGCATTCCTCACCCCTTCAGGACTACAACCCCAGGGCCCGGATCACGTTGAGAATTATCTGGCGCAGCAATTCCAGGGCAAAGAAAGCCACCAGGGGTGAAAAATCCAGCATCCCCACGGGGGGAATAAATCGCCTGAAGAAACCCAGTACAGGTTCAGTAATTTCATAAACGAAGCGGATCAGTGGCTGGTAGGGGTTATGACGGATAAAAGACAAAATAATGCGGATAAAGATCAGCCAAGCATAAACTTGGAAAGCCACGTTTATAATGCGTTCTAAACTCATAATGCTCTCCTCTTATTTTAATGCACTGGACAGTTCCCGGGAACGGCGTGTAGCTTCTTCCACCGCCCGCATGAGGGTTACCCGCAGTCCTCCCTCTTCCAGGGCAAAGACACCTGCAATAGCCGTACCCCCCGGTGTGGTAACCATATTTTTCAGGCGGCCAGGGTGTTCGTTGGTTTCTAGAACCATCCGGGCGGCCCCCAGCATGGTCTGGGCGCTGAGCAAAAGAGCCACATCCCGGGGGAGACCCACCCGTACTCCCGCGTCGGCCAGAGCCTCCAGGATGACATACATATAGGCAGGCCCGCTGCCGCTAAGCCCTGTCACAGCGTCCATCAGCCCTTCCGGCACTTCCACCGCCCGGCCGACGACACTGAAAATAGCCATAGCCCGCTCCCGATCCCTAACACCGGCATGGGTCCCGAGACAAAGGGCACTGGCACCGGCTCCCAAAAGGCAGGGTGTGTTGGGCATGACGCGGACTACCGGTACCGGTTGGGCGAGAAAACTTTCAATAAACTGGGTGGTAATACCGGCGGCAATGGAAATGAGGGTTTGCTGGGGCTGAAATATGCCCCCTGTTTCTTTCAAAACCTCCTCTACTACTTGAGGTTTAACCGCTAGAATAACCACATCTGATTCCTTTACTAGATCCTTGTT
This sequence comes from Desulfovirgula sp., assembly GCA_020725525.1. GTDB lineage: Bacteria > Bacillota > Desulfotomaculia > Desulfotomaculales > Desulfovirgulaceae > Desulfofundulus. Next base: position 23,605 of record DYEX01000117.1, read on the forward strand.
GCTCTCCCGCGTATGTACACCCAGCTCCCGGTGCAAAAACTCCAGTCGATCCCGGCGGGTATCGCTTACATACAGATTCCGGGCCTGAAGACCGCTTTTAATTAATCCTGTGAGCAAGGCCTGGGCCATGGCCCCGCCCCCCAGGCAGCCAATGGCAAGTCCTGTCAATGGCAAAAGGAATACCCCCCTTTACTCGTCCATCCAGGAGAAAATCCCCCGCTCTCCATATTCTTTAATGTCACCGGCTATATCCATATTACTGGGTACAAAGAGAAAAATTCCGTTGCCCACCTTTTGCATGTTCCCGTTCAGGGCGTATGTAGCTCCGCTGACAAAATCCACCACGCGCCTGGCCAGCTCGCTTTCAGCCCTCTCCAAATTAACCACCACCGGGCGGCGGTTTTTTAAATGTTCAGCGATGCTCTGCACATCTTCAAAAGCCCGGGGTTCTGCCACAATAACCCGCACCTGGCGCTGGGTGTGTAAGCTGAATACCTGCCCCTTGCGCTTCACCTGGGGCACAGAATCTTCTTCCCGGAAGCGCTCCTTTTCCTCTTCCTCCAGGGGCTCCTCTTCAAAGCCCATAAAACCGAGTACTTTATCCACCAATTTTTTCGCCATGGTTATCCCTCCTTGGGTTTGGTCGAGGTCCAAAAATGGCGCTACCCACCCGAATTATATTTGCCCCTTCCTCTACGGCCACCGTAAAATCGTTGCTCATCCCCATAGACAAAAAATCCAGCGGTAACTCCGGCAGCTCTTGTTTAAGCCAGCTGGCCATTTGATACAGTTCCCTGAAGATCGGCCTTGCCTGTTCGGGATCGGAGACCAGGGGAGCAATGGTCATTAATCCGCGCACGCGAATACCGGGAAGCTCCGCCACCCCCGCAACAAAGCTCCTCACCTCCCCGGGGGGTAAACCGTATTTGGTTTCTTCCCCGGATATATTTACCTGTACCAGCACTTCCACCGTTAAACCCCGCTCCTGGGCCCGGCGGCTGATTTCCCGGGCCAGGCGCCAGCTGTCCAGGGAATGGATCAGGTGTACCTTGCCGATAATATATTTAACCTTATTCGTTTGTAAATGGCCGATAAGGTGCCATTCCACATCAACCGGCAGCTGGGGGTGTTTGGACACCAGTTCCTGTACCCGGTTCTCCCCAAAGGCATTTATTCCTGCCGCCAGCGCTTCCCGCATAATGTCGACAGAAACATTTTTGGTCACTGCTACCAGCTTAACCGAGCCGGGATCCCGGCCGGCCTTTTTTGCCGCCTTTATCACCTGCTCAATTACATGAGAAAGGTTTTCCCTGACTCCCAATATCTTTCCCCCCAGCTCTCATTCCAGCCTGTCTCCCTCCCGGACCCAGAAAGGGTTGGTCACATAGCGGGTGCGGGTAGATAGACCCCGGCCGGAAATAACCACCCGTCCTGACGTTTCACCCAGAACCTGAACGGGCAGCCAGGTGGCCCGGCGCCGGGAAATAACATAGATACCGGGTTGCCCGTCCCGCTCCACCACCGCCCGGGGAGGGACCACAAAACCGGCCACTTCTCCCGCCACCAGCTCCAGCTGGACATGGCGCTGGTGGACCAGATCGCCTGGATAAGCGGGTAAAAGAAAGAGCATCTCCCCGCCGGTAATTTTCTCTAAACGCATACGTATTTGCTGCCCCTGCCACAGGGCAACCACTGGCTGCCCGGGGGACCACTTTGCGGGAATAGCTTGTTCCCATGGAATGCGACACCAGTACCACATCCCGGACAGGTTATCCACCAGCTTACCTACCGGCTGCCCTTTTTCCACCCGGTCACCCGTAGCGGGGGAAGCGGACTTTGCCCCCAGTTTTTCCACGGCTTCCATTTCTAATGCATTTCCCGGTCGTAAAACCCTTTCCATTCCATCAATATGGTTGCAAAAAACTCCCCCCCGGGGTGCATAGACAACCACCTTTTCCTCACCGGTACCGCTATTGACCAGCAGAACCTCGGCCACCGCCGCCCCGGCCCGCACCCGCTGCCCATCCCCCACCAGCAACCTTAGCTGACCCCGGCCGGGTGCAGATAACAGCTGCTCTTCTTTAATCAACCAGCCGGAAGTGGCAATGGTGCGGGAAATCTGGCCCTCCTTCAACCATTCGATCTTGACCAGGCGGGTCTCTACCAGGTACCAGGCCCGGTTGGCCAGCCACCAGAGGAAAAAAAGAACCACCAGGGAAAGGATAACCCGGGGGAAATTTCTTCTGTCCCTGAACAGGGAGATCAACCCCCGTCATGTGCCACCATCAGGCGGTAATACGTAACGTGTCCTATTCGACGGTTCACGGTACAAATCCTGCGATAAAAGCGCCGGGAACCGGGCGCATGGCTAAAAAATTTAGTTCAGCTCCCGGCGTTCGCCCGTAACCAGGTAAATAACCGCTTCGCCGATATTGGTGGCGTGATCGGCAATTCTTTCCAGGTAACGGCTTACATAAAGAAGGTAGGCCGATTGCATTACCGTTTTGGGGTTCTCCATCATGTCGTTCAGCAACTCACGAAAAACTTTGGCAAAGATATAGTCCACTTCATCATCCAGGGCACACATTTCCCTTGCTTTTTGGACATCACCGTTTACATAGGCATCCAGGCCATCCTTGACCATCTGCTGGGCCAGGCGCCCCATCTGGGGGATATATTCCAGGCATTTTACCGTCAGGGGCTGACCGCTTAAACACATGGTAGCCCGGGCAATGTCCACTGCATGATCGGCCATGCGTTCCAGGCTCAAGAGAATTTTAATCCCGGTAATGGCCACCCTCAAGTCCCGGGCAATGGGTTGCTGGGTGGCAATTAACTTTACACACTTATCTTCAATTTCCAGATAAAGCTCATCGATCATTTCATCGCCCATAATTACCTGGGCCGCCCCGGCTACATCCAGCTTGACCAGGGATTGCACGGCATCATAAATGGCCTGTTCCACCAGACTGGCCATGCGCAGGATATCCTGCTGGAGCTCGGCCAGGGCTTTATCAAAGGAAGAACGGGGACTCACCTTCATCCCTCCCCAAAGAGTCGTTTGTTTTCATCCTGTGCGCCACCAGTTACGGGGGACCGGCCAGGGCGAATTATTAACCGAACCGGCCGGTAATGTAATCTTCGGTTCGCTGATCTTTAGGACGGGTGAAGATTTCATCGGTCGTCCCCCATTCCACCAGTTCGCCGTTTAAAAAATAGGCCGTGATGTCTGAGACCCGGGCCGCCTGCTGCATGTTATGGGTCACAATAACTATAGTATAGTTTTTCTTGAGGACCTGGATCAGTTCCTCTATTTTCAGGGTGGAAATTGGATCCAGGGCAGAACTGGGTTCGTCCATCAGTAGCACTTCCGGTTCCACCGCCAGGAGGCGGGCAATGCAGAGGCGTTGCTGCTGGCCACCGGAAAGGCCCAGGGCCGATTTAAATAAGCGGTCCTGCACCTCATCCCACAGGGCCGCGTCCCGCAGGCTCCTTTCCACAATTTCGTCCAACAACCGCTTATTCTTGATACCGTGAACCCTCGGGCCGTACGCCACGTTATCATAAACCGACATAGGAAAGGGATTCGGACGCTGGAAGACCATCCCGACTCGTTTGCGTAAGTAAACCACATCCACATCGGGAGCGTAGATATCCTGGCCGTCCAGTAAAACCGTTCCCTCTATCCGTACTCCCTCGATAAGATCGTTCATCCGGTTTAAGGTACGTAAAAAGGTTGACTTGCCGCAACCGGAAGGACCAATAAGAGCAGTGATTTTATTGGCCTTTATATCTAAATTGATATCTTTCAGGGCGTGAAAATCTTTATAATAAAGGTTTAAATCTTTAACGGCAATCTTCACGTGTTCCTCCATCGGGCACCCCCCAAGTCAACTCTTTTTTTGTCATTGTGGCCCGTTCTAACAAAGGAATGTTAATTATGGTTTACCAAAGGCTATTTTTGATTAACGGGATGCCGGTTCAGCCAGGGGCAGGGTAAAGTAAAACAAACTTCCCTTGCCGGGTGTACTTTCCACCTCAATCTTGCCGCCATGAGCGCGAATAATATGTTTCACAATGGCCAGGCCGATACCAAAACCCCCCAGTTCCCGGGAACGGGCCTTATCCACACGGTAGAAACGCTCAAATATACGGGGCAGGCTTTCGGCAGGAATGCCAATGCCGGTATCTTCCACCTCTACCCTCAACTGATCCTCCAGGACCATGGCCCGGATGGTTACGCTGCCCCGGGGCGGGGTATATTTAATGGCGTTGTCCAGCAAATTAATCAACACCTGGGCAAGCATATCGGGATCACCATACACGCTGGGCAGATCCCGGGGCACTTCCAGGGAAAGGGTGAGTGCTTTTTCCTTTGCCTGCGGCCGGAACAGGGAAGCCACGCGGTTGATAATGTCCACCAAATTCACCGGTTGCCAGCGGTGCACCACCCGTCGTTCCTCAATCTTGGAGAGATCCAGCAGATCGTCCACCAGACGGGTTAGGCGTTCGGTTTCCTGACTCATTATTTCCAGAAACTGGCGGGAAGTTTTGGGATCATTCATAGCCCCGTCCAGAAGGGTTTCTAAGAAACCCTTGATGGAAGTTAATGGAGTACGCAGTTCATGGGAAACATTGGCCACAAACTCCGTACGCATCTGTTCCAGTTTTTTGCGTTCGGTAATATCCCGCAGGACCACCACTACCCCCCCGGTTTCCCGGTTGGAGCCTTTTAAAGGGGTGGCATGGAGGCGGAAAATGCGAGGGTCGGAGCCGGCCCCGAAAATTTTCACTTCCTCGCTGGTGGGTTTTTGTGTCTCTAGAGCCTTGCGCAGGAGGCGCTCAACGTCATAGTTGCGGATAACTCCCAGGATTTTTTTCCCCAGGCAGGTTTCCTGCCTTAAGTCAAATATTTCCTCTACCACCGGGTTTATGAGCAGCACGCGACCCTCCCGGTCCAGGGCAATTACTCCGTCGGCCATGCTGTCCAGAATGGCGCGGGCCCGGTTCCTTTCATCGGTAATCATGTCAATAGTGTTCCGCAGTTGACGGGCCATGTCATTAATGCTGCGGGCCAGTTCCCCTATTTCATCCTGGGTATAAATATGCAGTTCCCGGTCCAGGTTGCCCCGGGCCATATCCCTGGCCGCGGCAATGATTTCATTTAACGGACCGATGACCCTCTGGTATAAAAGCCAGGCCAGTAATACCGATAGGGGCAGGATAATAAATAAAGCTCCTAATACGCTCAGTTTTTTAGCGGCATAAAGCTGCAAAAGGGCAAAAAAGATGACCATTAAGAAAAAATAACTGACCACCGGCCGCCAGGAAATACCCCGCAGGAAGTTAAGCTTCACCCCTCAAGGCACCTCCCGGAAGCGATAACCCACTCCACGTACCGTTTCAATATACTGGGGGGCGTTGGGGACCTGTTCCAGCTTTTGACGGATATGCCGGATATGCACATCTACTGTGCGGGAGTCCCCCGCATAGTCATAACCCCAGATCTGTTCCAGCAGGTATTCACGGGAAAATACTTTTCCCGGTTCACTGGCCAGAAACCGCAGTAACTCGAACTCCTTCGGAGTCAGGTCCTGTTTAACGCCATCCACGGTAACCAGGAAACGATCCGGGTCAATTACCAGCCGCCCGCGGACCAGCTTTCCCCCCGGGGGGCGAGCACCCCTGCCTTCGCCCTCCACAGGCGCCCGGCGCAACCGGGCTTTGACCCGGGCCACCAGCTCCCGCGGGCTAAAAGGCTTGGTGACGTAGTCGTCGGCTCCCATTTCCAGGCCCAGGATCTTATCCAGCTCCTCCCCCCGGGCACTGATCATAATCACCGGAATATGCCGGGTTTCGGCCTCCTGCTGCAGGGTGCGACAGACCGCCAGGCCGTCCTGTCCCGGCAACATCACATCCAGCAGGATGAGATCGGGCCGCTGGGAGCGTGCCATTTCGATGGCGGTATTCCCGTCAGTGGCGGCTATTACCTGGTAACCCTCCTTTTCCAGGTTAAAGCGGATCAATTCCACAATATGCTCTTCATCATCCACAACCAGGATTTTAGCCATATACTCGCCTCCTTTAAGCGGCCGGTTAAGTTAACATGATCAGGGCCGCCATCCTCCCGGTACGGCAGCCACTCCCCCGGTATGAAAAAAAGAGATCCTGCCGGCAACAGGTGCAAACACCGGCTATAAAAATGTTTTCCGGCCCAAGGCCGGCTTTCACCAGAATGCGCCGGTTAGCCTCCCAAAGGTCAAGCTGCCACTTGCCGGACGGATTGGGAACCAAAAGTTCCTGCCAGAAGGGAAAATGTCCTTTAAACAGATCAACTAAGGGCGCATCCACTTCATAGCAACAGGGTCCAACGGAGGGGCCAATACCCGCCAGGCAATCCCCGGGCCGGCTGCCAAAAAAACGGCCCATGGCCTCCACCGTTTTGGCCGCAATGCCAAGGTACGTCCCCCTCCAGCCGGCATGGGCCAGACCAACCACCCGCCGGACCGGGTCCAGAAGGAAAACCGGCACGCAATCGGCATAATAACTGGACAGGGGTACCAGGGGTTCCCCGGTAATCAGGGCATCGGTGGCGGGCAGGGCATCTTCCGCCGTCCGGGCCCCCCGGCCGCGGTGAGCCTTCCCTACCACCGCCACCCGGTCTCCGTGGACCTGCTGGCCGGCCACCAGGTGTGCGGGGTTCATTTCCAGGGTCCGGCAGGCCAGCTCCCGGTTGGTCAGAACATGATCAGGGTCATCACCCACATGAAAGGCCATATTTAAAGTGGCGAATTCCCCGGTACTGACACCACCATGGCGGGTGGTAAAGCCATGACTCACCAAACCGGTTTCCAGGAAGGCTTCCCAGAGCAGCCACTTAACCGTCCCTTCTTCTTTCCACAGGTAGCCGGACACGGAAATCGATCCCTCCCCAAAAACCGGGAAAATTCCCGATTACACCATAATTATACCGGTACACCTTGTTTTAGGCAATGTAATTAACTGGCCTGCTTTTGAATGGATGCCAGCAGGGCGTTCAAATGGTCCAGCTGTTCCATAATCTCCTGGTAATGTCCCCTGCCCAGACCGCTGGCCAGCACATCCTGTAAACGGCTCGCCACTGCGTCATATGCCCGGCGCAACTCCTCCTCGCCAACCGGCAAAGCCGGGGTTAGCTGCACTTCTTCCTCAAGCACGGGAACGTGCACGGAATAACCGTAACGGCGGGCAATATCCTGCGCCAGAACATTCATGGAAGAAGGTTCCCCGTGCACCAGGAAAACCCTGGTAGGGGGTTTTTGCAAGTGTCCCAACCATTCCAGCAATTCTTCTTTATCCGCATGGGCAGAAAAACTATCGATACTTTTAATGGTAGCCCGGACGGCCACTTCTTCCCCGTGAATGCGCACGTATTTTGCCCCGTCTTTTATCTTGCGACCCTTGGTTCCAGGAGCCTGGTAACCAACAAAAAGAACGGTGCATTCGGGACGCCACAGGTTGTGGCGCAGGTGGTGCTTGATCCGGCCGGCCTCGCACATGCCGCTGGCCGCTATGATGATGGCCCCGCTTTTAATTTTATTTAAAGCCATGGATTCTTCGGTGGTGCGGGTAAACTCAAGGGCGGTCATGTTCAGGGGATCTTTCCCCTGGGCTATAAGCTCCTGGGTCTCCTGGTCAAAATAAGGGGTATATTTTTTGAAAACTTCCGTGGCCGCCACGGCCATGGGGCTGTCAATATAAACCTTCATGGGCGGGAAGCGGTTGTTGACAATCAGGAGATTGAGATCATAAATCAAATCCTGGGTGCGTTCCACGGCAAAAGCGGGAATAATTAAATTGCCGCCTTTACGATAGGTCTCCCAGATAATATCGTGGAGCAGATTTAAATGATCTTCCTGGTCCGGGTGCATCCGGTCACCATAGGTGGATTCGATGAATACATAATCAGCATGGTCGATAAACGAGGGATCTTTAAGGAAGGGCTTGTTCTTTTTCCCTAAATCGCCGGTAAAAAGAAGTTTGGTTTCTTGTCGCCCCTCCCTGACCGTAAGTTCTACCATAGCCGAACCAAGGATATGTCCTGCTTCCAAAAAGCGTACGCTGATCTCTTTGGTGAGATTTACCACCCGGTCGTAATCCACGGGCTCAAAAAAATTTATAGCCCGGTTGGCGTCTTCAACGCTATAAATTGGTTCTATGAGCGGGCGGCCGGCCCGGGCGGCCTTGCGGTTAAGCCTTTCTACCTCCATTTCCTGGATGTGCCCGCTGTCGGGTAACATAACAGCACAAAGATCAATGGTAGCCGGGGTAGCCAGCACTTTGCCTCGAAAACCATTTTTCACCAGCTTAGGGATTAAACCGCTGTGATCTATATGGGCGTGGGTGAGCAAAACGTAATCTACGCTAAGGGGTGACACAGGGAAAGGTCGATAGTTGCGCTCCCTTAAGGCCCTGGACCCCTGAAACATGCCGCAATCCACCATCAGCCGGTTGGGCCCCACTTCTAATAGAAAGCAAGAGCCGGTAACTGTTTGAGCAGCTCCCAGAAAACGAACCCGCATATGACTCCTCCTGACTGCTGTAAATCAGTTTTTTATTAATTCCCTTTAAATAAGGATAATCCCTTCTAAATACAGTGAAAAATGTCTTCCTTGACAGGTGCCGGGCCGCGGCGTAAGCTAAAAATAGCCGGGAAATCCCGGCTGTTTATCGGAAAGGAGTGTTGTGCATGCCTATTTATGAATTTCGCTGTAAGACCTGCGGTCACCGCTTTGAAAAGTTATGCTCACTGGGAGAAAGTGGTGAGCAACAGGTATGCCCGGCATGCCAGGCCACCGGCGCAAACCGGGTGATGAGCAGTTTTGCCTCCCCGGGCAACCGGGATGCGGGCGGTAGCAGCAGCGGTGGCAGCAGTTGCAGCGGGTGCGCCGGGGGAAGCTGCTCCACCTGCGGACATTGAAAAAGGGGGTTCAAAGCCCCCCTTTTTTTCGCTATATGGAATATGGCTGGAAAAAGAGGAAATTCCGTCCGTTATCCAGTCCTACCCCACGAAGCGATGACCACCCGGCCGCAGGTAAGGGATGCAGGCACGTCGATAATGCGCTGGTTGCTGGAACCACGGAAAGGCAGTGCCGGGTCCCTTTTTTCCTTTATATACGGACCGTCCACAATGTAATCGGAAAGCTCCAGAAGCTCTTTGACCGCCCCATCCCTTTGGGCCAGCTCAAGAAGCCTCTCCCAGGTATAGCCCGTATAAGTAATCACGTCCCGGCCCAGGGCGCGAACCTGCCGGGCCAGGTGGGCCAGGGCACCGGCCTGGGCAAAGGGCTCGCCCCCGGAAAGGGTTATCCCTTTTAAAAGGGGGTTTTTCTTGACCATGGCCAGAACTTCTTCCACCTCAACCGGAGTACCCCCGGCCGGATCCCAGGTGTGGGGATTATGGCAGCCGGGACAGCGATGGGGGCAGCCCTGGGCAAAGACCACCAGCCGCAGGCCCGGCCCGTCCACCACACTTTCCTTAATGATCCCGGCCACACGTAACAACATCCCACATCTCTCCTTATTCTTAGCTCATACTGTGGGGCAGGCGGTCGTGTAATTCGGCCACCTTGCTGTCGTTGAAGCGGTCCACGGTGGAAAGGTAACCAGTAATCCGCCGCACCCGCCGGATGGCTGCCGAGCCGCAGCGGGGACAGTTGTTCTCATTAATTACGCCCATCAAATTGCAGCCGGTACAGAAATCCACCGGGAAGTTAATGGCCGCGTAACCCATGTCGCTGGCCGCCATGTGGCGGATAAGTGCTTCCACCGCCTCGGGGTTATGTACCGGCGGTGAGGCCATTTCCACATAGCTGATGTGACCCGCATTGCAGTATTTATGGTAGGGTCCCTCCAGGCTGATCTTCTCAAAGCTGTTGATGGGATAATATACCGGTATATGGAAGGAGTTGGTATAATATTCCCGGTCCGTCACCCCGGGAATAATACCGAACTCCCGCCGGTCTATCTGCACAAACCGCCCGGAAAGACCCTCGGCCGGTGTGGCCAGCAGGGTATAGTTCAGGTCATATTCCTCGCAGGCCTCATCAATGCGCCGGCGCATAAAGGCCACAATCTCCTGCCCCAGGGCCTGGGATTCCTCGCTCTGGCCGTGATGCCGGCCGGTTAAAGCCACCAGGGTTTCAGCCAGTCCGATAAAGCCCATGGCCAGGGTACCGTTGACAATGGCCGGCTCGATACAATCGTCTTCCTTCAGCCCCTCTGAACCCAGGTAAATGCCCTGACCCATGACGAAGGGCATGTCCTTGACCTTGAGTTTGGCCTGCACCCGGAAACGATGGTAAAGCTGCCTGATGACCAGGTCCATAACCTCCGACAAAAGCCCATAGAACCGCTTGAGATTTCGCTCGGCCTTTATGCCCAGCCGGGGCAGGTTGATCGTGGTGAAGGACAGGTTCCCCCTACCCGGCGTGACCTCCGGGCCCCGCCGGTTGGCCATCACCCGGCTGCGGCACCCCATATAGGCCACCTGATCTCCGTAAGGACGGTTAAAGGAAGAATCCATAAAAGCGAAGGAAGGATTAAGCCTTTTACTGGCTACCCGAATGGCTAACTGGAACAGATCATAGTTCGGGTCCCCGGGATCAAAGTTAACCCCTTTCTGGACACGGAAAATGATGTTGGGAAAAATGGGGTTTTCTCCCCGCCCCAAACCGGCCTCATAGGCTAAAAGCAAATTGCGGGTTACCTTTCGCCCGGCCTCGGAAGTATCGGTGCCCAGGTTGATACTGGAAAACGGCACCTGACTCCCCGCCCGGGAGTGCATGGAGTTGAGGTTATATACCAGAGCTTCCATGGCCTGGAATGTCTCGTTCTCATCGGCATTTTCCACAAAGGGGGCCATTTGCCGGTCAAAGAAGGGGAAAGACTGTCCGCCGAACATATCATTCTGTGAACTCTGCAGAATGATCGCCGCCAGGGCCGTAGCCGAGGTGGGCCGTTTCGGGGGCCGGATATACCCGTGCCCGGTATTAAACCCTTCGCTCAATAGCCTGTCTAACGGTAGCTGCAGGCAGTTCAAGGTTTTGGCGTACCAGTCCAGGTCGTGGATGTGGATGTCTCCCCGCATATGGGCATTGGAGAAATCCTCATCCAGAAGACGGGTGAGATAATATTTCTTGCTGGCCGCGCTGGCAATCTGCAACATTTTGGCCGAGGGGGAATTGCCCACATTGGCATTTTCCCGGTTGGTTTCCTCCAGGATTTCCGCCACCGCATCCATTAAATCACCCTTGGCCTCCCGGATGCGGGTCCGTTTATCCCGGTAGAGGATATAGGCCTTGGCCGTACGGGCGTGACCGGCTTCAATGAGCACCTTTTCCACCACGTCCTGGACATCTTCCACCCCGAAGACCTGGCCGTTGTACTTCTTCTTGAGCATCTTGAGGACTTCAATGGTGAGCTCCATGGCCGTCTGCCGGTCCTCACCGCCTACCGCCCGGGCGGCCTTAAAAATGGCATCGGTAATTTTAGTTTCATCGAAGGGCACTTCCCGCCCATCCCGCTTGCGGATAACCTTGAACAAGTCGGTAGCCTCCTCTAACTAAGGTCTGCATCATGTCCGGCGGTCGTAGCTCCATGTGAAAGAAGTTCGTGGCGGCAACCCCAGCCATAATGTAAAGCCAAACCTACGGGGTTTCGGAAAGGCGCTGGATTTCCTGCAAAAATTCCTGTACATCCCGGAACTCCCGGTATACCGAAGCAAAGCGCACATAAGCCACTTCATCCAGGACTCGCAGCCGTTCCATAACCATTTCACCGATGCACCGGCTGGAAACCTCCAGTTCCGCCGTGCTGCGCAATGCCCGCTCCACCTCATCCACCAGGGCCTCCAGGGCGGACATGGATACGGGGCGTTTCTGGCAGGCCTTGACCAGCCCGGCCACCAGTTTATTGCGGTTAAAAACCTCCCGCCGGCCGTCCTTTTTGACCACCACCAGGGGAGGCTCATCCACCCGCTCGTAGGTGGTAAACCGCCGGCCACAACCAGCGCATTCCCGCCGGCGGCGGATGGAATACCCGTCTTCCGCCGGCCGGGAATCCAGCACCCGGCTTTCCGAAAAACCGCAAAAGGGACAGCGCACGCTGCTTCACCACTCTTTCCGCCAGAGGCCCTGGGGAGAAAAATACCACCGGATAAAACAGAGCTTAACCTTTTCTTAACATATATAGTATGCCTGGCGAAGACATTATACTATATATTGAAGCAGAACAAAAACATGAAAAGGGTACCCCTGACGAAACCGCAAACGATTTACTCCTTCTTTGTCCATCAGAGGTACCCTTTTCATTTTTTTCCGTAGCGGTAGGGCCTGTCCACTTTCCATGCTTGAGAGAAGAAGCAACCATCCACCGTAAGTAAAGAGGATGTTAGAAGTAACGTTCTTTTCCGTTGCCAGGGAAACCGCCTTCGGGCCGTACATCGGCTATATCCCGCAGATCGATGAGGATTACATCCAGCCCTATTTTTTTAATCTTGTGCCAGGGAACCACAATCTCTTCTTCCCGGCCGAACAAGCCCAAAAGGCGATTTCCCTGACCGGGGAGAATAATGGCGCTAATGCGCCCATGTTCCAGGTCAATGTCAATATCCTTAATCGGCCCCATCCGGCGCCCGTCGGCAATATTGATCACTTCCCGCATGCGCAGGTCCGATACCTTTACCATTGCCTGCACCCCTGGCATATTATATGCTGCCAGGGGGTCAAGCTGAACCAGGGGCCAGGCGCACCTTCCCGAAAATCAATCTGCAGTTAACCCGCCACCCGGTTTTTCCAAAGGTGTCCGAACCAGCTTTGCGAATGAGCAAGGAAATCCAGGATCCGGAAACGAAACTCTACCGGCGTACCACCGGAAGAAGACGCTTTTAGAACAACACCCCCGTTTTCACCGTCCTGGTGGGCTGGAGCCAGGGTGGCTGCTGCGGGGGGCCCGGTCCATTTAAAGGCCGGCTGCGCTGACGACCCCATCCCGGCATCCACTTCCCCTTGTCTACCTCCCCCTTCCACCAAAGACAAGGGTTTTTGCTCCGGTTTTCCGCCAGCTATATTTGGTGCCGGCCCCAGGTCTGACCGGCCCGGTTTCTCCCGAACGCCGGTACAAGTTCCGGCGGAATCATGAAGGTCTACGAAGCACAGGGGGGGGAACAACACACACCACCAGTTGGCCCCGGCACCCCGGCCAATTACTACCCGTACCGCTTCATATTTACCGGCGGGCAGGGTCAGGTCATGAGGTTCGCCTGGATTGCCGGCAGCAGCCAGGTGGTAGGTTTTCACCGGAAACTGAAAGTGCCCCAGGGAAACGGCCACGGGGTAATCAGCTCCCGCAGCGTGGATTTCTTGCCTGGCCAGTTGTTCCATGTAACCCAGATTGGCCCGGGCAATGATCCTGGCCTCTTCAATACTGCGGGCCTGCCGGAAGCGGGGAGCCATGGCCTGGACGATCACATCCCGCACCCGGTATTTGAGCGCCTGGTCGGCAGGTGAATCACTATTGGCAATGACGTGGAAGCGGATCAGGTGCCCGGGACGGTAAGGTTCAACCATCGCAGTCCGGTACCAACCCCAACCGGCCAGCAGGGCCACCGCGAGCACGCCCGTAACCAAAAGGCCGACCCGCCTTTGAATGAGCATCTTTCCTGTTCCCCCATTACCAGAAAACCTTGCAAAATATTTATCCCATCCCTAGTGTTGCCCGTATTTCGACAGCTTAAACCTGCACATATCGGGGCACAGGAGCACAAAAAAAGCCGGTGAGTTTGTCCCCGGGAAGCGGGTATGAAGGGACGATCACCGGCAGGGAACCACACGCGAAAGAGAAAGCCTGGAAAGCCTGTAACTATAAATATTTGCGCATGTTACTTAATGCGGCCTTTTCCAGCCGGGATACCTGGGCCTGGGATATGCCGATTTCTTCTGCCACCTCCATCTGGGTTTTCCCCTCATAAAAACGCAGGGTCAGGATTAATTTTTCCCGATCGCTCAGTCGCCTTAAGGCGTCCCGGATGGCGATGTCTTCCAGCCAGTTATGGTCGTGGTTCTTTTCGTCCCTGATCTGGTCCATGACAAAGATGGGATCGCCGCCATCATGATAGATGGGTTCAAAAAGGGAAATGGGTTCCTGGATGGCATCCAGGGCAAAAACAATTTCTTCCCGGGGCAGCTTCAGTTCACTGGCAATTTCATTGATCGACGGTTCCCGGGAATACCTGTTTACCAGATTATCCCTGACCTGCAGGGCTTTGTAGGCTATATCCCTTAAAGAACGGCTTACGCGAATGGAATTGTTGTCCCTTAAATAACGGCGGATTTCACCAATGATCATGGGAACGGCGTAGGTGGAAAACTTAACATTCTGGGAAAGGTCAAAATTATCGATCGCCTTCATCAATCCGATGCAACCTACCTGAAAGAGGTCGTCCACATATTCACCGCGGTTGGTAAAACGCTGGATCACTGAGAGGACCAAGCGCAGGTTACCGTTAATCAACCGGGTTCGGGCTTCCTGGTCTCCGTTGTGCATTGCTTCAAACAGCTGGCGCATCTGGGCCCCCGTTAGCAGGGGGAGCTTTGAGGTGTTCACACCACTGATTTCTACCTTGTTCACCAGCATGGAAGTCCGCCCACCTCTTTTCAAGTATTATGCGATACTGTCGCATTACTAACTACCCAGGGCGGCGGTCGTCCCCCGTCGCTCCGTGCTACGGGCCGGACGAAACATCG
>DYEX01000118.1 GCA_020725525.1 Desulfovirgula sp.
CCCGGTGCGGCTGTTTATGCACCGGCCTTTCCGGGGGGTACTCCTGAACCCGGGTGTCGCTGCCCCGGGCGGCGCTCAACAACCGGGAAACGTAGCCCGCCGCGGCGCTGGCCTCGGTCACCGTCTCCGGAATGTCCTTGGGGCCGGCAAAGACGCCGCCGGCAAAGATCCCCGGCACCGATGTTACCCCCGGGCTGAATTCATTAAAGCGGCAGAATCCCGCTGGATCAGTTTCTATTCCCAGCCGGGAGGCCAGCTCCCTGGCCTTTTCCCCGGCCGTAAAGCCCACGGAAAGAACCACCAGGTCGAATTCTTCTTCCTGCACCTGGCCGCCGGGCAAAACGTAGCGGATGCGCAGATTTCCATTATCCGCCTCTTCCACGTTATAGATGCGGCTGCGCACAAAACGCACGCCGTGTTCTTCTTCCGCCCGGCGGTAGTAGCGTTCAAAGTCCTTGCCGTAGGTACGCATATCCATGAAGAAGATGGTGGTCTCCAGGGGCCCGTGGCTGTGCTCCCTGGCAATTACCGCCTCCTTGATGGCGTACATGCAGCAGACCGAGGAACAGTAGTCGTGCCCCAGGCGCAGGTTCCGGGACCCCACGCACTGGATCCAGGCAATACGCCGGGGCTCTTTTCCGTCGGAGGGGCGCACTAGATGGCCCTGGTAGGGTCCGGAAGCGCTTAAAATGCGCTCGAACTGGATGCTGGTGACCACGTTGGGGTAGCGTCCATAGCCGTAGTAGGCCAGCCCTGCGGGGTTAAAAACCTCCCCGCCGGGGCTCAAGATCACCGCCCCTACATTTACTTCCAGCTCCTCATCCTGCATTTCGTGATCGATGGCTTTGGCCAGGCAAACCCGCACACACTCCCGGCACTCGGAACAGACGGCGCAGTTCAGGCAGCGCTCTGCCTCTTTTTTCGCTTCTTCGGCGGTATAGGTCTTTGCTTCCTCCACAAATCCCTTAACCCGCTCCCGCGGGTCCAGGTGAATCACGGGGCAGGGCTCACAACGGGGTATTTCATGGGGTGCCTGGCGCAAAGGGGCAATTTTTTCTTCCGGCACCCGGAACTGGCGCCCCTCTTTCAAATCCTGCCCGGAAAGATAGCGGTGGATGGATTCGGCGGCTACCTTGCCGGCGGCAATGGCATCGATCACTGTTTTCGGCCCGGTGACACAGTCTCCCCCGGCAAACACTCCGGGGATGCCGGTGGCCAGGGTATCGGGATCGGCAGGAATGGTGTTGCCTGCCGGGATGCTGCCATTTAAGCAGGAGAGATCCGGCTGTTGCCCTGTGGCCAGGATGACCATATCCACGTCCAGGGTAAACTCGCTGCCCTCCACAGGCACCGGGCGGGGACGACCGCCGTCCCGGGCATATTCCAGCCGGTTTTTCACGCATTCTATCTTGACCAACCTGCCCTCTTCGCCGGTGAAACGCACGGGGCTGGTCAACATGATAAACTGGATGCCTTCTTCCTTAGCCGCGGCTATTTCCTCGGGGAGGGCGGTAATTTCCGCCTCGGAACGGCGGTAAACTATATAGACCTCTCCCGCGCCAAGCCGCACGGCTGTACGGGCACAGTCCATGGCCGTGTTGCCCCCGCCGATTACGGCCACCCGCCGCCCGACGGTCACCGGCTCGCCCAGGGCCACCCGGCGCAAAAAGGATATGCCCTGTTCCACCCCCGGCAGGTCCTCCCCGGGCACCCCTGGTGTACTGCTCCTGTGGGCTCCCACGGCCAGAAAAACGGCTTCGTAATCCTGCCGCAGGCTTTCCAGGGTGATGTCCCTCCCCAGCCGGGTATTGAATTTAAATTCCACCCCCAGCCGGGAAAGCAGATCCACCTCCAGGTCGACCCACTTCTTCGGCAGGCGGTACTCGGGAATACCTACCCGCATCATACCCCCGGCCACGGGCAGCGCCTCAAAAACTGTCACCCGGTAACCTTTCTTGACCAGTTGATAGGCGGCTGAAAGACCGGCCGGACCGGCGCCCACCACGGCCACCCTCTGATCGCGGGGCTTTTCAACCTCGGGCAGGGGGAGGGAATTGAGGTCCTGATAGGCCTGGTCGGCGGCAAAGCGCTTCAGGGCCCTGATATTTACCGGCCCATCCACACTCGCCCGGTGACAGGCGGACTGGCAGGGATGGGTGCAAACCCGACCGCAAATGGCCGGGAAGGGATTGTCGCGGTAAACGGTCTGCCACGCTTCGGTGTATTTGCCGGCCTTAATTAACTGCACGTAACCCTGCACGTTAACCCCGGCGGGGCAGGCCGCCCGGCAGGGGGAAATACCCCGTTTTTCGATGGCGTAGGCGCCGGGCGTAGCCTGGGAAAAAAGTTTATAAATGGCCTTGCGGCTGCCCAGGCCGGCGTCAAATTCATTGTCCACCTCCACCGGGCACACCCGGGCGCATTCACCGCAGCCGGTGCATTTCGAAAGGTCCACGTAACGGGCCTTTTGTTTTAATGTGGCACGAAAATTGCCTGCCTCTCCGTGAAGGGCCGTCAAGCTGGTATTGGTGAGGATTTCAATGTTCAGGTGCCTTCCCGTATCCACCAGCTTGGGGGAAACAATGCACATGGCGCAATCGTTGGTGGGAAAGGTTTTATCCAGCCTGACCATGGTACCGCCGATGGCCGACTTTTCCTCCGCCAGATAAACCTTAAAGCCGCTTTCGGCCAGGTCCAGGGCCGACTGCATGCCGCTGATCCCGGCACCAACCACCAGTACCGAACCGGAAACTCCCTTTTCGTTCTTCACCGGACCACACCCGCCTTAACCTGGATTGGCTATTTTAAGTATGAGTGAAAAAATAACTATAAGATTTACTTATGTCTTCAAAAATTATTAGTGATGATTTCGCCAGTACTAATTGGTAATCCCATTATAGCAGAGGGGTAACAGGTTTTCAACTATATTCCGTTAATTTTTCGCTGATATTAATTATCATATGTACATTCTAGAAACTGGAAGCATCCTGGGTCAGGCGGCGCATCCCCAATTCCCTTCACTTTTTTAGCGTTTAATCCTCATCACGGCGCTCAAATATCACCAAAAAAAACCGGCGTGCTGCAACCGCACACCGGTTCATAATTGGCAAAGGCCGGCGCACCGGCCGGCCTTAATCTGTCTATTGCCTGCCGTTTGCACGCGCTCGCTCCGTTCGCTTCCGTATGCAAAACGGCAGTAACGCTGAAAGCGTCATAGATGTCTACTTTACCGCTCCTGCCTTTAGCGTACCAGGGCGTTGGCCAGCAATTCGCTGACGCCGGCATAACGCATGGGCAGCTTGTGGTAATTGATGATCTCCCGGAACTGCGCCTTGCAGTTGGAACAGGCGCAGGCAACGACTTTGGCCCCCGTGGCCTTAAGCTGTTCTGCCTTGAGCCTGCCGTAGGTTTCCATGCGGAACTTCAGGAAACCTCCCTTTTCCATGATGGCAAAGCCGCTGCCGCCGCCGCAGCACAGGCTCATTTCCCGGTTGGGCGTCATCTCGCGGAAATCGGGGCAGCAGGCCTTCAAGATCCGGCGGGGCTCTTCAAACATTCCGCCCAGGCGGCCCAGCTTGCACGAATCATGGAAGGTAACCGGCTCCGGGTTTTTCTGCGGGTCAACTTTAATGCGCCCTTCCCGGATCCACTGGTCCTCCAGCTCCAGGATGCTTATTACTTCAAAGGGCCTCTCCTCGGGCGGGATCAGCCTCAGGATCAGGTACTTCAGGGCCTCGAAAGCATGCCCGCACTCCCCGACAACCAGCTTTTTAATCCCCAATTTCCGGGCAGTTTCCACATGGGCCTTGATAACGGCCGAAAATTCCACGTCGCTGTAGAACACGCCGTAGTTAACGGCGTCGTTAATCCCCGTATTCGGCGAGTTCAGGGTCCAGTCGACACCGGCTGCATGCATGACTTCAGCGGCGCCCATTACCGTCTCGGCAAAGGCCAGGTAATCGCCGGCATTGTGCATGAGCAGGAATTCGGCGCCCTCTTTATCCACCGGTATTTTAATTCGATACCCCCTGGTCTCTTCGATTTCATCCTCGAGGAACTCCACCATGTCCAGGAAGGCTGCCGCAGGCATTCCGGTGGCGTTGCCGGCCTGCAACTGCAGCCGGGTTCCCTTTTTCTTGAGCTCGTCCGGGGCAATGCCGATGGCATCAAAGATCTTCCTGGCTTCCCGCACAATCACCCCGTTGTCAATAGCCACCGGGCAGACGTAAGAGCAGCGGCGGCAGATGGTGCACCGGTAAACGTTTTCCGCCAGGGCGTTGAGCTTTTCCTCCGTAAGGTCTTCCGCCCCTACCAGCCAGGGAAAGAGTTTCCCCGGCAGGGTAAAGTACCGTTTATAGATCTTCCGCAGCATATCGGTGCGGTAAACCGGGTGGTAGATCTCCTTGCGCCCTGTGGCCTGGTAAACCGGGCAGACCTCGGCACAGGTGCCGCATTTCATGCAGGTATCGAGGGAAAGGGTATAAGGCAACCAGAAGGTCCAGTTTTCCTTTTGCTGGAGCGACTTCCGCATGGCCTGCAGGAATTTTTCCACCCTGGGCTCATGCGGTCTTAACGCTTCATCGGACAGAACACGGTAGTCATCAAATACTTTGCGCGCTACTACGGCAGGCATTAATGCAGCTCACCCCATTTAATCTTGTGGTAGGTAAAGAATTTGGCCGCAAAGTGGGCCATGCGCGTAAAGGGAATATAAATCAGGAACAGCTCAAACAACAATAACGGTGTCAGGTAATCAGCCGCAATGGATGCATCAGGTTTAAAGGTAAGCAAACTAAGGAAATAACTCCTCACTAACTGGATATCCCCTAAAAAGCCGCTGAACAGGCCACTGGAGGCCAGGAGGAAGACAAAAATCAGGTTGATATATTCAACCGGGGCCGATATTTTGCGCACTTCTGCGTCCAAAAGCCGCAGTAAAAACAGCGAGAAGGAACCGGCAAGAACCAAAACACCCCCGGTTGTACCCACATAAGCAGCAAACGAAAAGCCCAAAAGCAAAACAACCAGCCAACCAACGAGCAAATAAAAGCCCCAGTGCATCATCAGGGAAGGCAGCCAGTGTTTGCGATTGAAACGATACAGGCTGTGCAGGGTGAAAACTTCGGTAATCATTTCCTTAAGCTGTTCCGCCATAGTATGGGGGTAAGGAAAGAGTTCCCAGTGCAGGTGCATGGGGGCTTTAAACCAGTAGACTATCTTATACCCCAATCCCAAAACAAAGAAAGCAACGGCGACATAGGGCATAACCCCGGCAATTAAATAATGCCCGAAATCCATAATTACCCTCCTTGGCTACGAAAATGGAATTAGCGCAGGTAATCTTTTAAGCACCGCTTATAGACTGAATATTCTGCACCCAAGCCTGCAAGCCACCTGCCTTTGACCAGTTTGTTATTTTGTTTGTTATTTTAAGCATAAGAAAATTGTACCTATAATATTTTCTAATCCTTTCAAAAATTATTTAACATATTTTCGCTGTAACTTATAGAGCAATGCCATTATAGCAAAGGAATGGGCGATTTGCAACACATTTTTGCATATAATTTGCGTTACCTGCCAATATGAACGCCATTTCAATATATTTAAAAAAAACACGATGAAACCAGCACCTTGCGTTGTTTTTAGACATTATTTCACCAAAACATGGAGTAAAAGCAAGACTTCAAGTATAAACCCTCCCCGAGGGGAGGGCTTATGTAGTTAAAACCAGGATCTTAAACTGTAACGGTAACGGTATGGAAAAAGCAGCGCAAAAACCAGTTGGTGACCTCTAATAAGGCAATCCCAGGCCGGCCCGGCGATCATTGATGGCTTCCAGGAGTTTTTCGGCTGCGGATTCAGGGTCCGGCTCCAAAATGAAGTAACCTCCGGTCAGCCCTTTAACCTCTTCCGCAAGAATACGCTGCACCAGGGAACCCCCTGCCACCGGGAGCTTCCAAATACATCCTGGCAGATCTTCTGGCCCAGCTCATTGAGTTCCGATTTCAGCCTTTGCTGAAAGGCCGGATAGTCAGTGCCCTTCTCCCAAAGCTCCAAAAGATTTTCTGCCACCTGCAGGAAATGATCCCGAATGTGTTGTATAATAATTGTTAAGACCTTACCTTGGGTGCCATTTTCTGGTGCTCGTTCGTGGCACAAAACGGTGAGGTCTTTCTTCCATCCTTCATCCCTTCTCCCTGCCGGTTCTCCTACAGTAATTTTTTTAATTCATAAGGGGCACAGGAAAGGAGAAGAAAATCTTGCTTTACAGCCTCGTCTTACATTTATACATTGAAAAGGATATCGTCATCACCCACCACCTGGGGCGGGGGTTGCACGGCCTGTTTTATTATCTCTTAAAACGATGCGATGCTGCCTATGCCAGCCTGATCCACGACAATGCCCATTACCGTCCGTTTACCGTTTCACCGCTTACGGTACTGGAACTGCCGGCAGACCGGGGGAACATGCCCTGGACCGAAATTTGCTCCGGCAAACCGGCAGCCGGTGGAATCATCCCCGGCCTGCCTGTTCACCTGCTGCCCCGGGAGCAGCCAGGGCCGGGCGATAAGAACCGCTACCGGCAAACCAGTAGGGACATTACCCCGGAACCGGCCGGGAATACGCAAGGGCAAGGAGTATCCCCCCGGCCGGTCCGGGGAAGCCACTTAAAACAGGCGGGTAGTACCCCGCCCATCCTGCCGGCCGGCAGTCTCTGCCGGGTGCGCTTTACCCTGCTGGAGGACCGTCCCTTTCTTCAACTGGCCGGTTACCTTCTGGGCATCCACCGGGGGTTTGGCCTGAAGCTGACGGGCTCCCCGGTGACGGTAAAGGATGTCCTGGTGGTACCCACTGCGG
The DNA here is from genome assembly GCA_020725525.1 of Desulfovirgula sp. Lineage (GTDB taxonomy): Bacteria > Bacillota > Desulfotomaculia > Desulfotomaculales > Desulfovirgulaceae > Desulfofundulus. The sequence goes on from DYEX01000118.1 coordinate 6,859, forward strand.
AAGACCCCTGGCCCGGGCATGCCGATCCACTGGATCTCTACGAGCAGGCCACGGGCGGTGATACCATTGGCTTAACCTTTGCTTCTCCCACCACTTTCCGCCGGGGAGACAAAAACATGCCCCTGCCACTGCCCCGGCTGGTTTTTCAGGGTCTTTATGAGAAGTGGCATTATTTCTGCCCGGAACGTCCTTTAAAGGGTGACCTTCTGGATTTTGTGGATCAGTACGTTTTTCCGGCGGAATTTAACGTACATACCGATATCATCAATTACGGGAAAAATGCCCTTTTCGTGGGTTTTGTGGGTAACTGCACCTTTGGTATGGGAAGACAGGCGGCCAGGACATACCCGGATTATACCCGGCAGCTGGACCTCCTGGCCCGCCTGGCCTTTTACACCGGGGTGGGACAAAAGACGACCATGGGCATGGGACAGTGCCTGAAAAGTACCGGTGATCGGGTATCCCATCCTGAAGAACATGAACCCGCAGCCTTATAACAATTCATCCAGGATATCCGGGTTATCTTCATCGCCCTGCCCTTTTCCATTAGCCAGACCTTCTGGTGACGCAGGCGAAGAAGCCTGTCCGGTCTGGATGGTGATCACTCCCTCTGCCGCCAGGGGATCCACCCTTCCTGGCACGGTCAGCGCCCTGTCCCGGCACGTACTCAGGTAAACCCACTTTGTGGCCCTGGTTATGCCCACAAACAACAACCCGACAATGGTCTCCTCTTTCTTGTTAGAAAATGAAGCGGGCACCCGGCGGGGAAGGAGAACGGTATCAATGTTTCCGCCACCCCCAGAAGGGCATCCAGCAAATCCCCGCTTAATAGTTCCATTAAAAGGGCGGGCGGAGAAACTGGTAGCGGTCTAGCAGCTCTGCCAGACTGCTGCCGCCGGCTGCCAGGAAGGCCGCGGCAATGTCCTCCACCAGCTTTTTAAACCCGGCGTAATCCTCTTCATCCACCACTTCAAATCCATGGGCAAAAAGGCTGTAATTGCGCTTTTCGATCAGGCCGTTTAAGCGGTGCAGGTTGATGTCCCTGGCCAGTGGATCATCAATGACCTTTAATAGCAGGTAGCCGTTAAAGAGGGAAACCTGGCCCGGCAGGGGTACTTTCGCCGGCTGAGTTTTAAATATTTTTGCCCGCAGCGTTTCATATCTTTGCTGCAACTCTTCCATGGTGGCCGGTCCTGTCCCCGGGCCTTCCGGCGAAGTTTTGAGCAAGCAGCTGTAGTCAGGATCGGCCGTATCCAGGCCGTAAGCCGCCAGGGCCGCCTGTTCGATCATCTCCAGGAGACGGTACAACAGCAGGGCGGCCATATCCAGCTTGCCCTGCTCCTCCCGCCGCAGGGCGTTGCAGTAAATGGTGGCCATCAGGATCTGGACAAACTCCCTGTCCTGCAAAAGTTTCACTATGCCACCTGCTTCCCTCTCCCTGTTTCTTTTCAGCAGTTTTTTCAATTCAGCGGTCTTTTCGCTCAGCAGCACCAGGGCATCATGCTGCTGCTTCAGCTTGCCGAGCCGGTCGTGCAGGACAAAATCTTTCTGATTCCGGCCGTACTGCTGCACCATGGTGATTACCTGCCCCAGTTCAGCCGCAGCAACCGGAAAATCGATATTGTCCCATGCTTCATAGGCCCGGGCCAGGTGGCCCAGAACCTGGTAACGGCGGGGATCGGGTACCGCCCTGGCCAGCTCTGCAAAGATGCGGCCCGCCCCGGCATAATCATACTTGACCATCAATTCCAAAGCCTTTTCTTCCTCCAGGTCGCCAAATACCTGGTAGGGGTTGGGGATAAATTCCAGGTGCTCGGAACCGGGATAAGGTATGCGCAGGTCGCTTAAGTACCGGGAACTGGCAATATAAACCATGTCGGCGCCGATCATCCCCCCGGCCATGGCCGAACCGCCGGACATGGCCTTGGTGCCGCCGGTGAAGTCCAGGGCGATGCTGGACGGCCGGCCCCAGCGCCGGTAAATTTCTTTAATGGCCTGGTAAATCTGCAGGGGGTTATCCTTGTCCACCTCGGCGTAGTCGTACTGGCTCGGTTTCAACCCTGTCAGTTCAACCACCACGTCCAGGTAGCGCCGGGACTTTTCGGTGACCAGGAAGAAGACCCGCTCTGGTTTTAATGTGGCTATGGAAAGTACCAGGGGCTGGTAAGACTCGCCCAGGGAAAGGATCAGGCCGTCATATTCCCTGGTAACCTTTGGCCTCTCCCGGGCCACAAAGGTTTCCACCAAAAGGGGCATGATCTTCTCCCGGTAAAACTGTTCTACGGCGTTCCGCTCTTCCTGACTGCCCCGGGGCATTTTCTCCCATTGGGCGGCCAGGAGGGAGAGGGTTTCTTCCCTGGAAGGCATTTTTGTCACCCCTTCTTTCTTTCGTTCTTGGTCATTCCTGAAATACCAGGAGCAATGTCGTATTTTGGTGAGTGCCGGGCGGCACCCTGACTATGGTAGTGTTTAACTTTAGGAAGGAACCCATTTTATATCAATAACTTTCCCTGGCTAGCCAGTTATTCAGGTCGGCCACACAGGCTTCCCTCTGGCCGGGAGTAACGGCAGTGGTTTCCACTTTAATCTTAACCGTCCAGGTGCCGTTGCTGAAAATACCTTCGATTTCTTCTCCTTTGAGGCGGAAATAAGTAGGCGAAGGTAGATCCGGATTCCAGTAATGGGTCCGGCAGTGATTGACATAGGGTCTTTCAGTCACCGCACTCATAAAAGCCAGGATGGGTTCACGGCTGTTGCCCCAGTCGTGATCTGTTAAATGCGGTCTTCTTTTCTCCAGAGCCGGGGGAGGCAAAACCCTGTCCCTGTCACTCCGGTAACGGCCCTGAAAAGTCTCATGAAATATTTGTCCTGTTGGATTTAGTTCCAGATAATTGACCCCGTCAATCTCCACCCGTTCTACAAGGGCTTCCAGGCGCTCGTCCCAGTCCTCTGCTACATCATCTTCACGGACTGTTTCCCGATCCAGGAGGAAAAGCAGGCCGCTTTTACTCATCCACAGGCTAAAATCCAGGGCTACCGGCATGGGTGGGAAGGCGATAATCTCGTTAAATCTTTCGTGTTTATAAAATACGGGAACCCCCAGGGCCTGCCCCAGCAACACGGCAATGGCTATTTGGGCCTTGTATCCACCGGTGGCGTTAATGGCGCAAAAGGAAGCTCCCCTCTCTAGAATAACCCGGCTGATGGTTTTCGCCAGGTTGCGTAAACCTCTAGTACGAAAGAGCTTCGGTTCTGCATCCTGAAGGTCCTCTATTTCATAAGTCTTAACACCAAAGTCACTTAGACTGTAATATTTCTCCAGTATACAGGCCACATTTCTTCCGTCCTCCGTCATGGAATGGCAAAAAACCAGCGTGGCGTTGTTCCTGTCAAAAATGCCATGCTGGATAAGATCCGCAATGGAGTTTATTTCCGCACCACAAAGCCTATCCTGACTATCAAGCTGATGCAAACCCAGGGCCACGCCTTCCCAATCACCGCTGCGGTAGGCCGCCACCAATTCCCGGTATGGTGATTCCTGCGGGTTCTTTTCCGCCAACTGAGAAAGGTTGGGATAAAAAAGGCTGGTTCCTACCGTACAAATCAATGTATGGGGCTTTGTCCTGGCCAAATTAATCACTCCTTTCTTGATGCTTAACATATAAATCGACTGTGGTTTTACCAGATTCACTCATTAATTGGGTACCTTTAAACAAGATCGGATTTAATATATATTCGTTTCCATAGATTTTGGTAGGGAAAAGAAACAATTCAATGCCTTTAGACATGTATTGCTCTATAACCCTAAATATGCCCTCGTTTTCTTTTATACCATCTTCTTCACCAAGATAATTTAATTTATTCAGACTTGTAAAACGTGTACTAATAAGCTCACCACCTGAAATAGCCAGCGTAAGCTCAGGCATAATATAATGGTTAATTGAAAAACCAAGAATGCGACAAATAGAAAAACCATCAATATCCTTGACCATGTTATAGAGTTCATTAAATTCATCATTGATTTTAGTTATAGTTAATTCATATTTTGGGGGGATTGTAAATGCTTCCCTGGGATTATAGCCGAAAGTAGAATGCCTGGTGTCATTTCTCAAATCTTTCAACAATAAAAATTTTTGCATCATCGGTCCATAACAATCTATGTAACGTTTATCCTTATTAACTTCTTTGCAGTCAATGAATTTATTATCAATAACAACTTTTTTATTCGGCTCTATTAAATATAAGAGAAACTTTTTTAATCTATTTGAATTATCATTATTTTTCCATTCATTTTGTTCATATATATCATATATATAATGTGCGAGTTCATAAATGTAATTCATTTTTTCATTCCAAATAAATTTATTCTTCATTTGCATTTTTTTAAGTTCCTCTAGTATTTGATCGCTTTGATTAGCCATATGCCTGGCTTTAATGAAATCATGTAGAAAATATATTATCAGATCGAGAATCTTTTCCGCATAAGTGAAAAATTTATCAATGCTTTCATGTATAAAAGTGCTGGCATTTTTTCTGTAGAGCATTTTTACTGGTGGATCAATTTCAGAACTATATACTTGCAGTTTGACATATTGTGAGCGCATCTCTCTAATTAATTCCCACATCCCCCACTGAGGCCTACAACTTATTCGGCCATAATTTTTCTTCAGTTTATCCTTTAAAATATTATAATCGATCTCAAATTCTAGATCATCACTTATATTCTTATCAATTATTATACTATCGACGAATTCCTTAAAATCGTCATCACTTAATGCGTCAAGAAGATCGTCAAATTCATAAACCATTATTTTCCCTGAAGAAATTATTTCCTTGAGCTCCAGGCCCTGTTCTAAACTTAAGATCTTTTTCATTGCTCTTATGGTTGATTCACTTAACCGATCCTCTTTTGCCTGCTCAATCAACCACTCGTAAAAAACCTGCGGTTGCCAGATCTCAATGGGAACCGTCCTGACTTCTCCCACCTAGCGCCACCTCTCCACCCGGGCCAGGCGTTCGGCCCAGGCCAGGGCCCGGGCCAGGTCGGCACCGGTAAGCTTTGTGCGCAGGCTTTTCCACACATCCCGCATGGATTGGTAATACTTTCTGCTATTGTTGCTGCGGCGGGGGGGATTGGTGCTCATCAGCTGCAGGTATTTTTCCACCGCCGCCCGATCGTAGCGGCGGGCAATGAAATAATCAATGGTTTCCTTGACCACGCTTAAATCTATCCCCTTGATCCTGTCCACCATCTTTTCCGCTTCCTGGTGGATGGCATCCCAGTCGGGCATGAATCTCTCACCCCTTTGAATTAACCGGATTACATCAATAGGGCAGGGATACGGGAGGCGAGTTCAGTGTTCCGGGAGCCAGGTCCCGGCTTAATTTCTCCAGGGAAGCCTCTTCAATCAGCCCCCCGTCCAGGGCGCCGGCCACGGCTTCCTGAAGAAAACCTTCCAGGGCCGGACCGGTCACTTCCCGCAATCCAGCGCCCATCCGCCCGCTCTCAGCCACATTCCCGCACAATTCCAGCCTTTCCGGAGATAACTCAATGGCGCCCCAGCCCACCGGCTTGGCCGCCCCCATTTTTAATAAAAAACGGTACCGGGGGTGCACACCCAGGGCGGCGGCCAGCAGGCCCAGCTCCGGACGGGACAGGCCATAAAAGTATATTTCCAGGGTAAATCCGGTCCCCTCTTTGATGGCCGTGCGGTACTCCCCGGCACCGGTGACCTGGGAGTGCAGGTAGAACTTGCGCCCTTTGGCCCTGTTCCTGTTTGCCAGGTAAACCTGCGGCAGGCCCCTCCCCCTGGCCGGCGCCCAGAGGGGCGGCGTGGATTTTACCGCCAGCACTGCCGGGTCCAGGAAAACATCCCTAACCTGCACACGGGCGGCATAATCCTGGGTGCCGAACAGGCGGCAGGCCGGGCAGACCCGCCTTTCCCCTTCCCGGCACCTTAAAAGCTCCAGTTGGGGGTCCAGATAATTACGCAAAGCGGGTTTTAAGGCTCCCAGGCAGGAAAGGCTGATGCTTTCCACCACGGTGCGCAAAAGCCCCTTGAAAGAAGAGCCGGGCAAGACCACCCTTTCCACCGCTTTCCCCTTTTGATTCCGGTAACAGGTCAACTGCAAAAGGCCAATCCCTTCCCTCTGCCCCGCCCGCACCGGGCCGTTGATCCCCCCGTAAACGCTCAAGGGCCGCAGCACCTTTGCCTTCAGCACCAGCCTGCCGCTCAAAGCGTCAGGTACGGGGTTTAAGGAATAATGGCCGGCACCAGCCCCGCGCTTTACCGCCTTTCCCGGAAAAGGTAAAATGAAATACGGCTTTTCTCCCATTTTAGCGCTCCCCCCTTGCCTGCACATAAACCATATCCCGGTAACGCATTTCACGCAGGCAGAATTCTCGATCCAGGTAGTGCATGCACCGCAGGGCCAGGCGATACTGGCACTGATCCCCGGTCAGGCCGTAGTCTAAAGGGCGGGGAAAGCGCACCTCCACCCGCAGTTTTTGCCCCTGGCCATGCTGCCGTTCCTTGCCCCAGAGAAAATGCAGGTGCGGCTCACAGACCGGGTAAGGGATACAACTGGTTTTTTCACCAGCACCCAATGGGAGCAACAATTCATCCAGCACTGCTTCATCCTCACCCAGAAAGAGCAGGCTTTCCCTCTTTCCCCGGCGCAGGCGGCGGATTTCCCAGCCGGGGGAGAAAAAACGCATCTCGTACCAGGGTTCCTCCATCATCGCATCCTCCCCCCGCCAGGGCCGGGGCAAAACCAGCTCCCCCTCGGACCAGGCGGTGAAAAATATCTCCCCCTCCCTCACCGGCCGGCACCTTATTTCCATCCCTTCTCCCATAGACATGTCCATCCATCCCCCGCCGGAATCCCCATCCCGGCAGGCTTCACTGCCCCCGGCCTGCAGGCCGGGCAGCACCGCCTGCACCAGTTGTTGCCACATGGTACCAATTTCTGCAGGGTGACCGTCAATGATTTTCACCAGACCCGTCCCCATGACCCCTACACCTCCGCCGTCCAGAGGGGCACCAGCTGCTCCAGACAGTCCCGGGCCGCCATGCCCTCCAGGGAAGTCTCCCAGAACCCGCCCCGCCGGGCAGTCACCAGTTCCGGCAGCGCCAGCCTATCCTCTTCCGGAGCCGGGAGGGAGAATTGCTCCCGGACGTTTGGCCCGGCCAGGGCCCCCACACCGGCCAGCCCGGCGCCGGGATCGGTGCAAAAACGGAAGGATAGTTTCTGCCAGGCAATCTCCACCCGGCCCAGCCCCCGTGACTTGCCGTAACCCAGAGCCACCAGCCCGTCGGCCATATCCAGCAGGGCAGCCGCCACCAGGCCCAGCTGGCCCAGGGTAAAATTGCGCATGACCAGGGTGCCGTCAAAATAACCATCAGTGACCGTTTCCAGTTGAAAGGGGCCGTGGGCCACCGCCCCGGTAATGCGGTCAATGGCCACCCCGTGCCTGACGCCGGTAAAAAGGCTGTTATCCTCCGGGGGCATGAAGTCGGTTAACTGCACCCGGCCGGCAATGCCCGTATTGCCGAAGATGCGGCAGGTATAGCAGGAAGTATTGTAGATTTCTGCCGCCGGCCTTTTATCCAGTCCATCAAGATGCTCAATGCAATTGGGCCGTAAAGTCCCCTTTTGTTCCTTTTTCCGGCCAAAAAGATTACAGGCACCTTCTTCCTTTACGGTACGCACCAGCCTCTCCCCGTGACTGCGCAGCACCCCCCGGAAGGAAGACCCCGGTATATAAGGCACCTCTTCACCCGTACGCAGGCGGGTGCGCACAAAATTCATATCCGGCAGGGTGGGATCCAAAGCCGTGGCCGCGTCCTGCCCCGATTTAATCAGCAGGGGAGTCACCGGCCGGATGCGCATCTTCATTTCCACCTGGTTATATAAGCGGCCGTGCATCTTCTCACCCTCTTAAAAAGTTAAAAAGTTCTTCTATGCACTCCTGCTGTCTTCTTTCATCCATGGGAGGCATTTCCCTTTTGCGGGCGTACTGCAGCAAATCCCCCGCCCGGGTACCATCCAAAAAGAGCACTTCCCGCCGGGAAAGCTTCACCCGGCCCAGACCCCGCCCCTTAAAGCCGCCCAGGCGGATAAATCCTTCCTCCAGTTCGTTTAAAGCCCATAAAAGAAGCCCTATTTCCACATCCTGCACATTCTCCGCCAGTATTTCCAGGGCAAAGCCGGCGCCGGGAGCAACCACCTGAAAGTCGTACTTGTGGGCCACTGTTTCCTTTTCCCGGTCTATGGCCACGGCATCCCGCTCCTCCAGCACGGCCTCGCCGGCAGGAAATAAATCCGTAAAGCGCACCCGGGAAGCCAGCCAGGGGGAGCCGAACAGACGGCAGACCAGGCAGGATTGATCATATACCCAGGCGGCCAGCTCAAAGCCTGTTTTATCCATGCGGGCTTTTTCGCTAGGCTTTTCCATCTTTTCTTTGGGAATGCACCACTGGTTCTCGTGGACGGGAATACACGCCCCCCGGCCGGCATACCGGCCATTTTCCACCGGCTGCAATGTCCGCACCAGCCTTTCTACATGGCTGCGCAGCACCCCCCGCAGGGAAGAGCCGGGAATATAGGGCCGGCCCCTTTCGTCCTGCATCACCGGCAGGTCCGGCGCCACGGGGGAGGTCTCCGCCGCCTGGCCCACCCTGAAGGCCGTCACCGCCTCCAGTTCGCCCCGGATGACCAGGCGGTTGCGCATCCTGTCCCATAACATTCTTTCCGCCATTGCCTTCCCCCCCATCACTTCATCCCGGGAAGTCCCTTCAGCTTGTCCGCAGCCACCACGGAGCGCTTCAGGTAACCCAGAAAACGGGCCGCCAGGTACATCACCCGTTTATTCCTTTCTTCTTCGAAAAGGCTTTTTTCACCCGTCTCATTTTTGATTTTGTCAATAACCTCCAGTATGGCCTGGGCCAGCGCCTTCTTTCCCCCGTTATCTTCCGTTATGCCCCACAGATCCCCGGAACTTTCCCGGCTCCACTGGTAGCGCAGCCAGTTGGCAAAAACCCGGGGCGAGCCCGCTTTCGCCGCCGTCTCAATAGCCTTCTGGATCTGCGACTTTGCGGCATCTTTTTTCGATAGTTTGCCGGCCCGCTGCACCACCAGTTCTTCCGCCCATCTCACCAGCTGGTCATCCAGCTTACCGCTGACGTGGTAAATATCAGCCATCAGCCTGCCCTCCCTTCCGTCAAATCCAGCCCTTGATAACCACCAGTTCACCCCAGCCCCAGGCGGTGCCTTCTCCCAGGCCCTTTGCGGCCAGCTCCTCCAGCCAGGGGTGCAGGGCCTCTTCCTCCGCCTCCGGCAGCCGGTAGGTCAATACGCTTCCGGGCATCACCCCTGCCGTCAGGGGCCTGGGCAGCCCCCAGACCTGGGAATAGCCGGACACCTCGCCCCACTCCACAAAGGATGCCCCGGGCACCGGCTCCAGTGCACCGGGCACCTGATCCAGGTAAGCAGCCAGTTCCCTTTTGCCCGGCAGGGCCACCGGCCGGCCGTCCTCCCCCCGCACCACCAGGGGCGAGCGGGCCAGCAGGGGCACATAAACCCACCCGTCACCAAGGCGCATTCCCGGGCGGCCCTGCACCCGCCGGGCCTTCTTACCGGCCAGTGGCTTTAAGAAAAGAAGACCGTGTCCCAGCCCCCGGGAACGGGCGGTGCCCACCGGCAGGAAATAACCGCCCTCCCGGCCGGGCAGGACGGAAAGGATTTTTTCCACGTCCCTTTCCTTTCCTTCCGGCAGATCAAGCCAGCCGGAAAAATGCAGTTGCTCTTCTTTGCCCTTCAAGCGGCGGGGTGGCAGTATTTCCACCGCATATAAAATGCCTTCTTCCGCCGTTTCCGTGAACCGGTTTAACCCCACCCGGGTAAGGGATGCCCGGCCCGTCTTCACCAGCTGAAAACTGCCGGGCTGGCCGGCCAGGTTGCCCCGTAAAAGTTCCATCCGGCCACCACACTGCCGGCAGGACAGCCGGTCCGGTTTTTCCCCGGCCAGTTGCCTCACCCGGTCATTCCAGTAATCGTGCACCCCGTGGCCATCGTCGTGTTCAAAACCGGGATGGTTTTTGCAGGAAAAATAGCTTAAAGGAACGGGGGCGGCCAGGTCGTCCCCCTTCAGCAGTCCCTGCGTATCGGAAGACCACCGGGGGTACAGAAAGCCAAAACGGGCGCCCTCCCCGTTTATTTGAAAAAGGGCGGTAAACTCCGGCGGCATATTTCCCCAGCTTATTCTTTTCCCCGCTCCCGCCTCCAGGCCCAGCTGTCCCAGGTACATGGCCGCCAGCGCCCCCCGCCACACGCCGCCGGCGATGTAATCCCGGGTGGTGCGCAGGTTCTGGTATTCAAACCCGTCCCCCAGGGACAGGGGGCTTTCGGCCCGGTAAACAACCTTATACAGGGGCAAGCTTCCTCACCTCTTCCAGCAGATCCTCCACCTTTACCCGCTCTCCCCGGGGGTTAACCACCGACGGCTCCCGGCAGCTGACCTCTACCCGGCCCCAGCCCCGGGCCTTGCCCCCGCCCAGGTAATCAATTAACAACAGGCTCAGGATCAAAAGCCCCCATTCCTGCCGGTTCAGCGTTCCCACCAGACTGCCTTTAAAGGCAGGGTGCACTTCAAAGGGAGGCCTCAGCACTTCGGTGACATACAGCTTTTCGGCCACCGCTGTTCCGGTATAGCGGTCCACGGCCACCCCCGGCTGGGGCACCATCCAGCGCTCCACTTCCTGGCGGTATGTATCCAGGGCGAGATCGGCAAAGAAAACCCGGCCCGGCCGGCTGGGGCTGCCGAAAACGCGGCAGCACAGGCAGTAGGGTTCCTCCTCCCCGGCCAGGTGCGGGTGGTGGGGGCAGACCATTTCCGGCCGGGGCGGCTCACAGACGGCCAGCTGCCAGTTGCGCAAAATACGCTCCAGGGTGGCCCGGGCCCGGCCTTTTAATGTAGCACCGCTGATATAGGGCAGCCCGGCGCCGTCGGTCAATAAACAGCGGTCGGCCGACGGCGACCGCAGCCCGGCACCGGCGGTAAAAAAGGGTGAGCTCATTTTTACTTCCACGGGCAGTTCCAGCGTCAAAACCAAATTGTCAGCACCCCCTTCATCCATTTCTTTCATCATTTCGCCCTCCCGGGCCATGATCACCCCGTCAACGGGCGGATGCTTCCCTCCCCGCAACCGCAAGTCAATGCCGGCCCCGGCCGGATCCTGCCTTTACTCCAGGGTTTTAACAATCTCCAGCAGGTCCCACACCGGTGCAAAATACCGGTAGCCATTTTTCAAATTGCCGCCGCCGGGCAGGTAACGCTGCCTGTCCTCCACCGCCGGGAACAAAGAAACCCTGCCGTTCATACCTGGAAACTCCATTGCTTCGGATAAAAGGCCGTATATGTTTTCCCCGTCGCCGGCGCTCCCCTTCATCCGGCTCTGCTGGTAGACATAAAAAAGCATGGCCGATAGAATGTGGTTCTTTAAATAGGCCTCGGCCAGGCGCCGGTATACTCCTTTATGGGGCAGGACCCTTCTGCCCAGGTCCAGGAAGGCCAGCAGCTCAGCCGCAGCCAGAGGGCGCAGGGAAAGGCTCAAAACGCCGTCCCGGCCCTTTTTCAGCAGGTAACGGTTGAAATAGGCATCCACATCTGCCGGCAGGGCATCCAGGCTGTCAGCCACCAGGAAGTGAACCAGGCCCCCGGCCCCTTTCTTTTCCCGCATCTTCCTCTTGGCGCCCTTTAAAAGCTGCCCCTCGCAATATTCCATGGCCACCCGCACCGGCGTTTTATCATCGGCCAGGAGCACGCCCACGCTGAAGGAAGGGACATTTTCCGGAGCCACCTTGCCCGGGACCGGCGCAAATTCCCAGTCGGTAAGCTGCACGAAATAAGCCGCCACCCCCAGGCCCATCCGCCCGGCAGTAATCAGGGACAGATCGTCCCCGCCGAAAACCAGCAACTGGAAGGGCAGGTGTTCGTAACCCTTGAAATCCCGCCACCCGGCGGCCGCCTCCCGGGCGGCCCGGCCCAGGGAGGCCAGCAGGGCTCCCCGCACCCCCTCTTTCACCCGCTGCGTCCACTGCAGGGCCAGGGGCAGGCTGCTCAACTGCTGCACCACGCGGCCGAAGTTATTGCCGTCGCCGTAAATATGGGCCAGCAAATTGCTCCGGCTTTTGACCGCCGGGTTGAGCTTGCTCAATTCCGCCGGGGGACTAATTTTACCCCCGGCCCTACCAACCAGGACGGCCGGAGTATTGATCTGGCTGCCATCCAGCAGGCGCCGGATATTCTCCTGCCGCTCTTCCCGGCCCCGCCGGCGCTTGCGGGCGCAGTCGGGACAGGCCGGTTTTTTTTCTCCTTCGGGTTCCTGGATGAGCAGCCCAGCCGGCTGCTGCCGGCAGTAGGCACAGCGTTCCTCAAAGGGAAGTGTCAAAAGAAGGGGCCCGTCACCCTTCAGCCTGTCCCGGGCCAGGCGGTTCCACGCCGCCGTGGAAACCGCGCCGTATCCCCCGTGCATCATGGAGGCGGACGTTTTAACCGCAGCCGCGGCCACCAGCAAATTGCCGGCACTGCGCCGGAAGCACTGCCGCACCCAGCCCTCCCAGAAAAGGGCGCCGCCGTCCCCGTCGTCTTCCCGGCCGGGGCCACCCGCGCCGGCGAAGTCATCCGGCAAAAGTAAAGGCCCGCAGCCGCATTCCCCCGCCCTGCCGCCGGTATCTATTTTTGTCCATATGCGGTGCAGGTCGGCAGCCAGCCATTGCAGCCCATCCGCGGGAGCAAGAAAGACCACTGCCGAACCGGCCTGCCGCAGGATGACCTCCGGCCCAAGGCATTCTTCCAGTACCCGGGCTATTTTATCCGTGGCCTTGTCCAGAAGGGCGGAAGCGCCCCGCACCTCATTCAATCCGGGGGCGGCAAAGACATATTTTTTAATGCGCTGCACCGCCCCGATCACCAGGTAGAGGGGCGTTTCTCCCCGGCCCTCATGCAGTTCCTGCAGCATGGCCAGGACTTCCCCCGGAACACCCTCCGGTGCCGCCCCCCCGCCATCAAGCCAGCGGGCCACCGCTGCCGCCAGGGGGAACCGGCCGGCCAGGGCGGCCAGGGGAGCATCGCCAGCCAGCTGGTCGGCCAGATGGTGCCAGAAAATGCCCAGGCGCACTTCCTGCACCAGCCCGGGGTCAAGGCCCTCATATTCCATTTCTTTTAAAAGAACCCGGGCCGGTCCGGCAAAGGCCACCAGGTGATCCGCCACCAGTTCTTCCTTTCGCCCGTGAAAGGCAGGCAAAACCGGTGGAGACGCCCCGCCCTGGAGGAAGCACTCCCGCCAGCCGGCTGCCGGTACATCGGGCCAGTGTACTTCAGGCACAGGTTCCCCGGCCCTAAACCAGCCGCCCTGTTGAGTTCCCGCCGGTGCTGCCGGAAAACCATCGCCCTGCCCCTGCCCGGCCCATCTATGGCCCTGTCCGGCGGCCTCACGCTCAGCGGTGCGGTTATATCCGCCACCGGCCGGCAGGGAAAATGTTCCTTCCACCTCCCAGGGTTCCACCACCAATCCCCAGGAAAGGGGGAAAATCAGGGAATAATAATCCCTGGCCCAGAACCGGGCTGCCGCGCCGGCTGCCCGGGCCGCTTCCAGGGATGCAGAGCCTGTTGTCCCTGCCCCAGGGGCGGGAAAACCCCCTTCTCCTCCCGGCCCGCCCCCTTTTGCTAGGGAATCTGTTATTTTCTTTGCCAGCCGCGCCGCCAGGAACCCTTTAACCCCCGCTATGTACTCTTCTCCCAGCAGAAACTGCCGCCCGGTAAAATGATCGACCCAGACCGCCTGCTCTTTCGCTGACTGCACCCTGTCCATGTACCTCCCTTCACTTTAGAGCCGCCATGTTTTTCCTTCTTTTCATTCCAGCAATGGCCGCCACTGGCTTGCCAGCCTGATTACCCCGCCGTCATAACCACCACCTGTGAACAGGGCAGGTTAATAATTTGGACACTCCTCCCCCATCCCCGCCCACCACCGGGCCACGGCAATGGCCCTTTCCCTCAATCCGGGCGGCTCGATAATTTCCGCCGCCGAACCAAAGGACAGCACCCACTTGAAAAAGCTTAAGACACCGTAAACTTCACCCTCAAACAGCAGGGAACCGTCTGCATCGGGCACCGGTACGGGCAGGCCGCGGCGGGAAAGTTCGGCCCGCACCTTGTCCAGCACCCGGGCCTGGTTGAAAAAGCGCACGGCCACCTGCACCGGGGGGCTCATGTCCATTCCCCAGCGGGGGGCCATAAACTGCCGCAGGTCAAAATCGGGCCGTTTAAACCGCCCGGGCAGGACGGCCGCCTTTTTGATCCGGTCCAGATGATAAACCGCATCCTGCGGGCTGCCGGCCCGGCGCATGACCAGATACCAGAACCCCGTGTCCGCGTTCAGGACCATACCCAGGGGTATGCCGGTGATTTCCCTGGCCGCCGGCCAGCCCGGGGCCCGGTAGTGTATCTGCAAATAGTTCCTCTGGAAAAGAGCGGAGCGGATGGTTTTAAAGACCGGCGAGACCCGGGCCTGTATGGCTGCTGCCGTGGCCAGCCGGGGCGGCAGTGTCTGCCAGCCCAAAGCCTCCGGTTCGTCTTCCAGTTCATGATTGATCGGCTGAAAATTTTGGCTTTGCAGCTTATTATCGATGGGAAATTCTTCCGACCCCGACTCAAGACCACACCCTTCCTCCAGAGCAGCCGCTGTTTCCGCATGGGCCGGGGTCAACAGCAGCCGCTCCACCTTTTCCCGTACTGCCGCCAGTTCCGGCGGCGCTGCCTGTAAAACAGACCACAGGATAAGCAGCTCCAGGGGTGACAGATCCAGCAATGGCAGGTAATTGCCCATTTCCAGCCGCCAGACTGCCTTTTGACCGCCCCCCTTTTCCGGCCGGGCAGTGGTTATGCGGCTTAAGCAGAGGGTATAATCGTAGATCTTTGCCGCCTTTTCCAGCAGTTCCGCCACCACCTGCGGGGAAAGGCCGCTGTACTCCGCCATTTCCTCCTCCGTCAACCCGCCGGGGTGGGCGCGTAAAATGCGCAGCAGGCGGGCCAGCCTTTTCAGCTCATTCTTCATCTTCCCATCCCGCCTCCGGGGTACAGCCGTAACGCTCCAGCATACGCCTGCCGGTGCGGGCCAGGAGCCGCCTTATACGGCCGGGATCCAGCACCTCCACCGCGTCCGCCTGGCTTCTCACCCAGGCCATAAACTCGGACAAACCCTCAATGGTACAGCCAATGCGCAAACCGGCCGGGGTATCCTTTATTTCCGCCGCCGGTTCCCTATCCTGGAACAGCCGGCGGGCCTTTTCCACAGCGGTAAAATTATTGGACGTATTGCGGACCAGAAGCTCCACCCGGCAGCAGGTATCGTCGCTGATCCCCCAGCGGCGCCGCAACGTCTGCCGAACCTCGTCCCCGGAAGGCACGCCAAACCTTTCCCCCGTGGGCCGCAGGCCGGTGATCCGTTCCAGCAGCAGGACCTGGGGGCGCCTGCCCTCCCGCCAGTTCAACACATACCACCGGCCGCTGCGCCGGTGCCAGATCAGGGCCGCCGGGCAAAGGCGCACCGGCCGGCGGCGGTAGGTGGCTTCCATCACCTGCCCCCGCCGCGCGGCCTCATCCAGCGCTCCGATGATCTCCTCGGAAATATGCGCCCGGGGAGGCCGTCCGTGGATATAACAGAGCTGCCGGGGATGACCCGCCGGGCGCGGCGGTTCTGCACCAGATCCTTCGTCCATGGCATCGTCTCCGACCCCGCCGTCCAGGGAAGCGATGGTGGTAACCAGTTGCTCATACATGGGCACATTCATGGAGATTTGTTCCAGGTGGGCAAGCAGCGCTTCCCTCTCTGAGGGCAGCAAAGTAAGATCCCGCATTAACCCGGAATTCACCTTGTAGACTGTAACATTGCTCCCGCCGCCCGGGCCGGGATTACCGGCATATCTTTCCTCCTGAATCACCAGGCCGGCCTTGACCAGATCATCCAGCCGGCGGCGGAAAAAGCTTTCCACCCTTTCTTCACCCGGCACATCCCCTTCATCATCTCCACCGTCCAGGTAATCCTCAGCCCAGGCACCGGTATCCCGGGCACGTTTGATCAGCTCCCTGAGGGTCAGTTCCCGGCGCCTGCTGGCATATATCTCCCTTAATACCATAAAATTCTCCAATTGCTTTTGTTTGCCGGGCAGGTGCAGCTCCAGGGGCAACAAATGCGGCGCCCCCACCCCCACCTTCAAAGCCACATAACCGGGCGCCCGGTCGAGGTAAAGGGAGAGGTATTGCAAATCCCGCTGCACCGTTCGCCTGCCTGCCTTACACTTTTTTGTCAGGTAATCAGCCAGATCATCGGTTTTAACCCAGCCGCCGGGAAAAACGGCCACTTCGGCCCGCCCCTCTTCCCTGGCCCGGTAAAGGATGTCCAGCAAGACCCCGTAACGATGGAGAATTTCCTGCCGCTTAAACAAGCCCCTGCCCCCGGAAAAGGCCAGATTCCCACGCCGGCTGGAACCTCAGGGCCAGCCGGCAGTACGATGGCCTTAATCAATGGTTCAGGAGTTTTTTCGCCATTACCTTCATTTTTTCCTGCTTTCTGGCAAACATTTTTCCACAAATATGCTCATTTTCCAGCAGGATTAGCTACGCCTCCTTATAAGTCAGGTAAATTTCCTTTAACAGCGTAAAAATCAGGTAGGCCATGGTGGGCATGGCCGTAACGGGAAAACTTAACAGGGAGAGGAAAAGCACCGCCTTGGCCAGCTTCATCCCGGTAACTTTAACCACCTTTTCAAGCAAAGCCTCCCGGTCCAGGCGGCCCTCCCTGTAGTCTTTTATCGCAGGGGCCAGTGCCAGCGCAGCCGTCCACAGGGTAACGTGGGGTATGAAATCGGTGGGCTGGTGAGCTTCCCGCAGGTCCCCGATTACTTCCTCGGTATGGGCGGTCAGCACATCATCCCGCAGACCGGTGGAGTGAACACCTCGCATATGGGCCACTTCCTCCGTCACATACTGGGGCACTCCCGGGTATTCCCTCTGGGCTTCCAGCACGTAACTTTCGTGATCCGTGGCCTTCAGGGAAACCTCCTTTATTTTCCCCTTTTCCAGATCGATCAGCCGGACATCGGTGGCCGGGTGGTTGGTTTCGGGAATCAGTTCGGCATGCCACCGGTCGTGATCGCTGTTTTCCATTTCCACAAACTTCATTTCATGGTAAATACCCTTGACGTTGTTCACCACTCCCTGGATCTGGTCTTCGTCAAAGCCCCGCAGGTAAGCGGCCATCTCATCATAGGTGGCATCGTCACCCAGTTCAGTGGTGGAGCGCTTCAAGGCTTCCAGGATCAAATCATGATCGGGTACTTCGGCAATTTCATCATAGCGGTGGTTGACCAGGTACAGGTAAACCATCATCACACTTAATTCATCCAGCCTTTTCTGTCCGGCTTTAACCCAGCGGTTCATCATAACCCACCTCCGTTGGTTGTCTGATTATCCTTTGTTTGTTACGGGGCCGTCCTCCCTGCCGGGCCGCATCTTTTTCCCCAGTTCCTGGCCTTCCTTCACGGCCTCGGCCCACAGGCGGCGGAACAACTCCCGGTCCGGCCTTTCCCCCCTGGCCTTTAATTCAAAATAGTGGTTTGCCAGCCTGCCCAGGGCGTAGGTAAAACCAAACACCAGGGGGAAGGAAAACAAACCGCCGGCAAAGGGCAGGAAAGTTTTATAAAGCCCGATAATGGTATGCTTGGCCAGGAAGGCCCAGCCCACTGTCATCAGCAATTCACCAATGATTTCTTTGGCCCTTTCCTCGCTGATCTCGAAACCGTGCACCCGTCCCAGGTGCACCACCATCAGGCACTGCAAAGGGGTAAGCACGAAAAAGTCGCCCAGGGGCAGAGGGTTGATCACCGCCAGGGTGCCGCAGATCAGGGCGGTTCTCATGATCAGCCTTTTGCTGCGCTCATCTTTGTTGCCCTCTGCTGAAGCTATGTCCTTCAGTTCCTGCCCCAGCTTGCCCTTATAGGACTGAACCTGCTCAAAAATATTCATTATCTCACTCCTTCCGTTAATACCAGAAGTAATGTTCTTCGGACGGGAAGAAAGCCCGTCCATCCCGGATCACCCGCAATACTTCCTCTGCCAGCATGTGCAACCGTTCCACATCTCCGCCCGGAACGATCGCCCCCTCACGCCGGCCCCGTTGCAACAGGGCCGCCATATTCCGCAGCTTGCCCCAGATGAACCTGGACGCCAGATAGCAGCACTTCTGCCCGTCCTGCATCGCCTGGTACTGGGCCAGGCGCAAAAGGTTGTTCTTGCCTTCGGCCCCCTGCAGGCGGCCCATAAAATCGCCCCGGCCATTTAAAAAGCTGACCTCTATTCCCCGCTGCAACAGCTCCTGAAGGGCGGCGGAGGTAAACTGCACCCTTCCCTGCACCACCACCTGGTGGATTTTAAAAAGGGGAATCTCGCCGACCTTCTTCCGGTTACGTTCCAGCACCAGTCTTTCCGACTCTTTGCGAACCAG
>DYEX01000119.1 GCA_020725525.1 Desulfovirgula sp.
ACGGTTGGTAGCGGCCAAAAAGTCAAGGTAGGCGTTGTCGTCTCCGCCCCAGAACCTCCTGTAATCCTCCGGCCCGTAATCCACCCAGATGAACCGGTTGCCATCGCAAGAGAAGCGAAATTTCGGCTGCATCCCCACACCCCCTAGAAACTGCCGTTTTCATGCCGGTAAAGCGAGAGCGTTTCTTTCAGCACTTCGGCCACGGCTTCCCGGAGCCAGCCCGGCTCCAGTACCTCTATAGCCGCGCCCCAACTCAAGAGCCAGGGGATCATCTCCCCGGCGCCGGCCACCTCAAAACGCACCTCGATACCCCCGTCCGGCAGCTCCTTTACGGCCTGACTGGGGTGGTAGCGGGTGACGCGGAACTTGTGGGTAAGGCCGGGACTGACCCGGAGACGCACCGTCTCCGGGGGACCGGGCTCCTCTTCCGTCCAGACACCCCAGGCGTGCGCGTAGGCATCCCGGAGCGAAAAGTCCTGCGGGATGGTGTAGGTGCTGCTTTCCACCAGCTCCAGGCGCTCAATGTGGTCGAGGCGAAAGACGCGCCTTTCGCCCGCGGCGAGGCAGCGGCCAACCAGGTACCAGATCCCGTGCCGGCAGAGCAGGCCGTACGGCTCGACCTCGCGTGTGGTCAGTTGCCCGTCGGAAGCGCGCCGGTAGGCCAACCGTACCCTTTTGGCAAGGCGGATGGCCTGGAGTATCCGCTCTACCAGGCGCGCGTTCTTCTGCGGGTTTGCCGGGCCGGGCCCCGAGACGTATACGTAGCGCTCCATCTCCTGCCGCAGGCGACTCCACTCGGCTACCCGCTGCAGTACGCTCTCGAAGACGAGCTTCAAAAGCACTTCGAACTGGTCGGGCAGGAGGTGCCGCTGCTGCGGGTAGAGGCTCAGGGCCAGGAGCAGGGCCAGGCCCGGATCGAACCGGGGCGCGGCGAGGTCGCGGGTGAAGATGTACGTGTGGCGGTCGCCTTTTTTCCGGACCTCGATGGCCCGCGGTTCCCTGTCGATCTCCTCGCAGTCGTCTTTATCGTCGTAGGCCAGCGGGTCGAAGAGGAGATTGATGCGCCGGATGATGCGCCGGATGGTCTTCTCGCCCGGCTCCCGGTCCTTGACCTCCCGGTACGCCTCCTTCAGCTCTTCCAGGGTGGCCCCGCCTGCGGGCGTTTTTTCGATCACCGTGAGCAGGATCTTGATGACCGCCTCCGGGTGGTCCCGGGTACGCGGGTACGGCATAGTGGCTCCCCCTCCCTTGTCTTTCTACCTGGTGTCCGCGGCATTGTATTCCCGTCTCATTTTCCCCGTGGTCGTGAAACATTTCCCCCGGATCCATTCGTTTTGTATGTCCGGTAGAGGTTGTCGGCGTGCCGGTTCGTTCCATGCTGATAATACCAGGGCAGCCGGACACATATGTGTCCGCCCGCGCAGGTGGTAAAGTTTCTGAACGGTTACCGCTTCCAGCCTTTCCCCAAAGGAATCTTCCAATTCCGGTGGCCAGCAGGTACCCTGGCTGTTTTACCGCCCGTTCGGCGGGTG
>DYEX01000120.1 GCA_020725525.1 Desulfovirgula sp.
AACTGTTGCGAAACAATATTGACCCCCGTATTCCGTGGTTGGGCAATGTTAAGTTGCTATTCCTGTTCGAGGATAAAAACGGCAATCTTGTATCATAATGGATGGGAATGTTTAGTGGTTTAAGTCGTTGAAATTACTGTTGAAGGGAATGATCCCCAGTTAAAATATCTTTGTAAACAGATAGACGAATGTATAAGCACTGCCGGTGACCAGGGAATAAGCGTAGCCAATATCCTCAGTGTGCTGCGTGAACCGCCGTTTGGAATGAGGTAGGGTCCGGCCCCAATCTACATCTGTTTATATCTCCTTGTTAAATCCGATGAAATTGCGGTGTTTCAAGAAGGTACTTACCACTTTATTTAATTTGACCACTTTAGAAATCACATAGGCATTTTGCAAAAAGATGTTATAGACAGTTTTATTAATGCTATGAGGTGAGGGTATGGTTAATGCCATAACCGGAAGAGACAACTTCTTACAACCATATTTAGAAAATGCCATGCGGAAGGCCGATAAAATACGGCTTATTGTCGCATTTGTTATGGAATCGGGTGTTAAACTTCTTATACCACACCTTAAGCATGCAGCTGACCGCAAGGTTCCAATCCAGCTTTTGACTGGACGCTACCTTTCGGTAACCGAACCATCGGCAATATATTATTTATACGATCAGCTGGAAAATGCTATTGATATTCGTTTTTATAACGAGACTATACGGGCTTTTCATCCCAAGTCCTACATATTCGATTACGGTAATGAGGCAGAAGTATTCGTGGGTTCTTCCAATCTATCCCTTTCTGCATTAACAACAGGTGTAGAGTGGAACTACCGGTTTCTGAAGAGTGATCATCCCGAAGATTACCAGCGTTTTTCCGATACTTTCAACGAGTTATTCAATCATTATGCTGAACCAGTTACACCTGAAGTACTAAAGGATTACGCTCTTCGATGGAAAAAGCCAGCGCTTGTTCGTGCAGAAGAAAATGCGGCTCCGATTGTTCAACTTCCTAAACCTGAACCCCGCGGAGCGCAGATTGAAGCTCTTTACCACTTAAAACAGGCGCGTGCAGAGGGCGTAGAGAAGGGAGTAGTGGTAGCAGCCACAGGGGTTGGTAAAACACATCTGGCAGCCTTTGACGCCTTATCATTTAATAGGGTGCTCTTTTTGGCGCACCGGGAGGAAATTGTAAGTCAGGCCTATAATGTCTTTAAAATTTTGCGCCCGGAATCTCGTTTGGGTTTTTATACCGGGGAACGAAAGGATGAGGGGGCAGACATCTATTTTGGTACAGTGCAGACCCTTTCTCGGCAGGAAAATCTGCGAAAATTTTCCCCTAGTTACTTTGAATACATAATCATAGACGAATTTCACCATGCGGCGGCTGAAAGCTATCGCAAAGTGTTGGAGTATTTTAAACCCCGTTTTCTCTTGGGCCTAACCGCTACGCCCTACCGCATGGATAACAAAGATATCTTTTCTCTGTGCGATGATAATGTTATCTATGAGATTTCGCTTAAACAGGCCATTGAAAGAGACTTACTAACACCATTCCGCTATTATGCTATTTATGATCCCACCGATTACGATCAAGTAAAGATGGTCAACGGGCGTTATATGGTGGAAGATTTGGAACGGCAATTGTCCCACAAAGAGCGAGCCGATTTAGTCCTGAGCCACTATCATAAATTAGCGGGACAGCGCACATTGGGATTTTGCGTGTCAATCAAACATGCCGAGTATATGGCGGAATATTTTGCCAAGCATGGGGTGGACTCGGCTGCGATCCATAGTGGCCCACGGGGCAATGCCCGAGTATTAGACAGGTATAGTGCGGTGGAAGCGCTTGAGAAGGGCAAGATCAAGGTTATTTTTACCGTAGACATATTTAACGAGGGTATTGATATACCTTCTGTCGATACAATAATGTTTTTGCGGCCAACCGAATCCTATGTTATTTTTTTGCAGCAGTTGGGCCGTGGACTACGCAAATATCCGGGCAAAGATTATTTAACTGTGATTGACTTTATTGGTAATTATAAGAGAGCACATTATGTGCCACTCCTCCTTGCCGGTGAAAACCCATGGACATCCAGGTCTCCCGGTGCCCGCCGGATAGAAGATTACGAGTTTCCTGAAGGCTGTCAGGTCAACTTTGATTTCCGCGTCATCGACCTTTTTGAAGAACTTGCAGCTCATGATCCCCTCCCGGTTAGGATGCGGGACACCTACTGGCGACTGAAGTATTCCCTGGGGAGACGTCCGAACCGAGTGGACATCTATGAAGGGAGTGACATACCTATTAGGGAATATCTCAGAAACGGTTGGCTCAGGTTTCTGCAATCCGTGGGAGAGCTCGAACCGGAAGAAGAGGCTTGGTTGGAAACGCCAGCAGAAGATTTCCTTATAGAAATTGAGCAGACCCGATTCACAAAGTCCTATAAGCTGCCGACCATTAGAGCCTTTTTGCGTCACGGGACCATAGTGCCGCGGGTGAAGCTTGAAGAAATAGGCGAGGAGATGATTCACTTTTACCACGATAACCCGCTTCACCAGAAGGACCTGAGCAACCAGAACCACAAGAATTGGAGAGACTGGGGGGTTAAAGAATTCTCCCGGCTGGCCAAGAACAATCCTGTGAAATTTTTATGCCATGGGCAAATTTTCCATTATGATGAAATCAATAGAGTTATGTACTTAGATCCAAAAATTGAACCTTTCCTTTCCCCGAAGCTGGCCGCCCACGTGGAGGACATATTGCGCTACCGGAAAATCGATTATTTCCGGCGCCGGTTCAGAGAATAATACAAAGGATGATGTTATATGTCTGACTGCGTATTCTGCAATATACCGGCAGAGAAAGTGATAGAGGAAAACTCATTGGCCTTGGCCTTGTTCGATAAGTATCCGGTTAATCCCGGGCACGTACTCGTAGTTCCAAAAAGACATGTAGAGACATACTTTGATGCCACACTGGATGAGATGGATGCTATTACAAGACTAATAATAAAAATAAAGCAAAAACTGGATGAGCAGTTTAATCCAGATGGTTACAACATTGGAATAAATGTAGGAGCGGCAGCAGGGCAAACCATCTTACACCTCCATGTACACGTGATTCCCCGCTATTTAGGTGACGTACCTGATCCCCGGGGCGGCATCAGAAGGATAAAAAAGAGTATAGTGCCTTATGTGGAGGAGGGGGAATAACTTGTCGAAGGTTTACAACAAGCTGGTAAGGGATAGAATTCCGGAGCTCATTGAATCGTCAGGTAAAAAGGCTATCATAAAGAAAGCTGACGATGTCGAATATAGCCAACATCTTCGGAGCAAACTGCTGGAAGAAGTGAAAGAGTTTTTGGATAGCGGCAGCCCCGAGGAACTGGCAGATATACTTGAAGTAGTTGCTGCCTTAGGTAGCTCATGTGGTATATCTTTCAATGAACTGTTGAAAATGGCGAACGAGAAGAGGCGGATTAGAGGTGGGTTCGAAAAGCGAATCGTTCTGCTGAAGGTGGATGATTAATTACTCTGGCTATATTCAGCGGCATTGGAACTGACGCAGTAAAGGATGCAGTGCGTTCACTTGAGTACGAGTATGCAGTGCTGGAATGGAATGAGCTACTCCACCAGTATGGGATTACCGGTGATGCTGTTCCTAGAAGGGCGTTTATCGCTCAGCTGGAGGCAAAGGTTGCAGAAATTGATTCTCATAAGAGAGCAAATATCTTTGGGCAGAATTATAAAAAATGGGAGAAGAATGACCGCGACTGGGGAACAGGAGCGCCAGTTGCTGTGATACTTCTCCATGATGCGGACGGGACCTTTGGACATAAGATCGCCGAATACTGGGTTCTGCAGGAACAGATGAGTGAGGAAGAATCTCAAAAATACGCCAATTTCATACTTGATAGGAAGAACAGCCTGGTGTAGGAGATGCAGAACCAATTTTCCGAGCTGGAACGGGCAAGACATATAGTCTTTGCAACCGATAAGCAGATTGCCAGGTCACGCACTAAGAATATGCTGACGCAGCTGTTTGATGTAATTTATCCCAAGCGGATACCATTTCCCTTTGATGGTTTCCATACCGCCAGAGGTAACGCTGCAAAAGACTGCCAGGTGTTCACCAAGGATTTGTTCCTGGGAAATCTTGATCGGGATTGGATATCCGCCCGCAGCGTACAGCAACGGAATCGAGCTTACGAAGTGCTGGACAAGTCATGGGGTGTAATTAGTGATGACGGTTCTATAAGAATGAAGCCGTCGAACAATGCGGTACGTGAAATAATAGAGCTTCTGGAATCACAGCTAGGGGGAACAGAAGGTTTTGAGACTCAAAAGCCCATGAACATGGGCGAGGCGATGCGGCTCCTGTGCGCGCCTCCCTACGGTTGCAATATTGCTTCGGCCGGAATGATATTAGCACTTTTCATAGGCCGTCGGAAAAATGAACTTAACTTGCTGAAAAACAATCAGGCGGTTAAGTTCGAGAACTGGTTGCAGGATGCGATTCCCGGTAATTTTTTTGATTTGTCGGTTCTTGAGGTTACTGATGTCGTACGAGTTTCAAAGGATAGTTTGTCAGAGTGGGAAAACCTGCTCGATGAATGGGACTTAGAAACAACGTTAGTTGGGAAGGTCGATTTTCGAAACAGGGCAATGGAATTAAATGAGCGCATTCCTGTACCGCAACAGCTCTATTACAAATATAAGCATTTAAATGATCAAGCAAATGATGCCTTGGTGAAGCTGAACGCATGGCAACATGATATCGATGAGGCTTTGGAGAAAGTATTAAATAAGGGAATAGAAAAAGATAATTTTAATTGGTTATCCTGGGGGGCTGCAGAATTAGCTGACATAATTGATAGGATGCTTAGAGAAGGAAAGCAGTGGACGAAGGAACAGGTCGAAACAGTTGAAAAACATTTAGCATATGCCCGCCTGCAAACGCAGCAACGTTTCTCGAAGTGGTTGATCCGGCAGACTGTTGTGGATATCGAGCAGTTGAGTAAGTTCAAGCACCATATGCTAAAAAATATTGGAAGTAATTTAGAAAAGCTTGGCCTTGATGAAAAAAAAGCAATTAGAGGCACACGTAAATAAAGTCGAAAAGCATGTTCATGATATCGCGGAGGTAAAAAGAACAGCGTCCGACATTGAGAATATGGTTCAGAATAATAAAATCACCAGCTCTACGCCTGTTTCAGTATTGAACGCGTGGCTGGAACAGGTCAAGGAATTCGCGGGGCGTTTGGAAAAAGCAAAGAAGAGAACGGATATTGCCCAGAGTGATGTGGAGGCTGCGGCTAGAAAACTGGTAGACTTCCAACAGGCCTGCAAAGAACAGCTTGTGCAGTACCAGGAGAGAACGGCTAATGTTTATAATATCAAGGATATTACCTCCTTGAGCGATATAGCTTACTGGCGAGGTGAAGTCGCTTCGTTGATATTGATTTATGAAGGGCAAGAAAAGGATGTTGAGGATTTAAAACTGGTTCAGAAGCAACTCGATCTGGTAGAAAGGCATTACCGACAACTTGATGACGAGAGCTTGAACGAAGAAGAATTCGAAGCAGCCTGCAAACGATGTATAGAAGAAAACGATAACGAATTTTCTGATGATGCTCCGCCACTGGATAATGAGTTAGTTTACAACGGACTCATAAAGACGATTAAGGCCAAGAGGGAGCGGGCAGCATTGGAATGGATGCAGCACAATGTTCCTGACCCGCAAGCAATAGCCGGATTTGACGCCTCGACAGCTATGGAATACAAAACCCGCCTGCAAAAAATGCCTCGGGTGCTGTCCGCCCAACAAGTCAAAATTGTACGCGAGGCACTCGCAGCCTGCGAAAGGCGCCTTGACGAACTTGAAGTAGAAGGCCTGCTGGCAAAATTTCAGGCACTGTCTGAGGAAAACAAGAAAATGTTTTTGAGGAAGTTATCAAACTACATCAAATCCTTGTGGCCTTGAAAATCGAACTGTTCATAGCGGCAACCTTCCCCTGTTAAACTACCTTATCCTACCGGTCGGGATTTTACCGGCCGAATAGACGTCATTATTTGAAAGATCTATACAAACGTTCAAAATTCAAAGTCTGGAAAAAAGCAAAAGTTAAGCTACCTTACAAATATCGCAACAGGCAAGGAGTGGGACGTCCAGCTTAAAGCTACCGATGACGCTTCTTATGCGTTGCCGGCCATTGCCGAACACGGTCAGGAAAATGTAGTGCTCACCAGTGAGTTAGCTGAAAAATTAGGAGTGCAATCCAGCGGGATCGCCAACGAAAAAATTGAAGCAGACGTAAAAGAGGTGACCAGCCGGTTAATTGACGATCCTTCCCTGTGGGATTACGTCCCGGCCATGTTTGCCTGGTCTATTTTTTAAATTGTTGTGGAATTGACCAGGCGTTACAGGCGGGGAGAGTTAAGCCGCCAAAAGTACCTGAATATGCTGGCGGCTTTTACCGGAGCGAAGGCAATCAAAATAATGGCCTTTGCGGCAGCCCTTTCTACCCCCGGCTTGAATATCCTGGCCGCTGCCTTTCTATTCTTCAGGTTGATTTATACTATACGCGACACCTATTCTGTTGATAAAAATGTGCAGGATGAGAATTAAGGAAAGCATCGAAATAGTTGGGGCACGGAGACATTTGCTTACAGGTAGTTAATTTACGAAGAAATAATCTTAGCTACGAACCAAAGCAACCATCAAATTGATATGCTAATAACAACTTTAGAGAACGGGGTAAGGCAAATGGATACTGAAAAAAGCGATAAATTAGTAGAGGAAACGCCTCAGGATCCTTTTCCGCAATTGGAAGGAAAAAGTCAAGACCCCTGGTTTAACTTGCAGTTTGATCTCCAATCTTCAACAGAAATGCCTGATATAACACAAATACCACCAGGTATTTGGAACCCAAACATTCTCTATCGGGGGTCAGAAAATTGGCTATCAAGATTAGCAAAAGATAACGAAGATGAACAAAAAAGTAATATCCGTCAGGAAGTGCTTGCGCTTTTTGCTCGATGGTTAAAAATGCAGAATGTTCGCATCTTGATCGGAGCAGGAGCTTCTTTTTATGTGACCGGGTTTATCGGTTCCGGACTCTTTGGTCGGGTAAGGAAGTTGCTCGAAGGGCGAAGTTCGGAGTTGACACTGAAAGCGATACTTGCACATGCGAGCGCTCCTGATAAAGTTGGATGCCATTTTGAAAAATTTCTTTCCCAGTTAACGGCCTGGCTATCTTTATCAGAGGCAAGCCAGTGGCCGATAGATCAAATGATCTTGGATATACCTCTCAAGGGAATTCGGGGGCGCCAGCTTAGAATTACAAGGTTAAGCGAGTTGCTGCTTGATCTGGAGTGGGCAATCACTGTTGTTTGTAATGTAGATCTTCCTTCAAGCCGATTTTCCGCATCCGACGATCGCCATCATGAATGGAATATCACTCCTCACGAAGCTTTAATTGCCAAGCTCAGTGCGCGCGATCCCCAACAGGGCAGAACAAAAATATTTACAACAAATTACGATACGCTTATCGAACAAGCAATGGATCGGCTGGGAGTCATGTATTGCGATGGCTTCACAGGCACTGTTGCAAGGCGTTTCAATCCTGCTGCATATGACTTGGATCTTTATTATCCAGGAGATGTTACCGAGGGAAAGGTTCGCCGCTACGATAAAGTTCTGCACCTTTATAAGTTACATGGAAGCATTAATTGGCGGCGCAGTAAATTTGGCACGGCAGGAAATCCTTATGGAATTGTATTCGACAACAGACCTCTACCCCGAGAGGTTGACCTTCTTCATGGCAAGAGTAAGAATCCAGCCAGTCCTGACCTGGAGAGGGTTCTTGATAAAGGTGAAGGACTTGCTATCCTTCCCACATCCGGTAAATATGGAGAAACCCTTGCAATGCCTTTCTCACATATGTTTCGGGCATTTTCGCAAGCCTTGAGAGAACCCCAAACGGTTTTAATGATTATTGGGTACAGTGGATGGGATGATCATATAAATCAGCTAATCGAAGATGCCCTCACAAATCCCAGTTTCACGTGTGTCATCATAGATCCAAATCCCTCTTCTTGGGCCAGGAGACTTTGTCGTGCTGATGCTTGCGGCCGGGTTTATTGCCTGGGCGGTCATTGGGGAACATTTGAATTTTTTGCTTTGCATGTCTTACCTGATCTGGAAGTCTTAAGAACTGAATTAGCAATAGCGCAAACACTTAGAGACCTGCAGAAATCGCAAAATAATAAGATTTGGTTGAAGCTACAAGAAGGGGGTGGGGATGGTGCCTGATCTTGGTGTGAAAAACGTACGAGAGGTTGGGCGGGTAATTTCTGTGTTCAACTATCGGGTAAAAGTGTTACTCGATCCTGATGTCAGAAGCCAAATTTGGTCGTATCCCCATCGTATATCAATTGTCACCCAAATAGGCGGATATCTTTTGTTTCCCGTTGCTCCGGGTGAGTCGGCGGTCGGTATTGTGATAGGGGCTTCAGAAAACGAAACCATAGAGGCAGATACAGAAAGGGATATGACCTTACAACTTGCCCGTTCGCGAAGGATTTTAACCATTAATCTTCTTGGTCAACTCAGAGAGAGCATGCCTTTCGAGCCAGGAGTGTCTATATACCCTGTTCTCGAAACGCCCGCACTTTTACCTTCGGAAGAAGAATTAAAAGCCATTTTGGAATACCAGCCACGGGATAATAGGGATATTGCCCTGGTTGTAGGTCAATCGCCCATATACAGACAGGATGTAACCGTTTCCTTTAACGATCTATTGGCCCGGCCTTTTGGTGTTATCGGTAATACCGGTTCCGGGAAGTCATGGAGTGTTGCTTCAATTATTCAATCGGCTCTAGCGTTACTGAATAAGCAGGAGCAACCGGTTGTTGAGCAGCTGAACTGGGAATTTAAACCATTACCAAAGTTTATTATTCTTGACATTAACGGCGAGTACGGAAGTGCTTTTCCTTTAAAAAATACGGGGAGTGAAGGGATATCGGATCGAGAATTGAATAAGTCGTACATTAACGGAAAACCTTTTGAACTCCCACTGTGGATATTTAACCTGGCTGAATTGATTAGTTTTTTCGAAGCCTCACAGGCTAGTCAAGTCCCTATCCTTGAAAGAGTTATAACAATGATTAGGGAAGATTCGATAGACCCGAGTGCGGTCAAGCCGTTCAGGCAGCTTGTCCGGCTCATAGATAAATGCCTTAATTACTTAGGGAGCCTTTCTGTATATGCAGCAGAGGCAGACGGCAGAGCAGTATCAGATAATACGGCCGAATTGATATCACACTTACAAGAAACCATTTATATAATAAGAGAACTGGCGGAACACAAAGTTGAGTTACCCTCACAATTTAATGAGATAGAAGAAGATATTGCGAAGATTAGAGAACGAGGACTTAGAACCAAGGAAGAATATGAGGAGCTCCGAAAAGTAAGGAACTGGGCCGAATTTAATAGGTTGCCCCCTGGTGTGGCTGAGGGGGTAATGCAATTTGTTGCTAAATTAGAACCTGTTATTCAGCAGTTCCGTTTGGATATAGTTACGAAAGGTGGGCTCAAGCAGATTATTGCGGATAGCCCGATCCAATTTAATCCCCGTGAACTTGAACGGGATGCTCACTTTCATATCGCTGCTTCGCGTCACGGAGCAGAGTCACGTATTCAGGAGTTTATTTCCACTTTGAGATTGCGTATCCATCGACAACTGGCAGACAAGCGGTGGTCGGTATTTACACAAAGCGGAGGCTCGTTAAAAGATATCCTATGGGCAATGACTGGTCAGGATGATGACCAAGTTATCGTAATGGACTGCTCGATGCTTGCCCACGACGTACTTCCTTTCTTTTGCGCTGTTTTTGGGCGGATTTTGCTGGAAGTTAGGACCCAGGCAGAGCCTGCCAAAAGAACTGTTCAACCATACGTACTCGTACTTGAAGAGGCTCACAACTACCTTAAGCCACGGAACCAAGGTGAAGCTCCTGGTCTTACATTAGCACGGGAAACCTTTGAGAGAATTGCCAAGGAAGGCCGAAAGTTTGGGCTTTCTCTTATCATTGCGAGTCAGCGTCCGTCGGATGTCAGTGCTACGGTGCTGTCCCAGTGTGCAAATTTCCTGGTGCATCGCATCCAAAATCCCGAGGATATAGAATATTTCAAGAAAATCCTACCCGTTGGTTCACGTGATTTACTCGAGCAATTACCAATCTTAGCCCCCGGCGAAGGCCTTCTTTTGGGAAGTGCTGTTAACGTAGCAGCAAGAGTAAAGGTGCGAAAACCGGAGCCCGTTCCGACGAGTGATACTCCTCGACCGTGGGAAGCATGGCAACCGGGAAAAGAGCAGTTTAACATTGGGGAGATCCTAAAAACCTGGATACATGAAAGTGATGGCGAGCCGGAGGATGGATCAAAAGATACAGCGCTTGAAGAAACAGAAGTTGTTTCAGAAGATGATTTTGATGACGAAGTACCGTAAACATTGGTAATGTTAAGTTATTTTAGAGAACGTAAAAAGTTTTGTGTAAATGGTTAAACTTAATACAAAAAGGAGATGACCATTTATGCAAGACTTGAAGGACAAAACCATTAGGGAACTGGCGAAGGGCTGCCGAACTGTCGATGACGTTCATGAGATGCTCAAGAATTTATTCAAGGACACCCTACAGCAGATTCTTGAGGCTGAGATGGAAGAGCACCTTGGATACAAGAAACACAGCCCAGAAGGAAATAATACAGGCAACAGCCGAAACGGCTACAGTAAGAAAACCATCAAGACCAGGTTTGGCGAAACCGAAATCTCTGTTCCTAGAGACCGTAACGGTGAATTTGAACCCAGGATTGTTAGGAAATACGAGACAACCTCCAACCAACTGGAGGAACAGATTATTGCCATGTACGCGAAAGGTATGTCCACTCGTGATATCGAAGAACACATGCGGGACATTTACGGGATCGATATTTCGCCAACCATGGTCAGCAAGATAACCGACAAAATTCTGCCCATGATTTCTGAGTGGCAGTCAAGACCGTTAGAGCGGATTTACCCTGTGGTCTTTCTCGATGCTATCCACTTCAAAGTTCGCAAAGACGGCAGAATTGTTAATAAGGCCGCCTACAGCGTACTGGGCATCAATATGGCCGGCCAGAAAGAAGTCCTGGGCATCTGGGTTGGAGAACACGAAAGCGCCAGTTTCTGGCTCAGTGTCTGCAATGACTTGAAAAACAGGGGCGTTCAAGACATTCTGATTGCCTGTAAAGACGGCCTTTCGGGCTTTTCCGAAGCCATTAATACGGTGTTTCCCAAAACAGAGATCCAGTTATGCGTCATTCATCAAATACGAAACTCCCTGAAATATGTGCCTTATAAAGAGCAAAAGGAGTTTATGGCTGACTTAAAGAAAGTGTACCAGCCTTTAACAATTGAAGAAGCGGAATTGGCCTTTACCGCCTTCAAAGAAAAATGGGGCAAAAGACATCCCATCATTATAAGGTCGTGGGAAAACAACTGGCTCGAATTAACGGCATACTTTAAATATCCTCACGAAATACGCCGCTTAATCTACACAACCAACGTCATTGAGGGTTATCACAGGCAGTTACGTAAAGTAACCAAGACAAAAACAGCTTACCCGAGTGATGAGGCCCTCGTCAAGCTAATATACCTTGCTACCATCGAAGCATCCAAAAAATGGACAATGCCCATCAGGGAGTGGAAAAAATGCATGTCTCAATTTGCAATTTACTTTGAAGACAGGTTAGAATCAGAAATGGCAGTATGAACATGAGTTTATCGCTTTGGTTCTCCCAGGGATAGAGGAAAAGAATAGGGGCAACTCTGATGAAAGTTACCCTCTATCCCCGGCAGAACCCCGCCAGGCGCTCGGGTTGCTCTCCAGCATTGCCCTATCCTCCTGGCGAGTAAGAGCCATCTATTGGGTAACCAGTTTTTCGGAGGAATTTCCATTTACACAAAATTATTTACACTCCCTTATTAACCCCTTCATTCATGACCTAATCCGTTCACCTAAAATATCCATAGTTGTTAAGCCCTTGATGTAACTGCTATAGCGCTTAGGGGGGTTATTGAGTGGTCAGGTGTTATTAAATTTGTTTTTGCGGTTTTTGAACACCTGAACCGGTAGTCCGTTGCGCTACTGTCAAGCGTCAGTGACTTTGTCAGTGAAATTCGTCAGTGAAAATGTCACTCAAACACATTACTTATCTCATTCATCTGGGCTAAGAAAATGTCACTCCTGGTTTTTAATAAGGCGGCGGTCTTGACAGCCACCCCTCACGTGGTTAAGTTAAAAATGCCGACGGGGCGGCTCCGGGGAACATGCAACAAAGACGTAGCACGCCCCCGTCAGGTAGTCCATTGTACCACGTGA
>DYEX01000121.1 GCA_020725525.1 Desulfovirgula sp.
ATGTGAATATCATGGACATTCGGTTGCCGTCGGCATACATTGCGTGAAGGATTCCTTGAGGAGCCGTGTGCGTTAATTGCGCAAGCACGGTTCTGTGAGGGAGGTATGCTGTGAGGCATACCTCTACTCGACCACCTTGCACCATCTGTTTCCGGGTAATAATGTTGTGAACTAAGATGCTCCCGGGACTGCGAAATTCCGCTGATATCTTCTCTTTCAAACAAAATCCTACGCCCGAAAGCGGCGTGCCAGGAACCTTCGATAAAGACGAACCAAGCCCCTCTTCATCAATCCAATCTCCCGTTGAGTGATATGCAGCTCCCCATCGATAACTGATGCAATGATGGTTTTTTGTTTGGAAGTTAACTCTTGCCGAACAGACGGAATGTCGAATAGTATCTTCCAGCAACGTTTTAGCTCTGGAACCTCAATCTCATGGAGTGCTGATTCTAGGTCTACTTCTGATATAACATCACGTTCAAGCAAATCATGAAAAGCAGCCTGAACTAGCACTTGCGTTTCATTTCCGCTGAAGTTTTTTCGCGGTTTCACAGACTTATCTATTATCTTAATAGCCTTTAATCGGCTTGGATGTCTAAGCCTTTTAATAGCCTTAGCCTCGATCTGCCGAACCCTCTCCCGACTGACCCCTAGTAGTTCTCCCACCTGTTCCAAAGTCTTCTCATCCCCGTCAGAATTAAAACCATATCGGTAAGCCAGCACGAACTTTTGCTTCTCTGTTAAGTCAAGCCTGATAAACCACTTGCGAACTTCTTCAAGGTATATTCGGTCAACAAGGTCATCCTCTAGATTACTGGTGTCAGGGAGATCATCAAAAAGGTACTGGTCGGGAGGAAGTGGATTCTCAGTCTGTCTCAAGGCTTGGTCCTTAACACTTGTGCGCAAGACCCAACTTAAATCGCTATTCAGCGAAACAGGCGGTAGCCAAGATGCCAGATCAGCACTTTTGACATCAGGAGGGATTTTCCCTGTCTTTCGAATCTCGTCTATTACCTTTTTTTTCTTCTCTTGCACGTGAACAGGGTGCCGCAAAGTACTGCCTGCGTCTGCAATATAGCGTGTGATTCTCTGTTGAATCCAAAAGCTCGCGTATGTCGCAAGAGGGCCCTTGCTGGGATCCCATCGACGAATAGCCCTCACTAGACCCAAAACGCCCTCCTGGAAGTAGTCAAGGAATTCGTCTGGGTTACGCTCTCCAAACTTTTCTGCGATCTTACAAATCCACGGAAGCCCGGTAATCACCAGTTCTTGCATTCCCCGCGGGTCTCCTTTTTCGACCCTCTCCTTTGCATCCCGCTGTCCCTTGAAATTAAGCCTTGGCAGACCACTAACTTGTTCGATAAAGACTTTTACCCCAGGCTGCCCTGCTATTTGATCAGGGAGTTCTAGTTGAAGCGGGGCATCCATATATGTATCCTTATCCTGGACCTTTAGTTCGTCAAGAAGAAACTCGATATCAACTAAATCAGCGTCTTCGAGTAGATCAACCAGCTCCTGAATCTCGTCGAAATCGTTTATGAATTCCTTCCTGGATTCTTCGTTACTCATATCTAACACAGTCCCTATTAGAATAAAGTACCCCTTATCTTTCGTTCAGTCGACTCGCCCCCACCGTGCCTGCTTCGTCTAGGGCGGATTGTGATTCTAAAAACGCTTTCCCGTTCGTCATCAACAAGTATCGCTTCTCCGCGCCGGCTCAGGTTGCGAACCAACGTTTTAAGTTCGCCGCTCATATACGTAGCACTCAACCGATTAAGAGATTGAATGTCATCTATTGCCGTAATCTTGTGTGACAGGATTAAGTCGCACTGCGAAAGCAACTCGGAGTCAATTGCAGATGGCTGCTGTGTGGCAGCGATAAGCCCAAGTCCGGGTTGACGTCCTTCTTTAACCCACCGAATGAGTACTTCCTTGCATAATGAAGACCCCGATTGCGGCACGAACTGATGAGCTTCATCCATGGCAAGCCAAACTCTCGGTAACTCAGGGTTTAAACCGAACTCTTCTTTCCGCCTTGCTTTTGTTCTAGCCGAGAAGAGATTACGAGCAATAATATCGACTACCAGATTACGCAGTCCGTGCGATCCGGGATCTATGACACTAAGGTCAAGGACGTTAATTGCATTTGATGTGAACATTTCTTCTTTCGCATGACCACTGCTGTCTTCGAAAATCCCCCACTTAGAGGCAATGCTGAGTCTGTTGAAAAGAGCTTCCTTTGTCTTGTCCTGCGCCCTAGGATCTCTCTTGATTGACCGCTCTAGATCGGTAAGCGAGAAGAAACCTCCTTTGTCCTGCAAATCAGAAACTGCGCGGTAGAGGGCAATCCCCATCAAGTCGTTGATGCTCAGGTTAAATAGCGAGCACCAGGCATCGGGAGATAAGTCTGAGGGATTGATGCGCAACGGCCGGATGTCGACGCCCCGTTCCTTTAAGAGCTCAACAATCTCCTCGCCGTATCGTTGTCCGGGGTCTCCGGGAACTAGTAGACGTACAGGGAAACCCCTCTCGGTCAACCCCCACTGATAGAGTTCGTGAATCTGGTCGTCATTAGGCAAAGCCATTGTATGGAAGATTCCCATAGGATCCGCCAGTACGATGATGGCTTCTCCTTGTGCCTTCTCGAAGAGTTCTTCAATTAGAACCCCCATGGTATATGACTTACCAGATCCTCGCTTACCGCAGATAAATACGGCTCGCGATCGGTCCCCCTCAATAATCACTTCCTTGTTGCTTTCGATGTCCTTACCGATCCCGAGCAAGACCCGTTGTGCCAAAGAGACGACCTCCTTTACTCATGCTAACCAAATACTCGAAGCAACGGGACAAAAGATTCTGCTACGCTCACACCGCCGTGACATCCCCACTCCGTACTTTTTAACCTTCTGCGATAGTGCGACACCGGTAAAGAGAAAGCATTGTCCCGCGGGTGCCAGACTCCGAGTTGCCTCAAACTCTCCGGAATGTTTTCCTTCTCACGATAGTAGCGTACTGGCACCGCCCCCGCGTCCAGAAACACAGCTTCACCGGGAATGTTATAGCTCCAGAGAATACCATGATCAGCTGTCACAAATAACACAAACGGCAATGCTATTTTCCGCAGTTGATCCACCAAATTGGCAATATCCTTTTTGATCGCGTGCAGAAAATGTTCCTTCGGGGGGCGGTCTCTGTGATTATGGACATATCCGTCAAGCCCCGCGCGAATAATCTGCACGTAGGTTCGTTCTTTTAGCTGCTCCATATCGAACCATTCCAAAACTTGGTCGAAACCCTCCACCTTTTTTAGCTGGCCCTCGGTGAACGTGTAGAACAACTGGTCTGCCAACTCGTTGTGACGGTCCCAATAGGAAAACCCTACCCGGTTCCAGAACCCGCGCATAAAAAGTCGTTCGGCTACATGGGGATTTCCGACCAAACGCCTCATGCCTTCGGGCGTAACTGATACTCCATCCACTAAGCAGGGGAGAGCCGAGTCACCTGGAAGGTCTGTAAAGGATAGACCATCGACAACCATAAAAACTGCTATCACCGGTTGCGAGGACTCCACAGCTTCCACGAAATAGTCGGGTACTTTGCTTTGCTTGAAAACTCCTGGCATTGAACATAACTCATGAAAGTGTTGGACAAGAAGAGACTCAAATTCCGGGTCCCTAAAAGGGTCATAAGTACACTGCACCTTTGGCAAGAACGCATAATTGCCGGCCATCGTTTCGTTTTGGTCTATAAAGATGAGGGTTGGCTTATCAGCTATTGGCTGAAGCCGATTAACCGCAAGCCAGAATTCCGAGGGTGATGAAAATGTGATAACTCTCTTACCAAGCTTTACTTTGAGCCAAGGATTCCAGGGGGTAATGACCGGCGTCTTCTGTAGTAACGACGCAAAATCGTCAAAACTTAACCGATAGGTCATCCCACAATAATCACGTCCTCGCGATAGGCTTAGCCTCTAGGTTCACGCGCCCCTTTTTATACAGTCCGATAATAGCAGGTAAGATGTCGTCAACGTTCCGGTACGACGGGTTCTCGTTTAACAACTGGACGAAGGCTTCCGTAAGATTGCCATTATGTTTAACGATTACCTGGAGAACTTTTTCCTCATGGGGCTCTAACGGACTCTTTGCAACTTCGTGTACTGTTTTTTCGACCCGTTGTTTCAGTTTTGCAATAATACCTTCGGGCTCGATAAATGGCTTCAACTCCGCAAGCCAACTTCCAAGTTTTTCCACGTCAATAACTATATCATCGGTAAGGCGCTGGAACAGGTCCTGAAGAGTGTTGTCTACATCACTCCATGCACTTTCGACGTCAGAAGCCTGATCCATGCTCTTTAACCCGTAGATTCTCCTCGCTTTGAGGATTTCGTTTCTCATGTCATCGAGATAGTGTCTTGCCTTGATGCGTACCTCCTCTAAGTGCTTCTTTACATCCTGCAGAATTCGCTTCCAACTTAGGTCAGGGTTTGCATCATCATATCGTGCGTCAAGCTCCACTCTGGTGATCCCAGCATCTTTGAGAAGTTTCTCGTACGTCTCGACGCGTGTAACAAACGCTTTGCGACGTTCCTGGATTGCCTGATCCCACCGGTCCTGAAGACCCTGAATTTTGTTCTGAAAGACCTCCCAGTCAGCTAAAGCGTCCAGTTTCTTTGAGGCTAGATGCTCCTTAATTCTGAAGATAATATCTTGGTTCAATTCGTCCAATAGAGCAGGGGCAACCGCATTACTGTCTCTCTGCTGCAAGAGCTGTAGTGTGAACTGTGAGACATCGCCGGCGAGGGTAAGCCAACTTTCGAAATTGGAGATATGTTGGTCCAGTTGCTTTGAGCTGTGGTTCAGTTCATTAAGCCTCTTCTGTCCCTCGCTTAGAGAGTTCTTGAGAAACTTGAGGAGCTGGATACGGTTTTCTTTGGAATTCTTTGCTTCTTCATACTTGTTAAAGGCCACTTGCAATTCACGACGTAAAGAGTCGTAATTTTCCTGTTGCCGTACAAAACGGTGCCCCAACTGTACTTGCAAGTTTTGTAGCAGGGAGGAGAAATCCGTAATGGGGATAGACTTCTTTTTTGAATCTAAAACAACTGGGAATGCACGATTCTTCCCCTGAATACAAAGCTGGATCTGTCCGTGAATCTTCTTTGCGGTATCAACAATCCTGCGTGCTACGTATTGTTGGAGCGCACTAGTTAGGAGATCCAATTCATGCTGCTTCTGATCGAGTTCAACCTCAATTTCCTTGTTCGCTTTTTCCAGTTCAATGAGTTGGTTGATATCATCCAACAACTCCCACTTGGCGTCCCCAAAGATCTCTGCTGCGTCTACTTTTTCTATTGCGCGCACCTCGTTGAGTTCTTCAATGAAGGACTGATACGCCTGTAGAAGCTCCGAAGCTGTGCGTTGACGTACAGTCTCATGCAGAACTTTCTGCCCTCTAACTTCGACTACAGCGCAGTATCCTCGGGCGACCAAAAGGCGAATTACGAATTCAATCTCATCCTCCAGATAACCCATCTCGGACGCATAGTTGTATATCAAGAGCATGGGGATGGCTTTGACCTTTTTGCCATACACCTTTATGCCATGTTGGCTCGCCTTGAGCTCCGCCAAAACTCTCTTTTCTAAAGGATGATGCTTTAAGAGGATAGACGCGGTGCTGTCGTCACGGGCTCCCTCCCAGTCAAGTAGGTCCATTAGGCTTGCCCAGTGACTCTTTACAGTCTCACGAAAAGTAGCGTGACTAGAATAACCGAACTTGTTGGCAATCCTGCTCTTCGTGTCGCTTATCTCCTGATAACCACGCTTTTGGGCCAGAGAAAGCTGGGGCTCGGTCGAACTCTCAAGAGCTTGTATATATTTTTCAAGGATCTGGGGAGGCACTGCTTTTAACGTGATATAGTCAGGAAACATCTTGGCAAAGATCTCTGCAAGCAACTGCTCCAAAAAAGCTTCCCCGATAGGGAGATTCCTGTACCCTGAGTTGGATCGCAATTCTTCTGAGAAAAGTTCCTTTATGACTCGCTGAGTTATGCTGGTCTCCACGACGAACCGTGCTAATCTCTTTTCTTGCTCCCCAACGGCTTGAGACTGGAGGATATTACGGTCTATAAAATCCGCAACAGAAAGTAGGAGAAGCGGTGTCACATCGCGCGGGAGAAAGATGTCCCGTAGTCTGGCAATGTCGCCGGGTATTTGGTGCGTGTCAATGGCACGCCCGACCGCTAGCCTAATGCGGCATTCTTTGAGGCTTGGAAATTCTACGCTATGTGCTGCCCCTTCAGTAACATCGAGAAGGACCGCAACTCCAAGATGTACATCCTCGGTGTCAACACTCCAGTACTTGTGGTCGAAAGTGACTCGTAAATTGACCTTGCGAAGCGGGTACTCCTTGGAAGGACCTCCGGACAGAAGAGCTTGTCTGAAATCACTGATTCCGTTGATGTCTCGCCATTCAGAATATCCCGACCAGCCAAGGACTCCACTTCCCTTACGCTCGTGCAAGATCTTTGGGAGCACAAAGTTCCAGAACGCGCGAAGAGCAGCTCGCCTGATGCTAGCATCTTTGGGGTTATAGCGTCTTCGGAACAACCTGAGCGTTTCTGTGATCTTGTCTACTTCTTCGCCAACTTTATACACTCGCAGGGTTGGACCAAGCACATGGGTTATCACATGGTCCCCTAGGTGCTTTCTTGTTATGTCATCCACTCGATCCTTTAAACCATAGCGTTCGGCGACCTGATCAGGGCAGCCATCGGGAAATGCAGCGAGGAGCTGAATAGCCTGCACTGCTTCGGGCCCCTCGTCCTGATGCAAATTAATCAAGGCTGACAAGGCCCCCTTCGTGGAGGACTCCTTGCCATCGAACACAACGATTCCTGAAGTGTAGTCCTTTACAAAGTCAAAAATGTCGTAGGGTTCGCCAATATCCTGATATTTAAGAGCCGCCCGTTTGAATGTAGCAACAACGGACCGCGGTCCGTTAAAGAACTCTGACTCGGATCTGTTGATACTGCAGAACTGTCCCAGCGCTATCAATACATCTTGGGTAATACTAGCTTTTTCTTCGGTTGTCAGACCGAAAGCTTCGGACATTTGATCCCACAGTGTTTTGGGAAAGGTCGCACCATAAACCTGACGGAGATTTAGGATGACCTGATGAGCACCAAGCCTTTGCGTAATGTCCCCGCTTTTCAACCGAATCTCGGAAAAGGTATTCTCGGGCATGAAAAAGACTAGCCCAAGAGGTCGATCTTCCTCCAGAACCCCCCAAACTAACTGAGTAAGCCGGCTAATGTTTGCATCACTATCGGAGCTAAATTCAGCGAAAAGTTTAAATTCGTCCGGGATGATAAGTAGTCCCTTGAACCCTGCTCGAAGAACAATATCTGTGGCTTCCCCCAAGTATTTGATAACGTTCGAAGGCAAAGCGTCTAGTCGAAGGCTACCCTGTTCCTGGAGCCTTACTAAAATGTTGCGTGCCTTATCTTCAGACACACCGTGTTCTTGGGCTATTTCGTGGACCCACTCTTCATTAGTGCGCAGTCGGACATCTCGGTAAGTCTCTTCGAGTTCCTCCAAAAGTTCTGGGCGTCGGTTCTTAATCTTGTACCTGACCCAGGCATGAGTCGCCTCCAAAATATCGTTTACCATTGTGCACATGAAGGGGGGAGTACTTACCACGTCCAAATTTTGGCTAACGGCCCAAAGCTCTATAGCAGCTCCAGTCTTACCATAGCCATAAGGTCCGTAAACCGCCCCAAGAACCGAGCGCCCAAACGAAAGTCGGTTAACAATGCGATCCCATCGTTCACGCACTTCAGGGATGGAAACATAAGTAGCATAATGCCGCCCGTACCGCTCTTCGCAAAAGGATGGCCTATCACGAAGAACCTGCACATTGACAGTCGTGATAATCGGGTCTTTACGGATGATCTCCTTTAAAGACATATCCTTTACCCCACCTCAATGCGGAAATAGTTCCACAATAGCCCTGGCTCAAGTTCTGTAACCGCTCTCAGTGGCCCCCCAAAACCCCTCAGGGTTTCAGCAACAAAAGCCAAGTCCTCAGCAGTAAGGCTTAATTGTACTTGGAGTATGTGGTCGTCAATTGGCTCCCGACTCAGAAGGACGACACTGTTGGCATACTCTAAAGCATCATCGTAAAGAATACGGGATTGCGTACGGGTGGAAGGTGCATCGTCCACAACGATTATTTCTGCTTTCTGCATCTGGTCGGACGGACTAGGCAAATACAACGCCCCTAATTCTCGGGCCAACACCCACCCTACGAATGTCTTTCCGGCACCAGACTCGCCATAAAGGTTAAGCCGATTGGCATAGCGAGTCGCGTCTCGTAGAGTAGAAAAAGCCGCTCGCTGGCTGGGGCTTAGCAGTTGAAAGGTTGCCGACTCTTTTACTTTGTTATGAAGTCGGATCCAGTCAACCATGTCTAAAGATCCTCCGTAAGGTTAGGAGGCTGATGAAGGCGGACAAAATACCCCCAGCCTGCCTGAATTTCGAACCAGGGGAAGCGCTTTTCAGCTTCCTTCAACATTCCACTTAACACACCGTCGTCAACTAAGCACAATACTGCTATTTCCTTAAAAGCTTCATCGTCTAGGGCAAGGAGTTCCCCATAATCCACAACCTGACATGAGTACAGATGATCAATTGCCAAGAGTGCTAGTTCGGGAGGGGCAAAAGGTCTACGCTCAAAATGCTCCCCATCGTAAACAGGTGGCTCAAGTTTCTGGATCCATTCAAGTACCCCGCGAATAGTACCGTCGCTTAGAGACACACTGGGTTCATCAGGAAATTGCTCTAAAAGGTCCGCTATAACTCGTTCCAGCAAAGTACGGTTATTAACAGGAGCTGACGTAAGTTCCCACAAATGCTTGCAGACCGTACGGTAGGTCCAAGAAAACCGGTTTATATCTGGTTTTGATGCGTCCCAAAGCGTAAAGTGGTAGAAGTGCAATAGATCAAAGAATAAAGCAGGATGATTAGATAAGATTTGTGCGCACACCTGTCCCCGCTTTGTTAATTTAAGACTCTTACTTTCCAAAAGACCTAGCTTCCGCATACGGGTTAATTGCTCGTCGAGCGTTCCAGTTTTCTCTCCCAGAGCCTCAAGGGTACTACGCAACTCCTTGATGCTCTGAGGCGCCTTAAACATCAGTACCCGGAAAACTGCCTGAACAGCTTCGGGGGTTGCTTGATATCGAACGTGGAAGGAGTCACCCATATCGCTACACCTTTCCTACTTTAAAGAATTTTGAGTAGTTTGGAGACCATTGTGAGATAACGCTCTGAACCTGGGGATGTTCATTTATAGATTCAACAGTCTCAACCATGGATAAAAGATTATGAAGCACGCGTTTATCGCGGCTCTTGGAGATCTCGCGGAAATCCCGACAGAAAGGGCACTCGTGACCTGTCAAATCTTTCAACTGTAGAAAGGCATCTTCATTGAGAGCTCCGTTACCTTTCTCGATCCTCCTGAATGATACATTGTAAGCACGTGTAAATGGAAAATAGATGTTTCCGTATGCGGCAGCCTTAATCCATCCACTACTGTCGAAAGAAGCAACTCCCATCTTGCTGAGTATGTAGGCGGTTGGAGG
The DNA here is from genome assembly GCA_020725525.1 of Desulfovirgula sp. Classification (GTDB taxonomy): domain Bacteria; phylum Bacillota; class Desulfotomaculia; order Desulfotomaculales; family Desulfovirgulaceae; genus Desulfofundulus. Next base: position 9,641 of record DYEX01000121.1, read on the forward strand.
ATTCCCAACCCCAAAAGTGTGTAATCGAATTTCCGGATAGTGACGACGGATAAAGGCGATGCTCTCAAGGGATCTCTCATCAAGAATATTGACACCCGAATCAGAGCCTCGTGTTCCGAAGCTGCCAAATCCTAACTGCTTTATCCCCAATCGCTTGTAGTTCTCCAGGCAGTAGTGTACTTCGTCCAGGCTTCTCCCCTGAACTACCCCGATGGTCTTCTCTCTCAAATGGGAAGGCAGCTCCCAATAGAACTGACGCCCGCATTCAACAGTCAGGCGAACCTTCTGCTGTACCTGTTCGGGACTATCTAAGCTAGTAGGCGGGTAATCCGGGAGAACGTAATAATCCGCCCAGTCATTTTCCTGGTAAAAACGGAGCAGATGATTGTAAAGTGCATGGTAACCAATAACACCCTTCTGCACCTGATAGCCACCGGAATCAAAATAAAGATTCCTTATCGTACCATCTTCTTTTAGTTTCTTGACCAAGCGAATTGTTTCCGATCTTGAGAAGAGGGGGCTTATGAGAACATTATCAAAAGGCTTTAGGGTTACATTTTGGTATTTCAGTTCACAAAGCAACATTCTCAAATCTCTAGGTGCGATGCTTAATGTACATACAAACCTGAGGTTTACCATTACAACTGCAACCTCCAGACGTTCAACTCACGCCTCTTTCCCTTCTCTACCCGAACCAACTCAAAGCCTAGTGCAGAGTAAAAATGATTAGCGGGCAAATTAACAGGACACTTCAGTTTGATATCTAACTGGTTATGCTGGCGGGCGTGCTCGATGAGCCTATAGATCAAAGCCCTACCGATGCCTTGTCGCTTAATGTGGTTTGCCACGGCAATTTCATAAAGAGTAGTAGTCTTGTCACGACGATGTCGAAAACGAACAAATCCAACTACAACGCCGTCAACCTTGGCAACAAGAAGCCACCCTTTATCTACTGCCTCATAAAATGCAACCCTGGGAATGAATCCAAAATCAACTCGATGCCTGTCCGCGATTTCCTTAACGGCAATGACGTCCCGCTCTTCGGCTGGTGAAATATGAAGAAAACCTTTCGTCTCCACGGTTAGAACCTGCCTATTAATAACCACGCCTGTCACCTTACACATACATACATACATACTTACTTACTTAATTCTATTTCGACCCATTGGACAACTTTTCCTGCTTTGGCAATAAGGAAAATTGACATATGCTTATATTCTAATGGTTCCACAAGTGCCTAATTATAGTTAAAATCATTTCACTACAATTCATAGATACAATCGCTAAACCCATATTAAAACCAAAACCCAGTCCCCAATCCCAGAAAATAATGGAAACTGCCAGACTGTTGGAAATAGCTTGCGTTTAGATTATCTAATAGCAGCAGCTAGCTGGTATCCATTGCCACCTCATCCTTCATGTTACCAGCATTTCAGGCAAAAAAGGGCAGACTAACCTATCATCAGTTATATTGAAACTTTGACCTTATTAGTTGTGGATAACTTCGCCGCCGCTCCTTTTATCGTGTTCAGAGTTATGTTTACCCATCTCTTGACATTCACTGCCAAAGCGGTAAGGAAGGCCTGGAGGCGACTTTTTCGGTCCCTCAGTACCGGACGCGGCGCAAACCATGATGACGAACCATTTCATTGCCCTTACCCTCTATAAGGGCAGCGCCAGAAAACCTGGATGATGGGTATCATAGCCAATTCGACAAAACTTAGCCAAAATCCTGCTAAAACGGAAAAAATCAAGAAAATCGCTCCTTTGATGATATATTGATCCAGTTTCGGAAGTGTATCCCCACCATGATTGAGGGTGATTCTATAAAAAAAACAGGGCGAGGTTCCATCCGTTCCTCGCCCATGCCTATTTCAATTCAGTTTACCACTTTATTATCCGGTTCACGACTTATACTCAGTTCAAAACTTTATTCCATCGAAACATTAATTCTTCAACTTTCCCCCGCCCCCTACTCCACCGTCACGCTCTTGGCCAGGTTGCGGGGCTGGTCCACGTCGCAGCCCCTGAATACGGCCATCTGGTAGGCCAGGAGCTGCAGGGGGATCACGGCCAGCACGGGGGCCAGGACGGGGTTGGTGGGCGGGATGTAGAGCACGTGATCTGCCACCTTTTCCAGTTCCTTCTGCCCCTCCATGGCCAGGGCGATTACCGTGGCGTCCCGGGCTTTCACCTCTTTGATATTGCTTAAGGTCTTTTCAAAGAGGTTTTTTTGTGTGGCCAGGGCGACCACCGGCACGCCCTTTTCAATCAGGGCCAGGGTGCCGTGCTTCAATTCCCCGGCGGCGTAGGCTTCTGCGTGTATATAGGAGATCTCCTTCAGCTTCAGGGAACCTTCCAGGGCCACGGCGTGGTCCAGGCCCCGGCCGATGAAGAAGACATCCTCGGCCCTGCCGTAAATCCGGGCGAGATCCTTGATCAGGTGGCCGTTGCCCAGGATCAGTTCCGCCCGGCTGTCCAGCTGTTTTAATTCTTTAATGATCGCCCGCCTTTCCTCAAGGGTAATGGTGCCCCGTACCGTGGCCAGGTGCAGGGCAATCAGGTACATGGCCACCAGCTGGGTGGTATAGGCTTTGGTGGAGGCCACGGCTATCTCGGGGCCGGCCCAGGTATAGAGCACGTGGTCGGCTTCCCGGGCAATGGAGCTGTCCACCACGTTGGTCACGGCCAGGACCGGTGCACCCAGACGCCTGGCTTCCCTCAAGGCGGCCAGGGTATCGGCGGTCTCCCCCGACTGGCTGATTACTATCACCAGCGTATCTTCATCAATAAGAGGCTGGCGGTAGCGGAATTCCGAAGCGATATCTACCTCCACCGGTACGCGGGCCAGCTGTTCGATTACATACTTGCCCACCAGGCCGGCGTGGTAGGCGGTGCCGCAGGCGGTGATAAAGATTTTACGCAGGTTCTTTAGCTTCCCGTCATCAAGCTCCAGTTCCTTGAGCACCACCGCCGAATCGTCACCGGCCAGGCGGCCCTTCAAGGTATCCCGCAGGGCCCGGGGCTGCTCGTGGATCTCCTTCAGCATAAAGTGGGCAAAACCGTTCTTTTCGGCCTGGGCCGCTTCCCACTTCACCTCAAAGACCCGTTTCTCCACCGGCTCCCCGCACCGGTTAAAAATCCTCACTTCTTCCGGTGTCAGTACGGCCATCTCGCCGTCGTCCAGGATGTATGTGCGCCGGGTATGGGCCAGCAGGGCGGGGATATCGGAAGCCAGGAAGTTTTCACCCTGGCCCAGGCCCACCACCAGGGGGCTGTCCTGACGCACGGCCACCAGCTTATCCGGCTCGCCGGCGGCCAGCACCACCATGGCGTAAGAGCCCCGGATGCGCTCCACCACCCGGCGCACCGCCTCTACCAGGTCCCCCTGGTAAAAGTGTTCCACCAGGTGGGGCAGCACCTCCGTATCCGTTTCGGAAGTAAACCGGTGACCTCGGGAAGCCAGCCATTCCCTTAATTCCAGGTAGTTCTCAATAATCCCGTTGTGCACCACGGCAAAACGTCCGGAACAATCAATGTGGGGGTGGGCATTGGTATCCGAAGGGCGGCCGTGGGTGGCCCAGCGGGTGTGCCCGATACCGGTATGCGCCTGCCCGTTATGACCCTGCAGCATTTCCGCCAGGCCGGCCAGCTTGCCCGCCCGCCTGTATACTTCAATAACCCCGTTTTCCAGAACGGCAATGCCGGCCGAATCGTAACCGCGGTATTCCAGCCTGGCCAGCCCGCCGAGAAGTATGGGTACGGCCCGCCGGGGGCCGGTATAGCCAACGATGCCACACATATCGAAAACCTCCAGCAAAAAGGTTTTAGTCTAATAATTAGAAATGCCGGGGCACAGAAAGGCCTCCGGCAAAGAAAGGGGCTTTTGTAAAAAGAAGGAACGGGGGTAATTTCGTAGAACGGCCTCCTACCCTTATGCCACCGGACACCCTTTGTCCCGGCCGTTGCCGGCCGGTTTTGTAGTGTCGTTCACGGTCGTGGCCAACCGGGGAGCACCCGCCGAAAACTTCGATAAACTCCCTCCTCGTCAACCCGGAACACCCGTTAAATCAACTGGCTAACCGGCAATTTCCGGGTTCTGGCGCTTTAATTTTCAGTTGTCCCGAAAGATTAGCGCTTCCCACCCCCTTTCAAAAAATCCTCGTTTAAGAGGACACCTTGCGGATTACGTCCACCAGCTCGTCAACAATGGACCGCAGGAGGTCCATATCCCGGCCCTCAACCATCACCCGCACCAGGGGTTCGGTGCCCGAAGGGCGCACCAGGATGCGCCCCTGCCCGGCCAAGCGTTCTTCCTGTTCCCGGATGGCCCGGGCCAGTACGGGGCTGTTCATCACCTTTTCCTTATCGGCCACCCGGACGTTTTCCAGCAGCTGCGGCAGCTTCTCCATCTGGGCGGCCAGTTCCTGCAGGGTTGCCCCCGTTTCCCGGACCACCTGCAGGAGCTGCAGGGCGGTTAAAATGCCGTCCCCGGTGGTGTTGTAATCCAGCATGATGATGTGCCCGCTCTGCTCCCCGCCAAAGGTGGCTCCCAAACGCAGCAGTTCCTCCAGGACGTAACGGTCCCCAACCCGGGTTTTCAGCACCCGGATGCCGCTCTGCCCCAGGGCCAGGTCCAGCCCCAGGTTGCTCATCACCGTGGCCACCACCGTATTTTTGGCCAGCCGGCCCTTCTTCTGGAGGGCCCGGGCCAGGATAACCATAATCTGGTCGCCGTCCACCGGGTTGCCCCGGCCGTCCACGGCGATTACCCGGTCGGCATCCCCGTCATGGGCCAGCCCCAGGTGGGCACCGTGCTCCAGCACCGCCTCCTGCAGGGCGGCCGGGTGGGTGGAGCCGCAGCCGGCATTGATATTGACCCCGTCGGGGGTGTTGAATATGGGGATGACTTCCGCACCCAGTTCCGCCAGCACCCGGGGGGCAACCCGGGAGGCGGCCCCGTTGGCGCAGTCCACCACCACCTTCAAACCGGAAAAGTCACATGATACGGTATCCTTTAAAAAGGCCACGTAACGGTCCACCGCATCGACTACCGGGTAGGCACGGCCCACCCCCGCCCCCACGGGAGCGGGAATGCGGTCGGGATGGGAAACCAGCTGCTCGATTTCCTCTTCCATCCCGTCGGACAGCTTGTAGCCGCTGGCTCCGAAAAACTTGATCCCGTTGTCGTCCATGGGATTGTGGGAAGCAGATATGACCACTCCCCCGGCGGCACCCAGGGCCCTGGTGAGGTAGGCAATGGACGCGGTGGGCATAACCCCCACCTTGAGGACATTGACCCCGGCCGAACATATCCCGGCCGTGAGGGCGGCCTCCAGCATGTCGGAGGAAATGCGGGTATCCCAGCCGACCACCAGGCTTGCCCCCGGCAGGCCCCGGGAAAGGACGTAAGCCCCCGCCCGGCCCAGCTTTAAGGCCAGTTCCGGGGTAAGCTCCCGGTTGGCTACCCCCCGGACGCCGTCGGTACCAAATATTGCTCCCATGGTCAAAGTCTCCTTTCACGCTCGACAGAGATCACGTCCAAACACTGATTATTATACCTACAGCCACCGAAGAGGTCAATTTATTGTCAAAAAGTCTGAGTTCACTAAACTATAATATGATGAGGGATGATTTCCGGCCAGTATCACGCCCCTGGTAAAAAATCTCTATGGGCACCACCCGTTTTTCATGTCTGGTTTTGTTCTTCCGGCGGCGTTCTTTCAGGAGGGTTTTCCGGCAAGGGGGAAAGGCGTACCGTAACCTGGACCTGCTCGGGACGCATGACCACCCCGTTCCCGGGAGCAACCAGGCCAACCCTTCGTACCACGTCCTGGCTGACCCCGCTGATATCCACCGGGACAGTGTTTACCCTTTGGACACCTTCCAGTACCGGCGCCGGTGCCGATACCTGGATCACACCGGGCTCCACCCTTACCTCCTCCACCCGGTAACCCGCCGCGGGCGTTCCCCTTACCTGGGGCTCCACCGGCACTTCCTTCACCGGCATGGCCAGAACGGGAACGGTTACCCTTACCGCAGGAGGAATAACGCTGACTCCCCGGGGCAGGCCGGTGAAAGATGCCGGCTTTTCCACCGTTGCATTGACACCCTGGACGTCAATCGGCACCGTCACCCGGGAAATGGGATTGACCAGCCGCTCCGGTCCTTTCAAATGCACCAGCGGCGGATCCACAGTGGCGGCCATAACACTATAGCCGGCCGCAGGTTCCCCCCTGATGGTTACCTCCACCGGTACTTCCTTTTCCACTATCCTGTCCACCTGCACCCGCACCCGGGAGGGAGATAGCTGGATCACCCTTATACCGGGGGGTGAATTTACATTTACAGGAAGGTCGTTTTCTCCCGGGGTGATGGCGGAAAGGTCCACCACGGCCTGAAAATCGCCGGGAGAAAGAGTGGTCAGCTGGCCCCGGCTGCCCTGGGCCCGCACATTTACTGTTGACGGCAGCCCGGTCACCAGGTAACCGTCGGGCATCCCCCGCCCTTGCAGGGAAACATTAAACAGGCGCTCGTCCAGAGGGTTTTGTTCATTGGTCACGTAAACCCACAGGATCAGGGCCATTAACAGCGACAGGATTTGCAGGGAAAGATTGCGCCAGTTTAAACGGGGCAAACAGGAACACCTCCGGCACTGCTACTGTTTACGGAACCACAAGAAAGCCAGGGAACGTCCCTTTTGCGGCTCGAATGCCCCGGCCAGCCGGTCGGCCAGGGAAGGTTCGTCCAGGTTTCTGGCCAGCACACCCTCCACGGCCAGGGAGATGACCCCCGTCTCTTCGGAAACAATCACCGCCAGGGCATCCGAAACTTCCGTAACGCCGATACCCGCCCGGTGGCGGGTGCCCAATCCCCTGGCCACATCGGGGCTCTCCGTCAGGGGTAACAGGCAGGCCGCCGACGCCACCCGGTCACCCCGGATGATCACCGCTCCGTCATGCAAAGGGGTGTTGGGTTCAAAAATATTCAGCAGCAATTCTGCCGTCACCAGGCCGTCTATTTTAATCCCCGTATCGATGTACTCCTCCAGGCCGGTGGTCCGTTCCAAAACAATCAACGCGCCAATTCGCCGCCGGGATAGAAGACTGGCCGCCCGTACCACCTGGCTGATGGTCCGGGAGTGATCGTCCTCACCCTGATGAATGAGTGAGTTGGTAAAAAAGCGGCCTCCCCCTAACTTTTCCAGCGCCCGCCGCAGTTCGGGCTGGAAAACTATGGGCAGGGCCACCACCAGGGCCGTCATGGCCTGGCGCAGCAGCCAGTGAAAGGTATACAGATGTAACCAGCTGCTTAAAGCCGTAGCTACCAGCAGTACGGCCAGGCCCTTGAGGAGCTGTACTGCCCGGGTACCTTTAATTAAAAGAATTAACCGGTACAGAACAAAAGCCACAATCAGAATGTCTATGATACTGGTGAGATTGAAAAGATCCAGGTTCAGGGCCTTGAGTTGCTCCAGCAACCCTTATCTCCCCCTTTTTCCATCCCCGAGCACGGTTAGTATGCATTCATTAACATAACATTATAAACCTTTTCCGGTCACAAATAAAGGAGCGCCCTGACTCAGGAGCGCCCCAGCTTATCCGCCGCTGTATTTGAGCAATCCGTAGGCGATGCTGTCCACCAGGGCCTGCCAGCTTGCTTCAATGATGTTTGTGGATACCCCCACGGTGCCCCAGGACCGCTCGCCGTCCCCGGTTTCAATCAGCACCCGCACCACCGCCCCCGTGCCGTCCTTTTCATCCAGCACCCGCACCTTGTAGTCGGTGAGCTGCATGCGCCGGATGTCCGGGTAGAAAACTTCCAGGGCCTTGCGCAGGGCATTGTCCAGGGCGTTCACCGGACCGTTTCCTTCCGCCGCCGTATGCACCACCTGGTCGCCCACCGTGAGTTTAATAATGGCTTCGGAGTAAACGGGACTGTTTTCCTTCAGCTCAATGATCACCCGCAGGCTTTCCAGCTTGAAGGGCTCCCGGTAATTGTCGTACGCCCGGCGCAGGAGCAGCTCAAAGGACCCTTCGGCACCTTCGAACATGTATCCCTGGTGTTCCAGTTCCTTAATCTCTTCCAGAATACGGCGGTTTTCCTCCCTGGTGGTGTCAAGATTGACATTGAGCTCCTTTAACTTATAAAACAGGTTGGACAGCCCGCTTAACTCCGAAACCAGCACCCGCCGGCGGTTGCCCACCAGCGCCGGGTCAATATGCTCGTAGGTGCGGGGGTCCTTTAAAATGGCGCTGACGTGAACTCCGCCCTTATGGGCAAAGGCGCTGGCTCCCACAAAGGGCTGGTGGGGGTTGGGATGCAGGTTGGCCAGCTCGCTCACATAGCGGGAGAGGTCGGTGAGCTGGGCTATAGAAGACCGGGGGATGGTTTCGTAGCCGTACTTTAAGGTAAGGTTGGGCACAACGGAACAGAGGTTGGCGTTGCCGCAGCGCTCCCCGTAGCCGTTGATGGTCCCCTGCACATGGGTGACCCCGGCCTGGACCGCAGCCAGGGTATTGGCCACGGCCAGCTCCCCGTCATTATGGCAGTGGATGCCCAGAACGACAGGGACCTCATCCCTCACCCTGCGTACTATGGCGGCGATTTCCTCCGGCAGGCTCCCCCCGTTGGTATCGCATAAAACCACCCGGTCGGCCCCCCCCTGCACGGCCGCCTTCAGGGTAGCCAGGGCATATGCGGCGTTGGCCTTGAAACCGTCAAAAAAGTGTTCCGCATCATAAATGACCATCAACCCCCGGCTTTTTAAAAAGCCCACCGATTCTTCAATCATGGCCAGGTTTTCTTCCAGGGTGGTCCCCAGGGCTCTGGTAACGTGAAAATCCCATGTCTTACCGAAAATAGTGGCCACGGAAACCCCGGCGGCCAGAATGCTCTGGATATTGCCGTCTTCCTGTACCGGCATGCCGGGTCGGCGGGTGGAGCCAAAAGCGGCAATGCGGGTACAGGTAAGCCGGTAACTGCCGATGCGTTTAAAAAAAGCCATATCCTTGGGATTGGAGCCGGGCCAGCCGCCTTCCACATAATGAAAGCCCATTTGATCCAGCTTCAGGGCAATCTTGACCTTGTCTTCAGCGGAAAAAGAAATCCCTTCCCCCTGGGAACCGTCCCGCAGGGTGGTATCGTAAATCTCCACTACCGCCATGGTTTCTCCCCCTTAGTCATACCCGCAAAAGCCCTTGCAGGTCAAACTTCGCCCCTTTCCACCAGCTCGGCAATCAGGCGGCCCATCTCCGTGGTGGTTACCTGGTGTTTGCCCGGTTCCATGATATCGGCCGTACGGTATCCCTGCTCAAGCACCGTGGCCACCACCCGTTCAATGGCCGCGGCCGCCTCCTCCAGCCCGAAGGAATGGCGCAGCATTAAGGCACCGGAAAGGATGGCGGCAATGGGATTGGCCAGCTGCCGCCCGGCAATGTCCGGGGCCGAACCGTGAACGGGCTCATATAACCCCACGCCGTCCCCCAGACTGGCCGAGGGCAGCATGCCTAACGAGCCCGTGAGCTGAGCCGCCTCGTCGCTTAAGATGTCGCCGAAGAGGTTCTCCGTCAACAGGACATCGAACTGTTTCGGGTTGCGCACCAGCTGCATGGCACAGTTATCCACCAGCATGTGGTTGACTTCCACATCGGGGTACTCCCGGGCCATATCCGTAACCACCTCCCGCCACAGGCGGGAGCTTTCCAGCACATTGGCCTTATCCACCGAGGTGAGCTTTTTCTTTCTTTTCCGGGCCAGTTCAAAAGCCCGCCTGGCCACCCGCTGGATTTCCTGGGTGGTGTAGACCAGGGTTTCCACCACCCGCTGCCCGCCGGGAATTTCCTCCCGCTTTTTCTCCCCGAAATAAAGCCCGCCGGTCAGCTCCCGCACCACCACTATATCCAGCCCCTCCACCACTTCCGGCTTCAGGGTGGAAGCACCGGCCAGGGCCGGGAAAACCATGGCCGGGCGCAGGTTGGCGTAAACATTCAGGGCCTTGCGCAGGGGCAGCAGGGCGCCCGCTTCCGGGCGCAGGTGCACCGGGAGGTTATCCCATTTGGGCCCCCCGACCGCCCCCAGAAGGACCGCGTCACTGGACCGGCACAGATCCAGGGTGGCCCGGGGCAGGGGCTGGCCCGTGGCGTCATAGGCTATTCCCCCGATTAAACCTTCCTGAAAACAAAATTCATATCCAAAACGACGTCCGGCGGCGGCCAGAACCCGGGTGGCCTGGGCCGTTACCTCCGGGCCAATACCGTCCCCCGGTAAAACCGCAATCCTGTACATCATCCCTTCAACCTCCGGGCTACGTAGTTAATCAGACCTCCGGCAGCGATGATCTCCTGCATGAACGGCGGCACCGGTGTGGCCCGGTACTGCTCATTGCGGGTCAGGTTGGTGATGGTCCCCGATTCGACGTCCACCGCCACTTCGTCACCCTCCTGGATCCTGGCCGCCGCTTCCGGCGACTCGAAGATGGGCAGGCCGATGTTGAAGGCGTTGCGGTAGAAAATGCGGGCAAAGGAAGCGGCAATCACGCAGGAAACGCCGGCCGCCTTGATGGCTATGGGGGCATGCTCCCGGGAGCTGCCGCAGCCGAAGTTTTTCCCGGCCACAATGATGTCCCCCGGCTGCACCCTGCCGGCAAAGGAGGGGTCCGCATCCTCCATGCAATGGGCGGCCAGCTCCCGGGGATCGGAGGTGTTCAGGTAACGGGCCGGGATAATCGCGTCGGTATCTATATCATCGCCAAACTTCCACGCTTTTCCGCGCAGCTGGTTCATCTACAGCACCTCCTGGGGAGCGGCAATCCGCCCCAAAATGGCCGAAGCGGCGGCCACCGCCGGATTGCTCAGGTATACTTCGCTTTCCGGGTGGCCCATCCGGCCGACAAAATTCCGGTTGGTGGTGGCCAGGCAGCGCTCCCCGGCGGCCAGGATGCCCATGTGGCCGCCCAGGCAGGGGCCGCAGGTGGGAGTGCTCACCGCCGCACCGGCGTCAATAAATATTTCCATTAAACCTTCCTTTAAGGCGGTGCGGTAAACTTCCTGGGTCCCCGGGATAACGATCAGGCGCACACCGGGATGCACCTTTTTGCCCTGCAACACCCGGGCGGCCAGGCGCAGATCCTCCAAACGGCCGTTGGTACAGGAACCGATAACCACCTGCTGGATCTCCACGTACCCCGCCTGGCTCACCGGGCGGACATTGGAGGGCAGGTGGGGGAAGGCCACCTGGGGTTCCAGCTTGCTCACATCAAACTCGTAAACCCGGGCGTACCGGGCACCGGGATCGCTGTGATACACCCGGTAGGGCCTCCTGGCCCGTCCCTTTACGTAGTCGAGGGTAATTTCATCGGGCGGCACAATGCCGTTTTTGGCCCCCGCCTCCACGGCCATATTGGCCATGGTCAGGCGCCCGTCCATGGACAGGGTCTCGACGGCCGGCCCGGTGAATTCCATGGCCTGGTAGAGGGCGCCGTCCACGCCGATCTGGCCGATGGTGTAGAGGATTAAATCCTTGCCCCCCACCCAGGGCTGGAGCTCCCCGTAATAGACGAACTTAATTGACTCGGGAACTTTGAGCCAGATTTCCCCCAGGGCCATGGCCGCCGCCAGGTCGGTGCTGCCCACCCCGGTGGCAAAGGCCCCCAGGGCGCCATAGGTACAGGTATGGGAATCGGCCCCGATCACCACGTCCCCCGGTCCCACCAGCCCCTGCTCGGGCAGAAGGCAGTGCTCGATCCCCATGCGCCCGACCTCAAAGTAGTGGGTCAGCTGCTGCTGGCGGGCAAAGTCCCTGAGGATTTTGGCCTGTTCGGCCGATTTGATATCCTTGTTCGGTACGAAGTGGTCGGGTACCAGGACCACCCGCTCCCGGTCAAAGACCTTTTCTACACCGATGCGCCGGAACTCCTTGATGGCCACGGGAGCGGTAATGTCGTTACCCAGAACCAGGTCCACCCGGACATTGATCAGCTGCCCGGGCTCCACCCGGTCGAGGCCGGCATGGGCGGCCAGGATCTTTTCCGTGATGGTCATGGGCATGTTCTTAACTCACCTCGTTGCTCTTGTCTGTTAGCCTACCCGACTCCCAGAGGAGCCTGTTGACCGCGTTGACGTAGGCTTTGGCGCTGGCCTCCAGGATGTCCGTGCTGATGCCCCGGCCCAGGTAGGTCTTGCCGCCGTTTTCGGAGATTTTCAAGGTAACCTCGCCAATGGCGTCCTTACCGGAGGTAACGGCATTAATCCCCCAGCTCTTGAGCACGCAGGGAATGCCGGTAACCTTGTCGACCGCCCGGCAGATGGCATCCACGGGACCGTTGCCGCAGGCCGCCTCCTCAAAGAGCTCGTCGCCCCTCTTCAACCCGACGGTGGCCGTGGGCACTATGGTCGTACCCGTGGAAATGTGCAGGTACTCCAGGGTATAGGTTACCGGCACCGGGCGCAGTTCTTCCTCCACTATGGCCTCCAGGTCCGCGTCGGTGATTTCCTTTTTCTTGTCGGCCAGGACCTTGAACTGCTGGAAGGCCTTGTTGAGCTCTTCCTCGCCGAGCTCGTACCCCAGCTCTAAGAGCCTCTGCCGGAAGGCATGCCGCCCCGAGTGCTTGCCCAGAACCAGGTTGCTCTGGCTGATCCCCACCATCACCGGGTTCATGATCTCGTAGGTGGTGCGCTCCTTGAGCACCCCGTCCTGGTGGATGCCCGATTCGTGGGCGAAGGCGTTCTTCCCCACCACTGCCTTGTTGGGCTGCACGGGCATGCCGGTGAGGCTGGAGACCAGGCGGCTGGTGCGGTAGATCTCCTCCGTGCGGATGTTGGTCTCACAGCCGAACTGGTCCCGGCGGGTATACAGGGCCATCACCACCTCTTCCAGGGCGGCGTTTCCCGCCCGCTCGCCGATGCCGTTGATGGCCCCTTCCACCTGGTTGGCCCCGGCCGCCACCGCCGCCAGGGAATTGGCCACCGCCAGCCCCAGGTCGTCGTGGCAGTGCACGCTCAGCACCACCTTCTCAATGCCCGGCACCCGCTGGCGGATGTCCCGGATGAAGCGGGCGAATTCCTCGGGCGTGGCGTAACCCACCGTATCGGGGATATTCACCACCGTGGCTCCGGCTGCAATGGCCGCCTCCAGCACCCGGCACAGGAAATCCAGCTCCGACCGCGAGGCATCTTCGGCGGAAAACTCCACATCCGAAACATAACTTTTGGCCCGCCTCACTGCGGCCACGGCGGCTTCTATTACCTGTTCTTCGGTCATGCGCAGTTTGTGGCGCATGTGAATGGGCGAGGTGGCAATAAAGGTGTGAATCCGGGGCTGCTCCGCCTCCTTAACGGCCTCCCAGGCCCGGTCGATGTCCTGGAAATTGGCCCGGGCCAGGGCCGCCACGGTCACACCCCGCACTTCCCGGGCAATGGTCTTTACCGCCTCGTAATCCCCGGGGGAAGTGATGGGAAAACCGGCTTCAATCACGTCTACTCCCAGCCTGGCCAGCTGCCTGGCGATCTGCAGTTTCTCCATCACGTTGAGGCTTACCCCCGGGGATTGCTCCCCGTCCCGCAAAGTGGTATCGAAAATATACACTCGCCGGGTCATATGCGACCTCCCTTGAGCAAAAATCAGCATTCAAAAGTCTCATCAATCCTCCGCCCCGTAGGAACCATGGGCAGTACGTTTTCCCCGGGATTGATCAAGCAATTAACCAGTACCGGCCCCGGTTCGGATAAAACCTGAGGTACAATTTCCTGCACCTCTTCTTCCGTCCGTACCGTATAACCTTTAATGCCGTAGGCTTTAGCCAGGGTTATGAATTCCGGATGGAACTTGAAATCTACAGCCATGTAACGGCCTTCGCAATAATAATGTTGAATTTGGCGCACCATGCCCAGTTGAAAGTTGTTTAACATAAAAATTTTAACCGGCAGCTCCTGTTCTTTTAAAGTAGCCAGTTCCTGAATGGTCATCTGAAAACTGCCGTCCCCGGTAATCAAAATAACCTGCTGGTCCGGCACTCCGAGCTGGGCTCCCACTGCCGCCGGCAGCCCAAAGCCCATGGTACCCAGCCCGCCCGAGGAAACCAGGCTGCGCGGGCGTTTAAAGCGGTAGTACTGGGCCACCCACATCTGGTGCTGGCCCACATCGGTAACTATTACCGCCTCACCACGGGTGTGCCGGTAGAGGGTCTCAATTACCAGCTGGGGCTTTAAACCATTCCCCCGTTGATACCGTAGCGGATATTGTTCTTTCAACTCCTGAATGCGGGCAAGCCATTCCGAGCGGTCGGTTTTCTCCACCAGCGGTAAGAGCTCCTGCAAAACCAGCCTGACATCGCCCACGATAGGCACATCCACCCTTACGTTTTTACCAATTTCTGCCGGATCAATATCCACATGGATCACCGCTGCATGGGGAGCAAAGGCATCAAACTTGCTGGCAGCCCTGATATCGAAACGGGCACCCAGGGCAATAAGCAAATCACATTCGGTCACCGCTATGTTGGCATAACGGGTACCATGCAGACCCAGCATACCCAGGAACAAGGGGTGATCCCCCGGAAAACTGGATAATCCCATCAGAGTATTGGTTACCGGGGCAGAGATGGTCTCTGCCAGTTTGAGCAATTCTTCATGAGCTCCAGAACTGATAATTCCCCCCCCGGCATAAATCACCGGGCGGCGGGATTGTTTAATCAGCTGGGCAGCCTCGGCAATTTTCAAAGGGTGCCCCCGGTAGGTGGGCTTATATCCTTTCAGGTTTACCTGCCGGGGATATTCAAAATTAATCCGGGTTTGAGCCACATCCATGGGAAGATCGATTAATACCGGTCCCGGACGGCCCGTAGTGGCAATGTGAAAGGCATTTTTGATGATTCTGGGCAGGTCCTGGGCACTTTTGACCAGATAATTGTGCTTGGTAATGGGGATGGTGATCCCGGTGATGTCCACTTCCTGAAAAGCATCGGTCCCTACCTGGCTGGTGGGTACCTGCCCTGTAAAAATCACCAGGGGCACGGAGTCCATGTAGGCATTGGCAATGCCCGTAACCAGATTGGTGGCTCCCGGGCCGGAGGTGGACATACAAACGCCCACCTTCCCTGTAGCCCGGGCATATCCATCGGCCGCGTGAACCGCCCCCTGTTCGTGCCTCACCAGTACATGTTTAATGCGGGCATGGTACAAAGCATCGTATACGGGAATCATGAAACCGCCGGGATAACCGAAAATAACCTCCACCTTTTCTTCTTCCAGGCACCGGACCAGGGCTTCGGCAGCAGTAATTTCCATGGACCTTCCCCCCTTCATTGCCGCTTCTGCAGCCAGGGCATCATCTTGCGCAGCTCACGCCCCACCTTTTCAATGGGATGCTCGGCTTCCCGTCGGCGCATGGCATTGAACATGGGCCGGTTGGCCTGGTTTTCTAAAATCCACTGTTTGGCAAACTGTCCGGTCTGGATTTCTTCCAGCACCCGTTTCATTTCCCGGCGGGTTTCTTCATTAATTATACGCCTGCCCACCATGTAATCCCCGTACTCAGCGGTATTGCTGATGGAATAACGCATCCAGCTCAAACCGCCCTCGTAGATCAGGTCGACGATGAGCTTGAGTTCATGCAGGCACTCAAAGTAGGCCATTTCCGGAGCATATCCGGCCTCCACCAGGGTATCGAAGCCGGCCTTGATTAACTCGCTAACCCCACCGCACAGCACTGCCTGCTCGCCAAAGAGGTCGGTTTCCGTTTCTTCCTTAAAGGTGGTCTCGAAAACCCCCGCCCGGGTGCCGCCGATGCCCCTGGCGTAGGCCAGGGCCAGCTCTTTTGCCCGGCCGCTGGCATCCTGATGGACGGCCACCAGACAGGGCACCCCTTTCCCTTCTACAAACATGCGGCGGACGATGTGTCCCGGCCCCTTTGGTGCCACCATAAAGACATCCACATCTGCCGGAGGAGTAATCTGTCCATAATGGATGTTAAATCCATGGGAGAACATCAGGGCCTTGCCGCTCCTCAGGTGGGGGGCAATGTGCTCTTTATACAGCCCGGGTTGAACCTCATCGGGCACCAGTACCTGGATGATATCCGCACGTTCAGCCGCCCCGGCCGGTGTATAAACCTCAAATCCATCGGCCTTAGCCCTTTCCCGGCTGCTGCTGGTCTCATGCAGGCCGACGATCACATTTAACCCGCTGTCTTTTAAATTCTGGGCCTGGGCGTGTCCCTGGCTGCCGTAACCCAGAACCGCAATGACCTTTCCCTGCAGTAAGCTCAGATCGGCATCGCTGTCGTAGTAAACTTTAGCCATCTCACTCATCCTCCCGTGAACCATTGGTAGTTATGCTGGTGTAGCGGGAACCCCGCAGCATGGCAATTTTACCGGTTCTCACCAGTTCCTTGATGCCGTAAGGCCGCAGCGACTCCTCAAAAGCCTTGACCTTACCCTCGTTGCCGGTGCACTCCAGAATCATAGTCCGGCGCCCCAGATCCACAATGCGGGCCCGGAAGACATCGGCAATCTGCATTATTTCTCCCCGTTTTTCCGGCTCGGCGCTCACCTTGATGAGCACCAGTTCCCGGTCCACATATTCATCGGCGGTGATGTCGCTGATCTTGATTACGTCGATGAGCTTGTGCAGTTGCTTGGTCACCTGTTCCAGCACCCGGTCGTCCCCTTCCACCACAATGGTCATGCGGGAAATGGCCGGGTTGTCGGTACGGCCCACCGCCAGGCTGTCAATATTATAACCGCGCCGGCTGAATAACCCGGCCACCCGGGCCAGAACCCCGGGGTTGTTCTCCACCAGAACAGCCAGGGTATGGCGCATGGAAATTCCCTCCCCTCAACCGAGCATTTTATTTAAAGGTGCCCCCGGTGGGACCATGGGGAAGACGTTCTCTTCCCTCTCAATAACAAAATCAATTACCACCGGCTGGGGAATATCAAGGGCTTCCCGGAGGGCAGAAGCCACCTCATCGGGTCTGGTAACGCGCATTCCCACCGCCCCGTAAGCTTCGGCCAGTTTCACAAAATCTGGATTGATCAGTTCGGTATAAGAATACCGCCGGTTATAAAAAAGCTCCTGCCACTGCCTGACCATACCCAAATAGCCGTTATCCATAATGGCCACTTTTATCGGTAACTGGTAATTCACCGCCGTGGCCAGCTCCTGAACATTCATCTGGAAGCTACCGTCGCCGGCGATATCAAAGACAATCTCATCGGGACAGGCCACCTGAACACCAATGGCTGCCGGCAAGCCGAAACCCATGGTCCCCAGCCCGCCGGAAGAAATAAAAGTGCGGGGACGGGTAAAGGTATAATGCTGGGCGGTAAACATTTGATGCTGTCCCACGTCTGTAGTAATCCTTGCCTGGCCGTTGGTGACCTTAAATATTTCCCTTATTACCTGTTGCGGTTTGAGACGGCCATTTTCCTCGTAAGTGATGGGGTATTCCTTTTTCCACTTCTGGATTTTTTCCTGCCAGGCCCCCGGCAGTTTCTTTTCCAGCCTTTCAATCAGGCCGGCCAGCACTTTTTTCACATCCCCGATTACGGGAATGTCCACCTCCACGTTTTTACCAATTTCTGCCGGGTCGATATCAATATGGATAATAACGGCATCCCTGGCAAACAAGTCCCGCTTGCCTGTGCCCCGGTCGGCAAAGCGTACCCCCACTGCTATCAACACATCGCACTCGTTTACGGCAAAATTGGCGTACTTGCTGCCATGCATACCCAGCATTCCCAGGGCCAGGGGATGATCCCCCGGAAAGCCCCCCAATCCCATCAAAGTGGTGGCTACGGGGGCCAGAATCAACTCGGCCAGCAGGCGCAGTTCGTTATGGGCCCCGGCGGAAACCACCCCTCCTCCGGCATAAATCACCGGCCTTTCGGCACGGGCAATGGCCCGGGCCGCCCTGTTCAACTGCTCCGGATCCGGCTCTGTCACTGGACGATAACCGGGAAGATTTACCGGCCCGCAATCCTCCTGGCTGGTCCTGGCGGCCGCCACATCGCTGAGGATGTCCACCAGAACCGGGCCGGGTCGACCGGTGGTGGCAATGTAAAAGGCTTCTTTTACCACTCTGGCCAGTTCACTGATGTCCTTAACAATGTAATTATGCTTGGTAATGGGCATGGTAATGCCGGTTATGTCTGCCTCTTGAAAGGAATCCCGGCCCAGCAGCGCCGAAGAGACCTGTCCGGTAAAAGCCACCAGCGGGACGGAATCCATATAGGCAGTGGCAATCCCGGTTACCAGGTTGGTGGCTCCGGGCCCCGAAGTGGCCAGGCAAACTCCCGGTCGACCGGAGGCCCGGGCATAACCATCAGCAGCGTGTGCCGCTCCCTGCTCGTGCCTGGTCAAAATATGGTTTATATCTGCATCGTAAAGGGCATCGTAAATCTGTATGACATTGCCTCCGGGATAGCCGAAAATGGTCTCCACCCCTTGTTCCATCAGGCTATCCACAAAAATCTGTGCTCCGGTCTTTTCCATGAGCTTTACCACCTCCAAAGGGAAACCAACCTTTAACGTTAGTTAACCCCTGCACCTCTACTGGCTGAACTCACCTGCCGGGCATAGCGGGACAGATAGCCTCTGGTCACCCGGGGAACCGGGGGAATCCATTGAGCCAGCCGGGCCCGGATTTCTTCCTCGCTCAGCTCCACATCCAGACGATGTTGGGGTATGTCAATGACAATCATATCTCCATCCCTGATCACCGCCAGGGGACCACCTTCGGCAGCTTCGGGAGAAATGTGGCCGATGGACGCACCCCGGGTGGCGCCGGAAAAGCGCCCGTCGGTTAACAGGGCCACTTCCCTGTCCAGCCCCATGCCGGCCACTGCCGCGGTGGGCGTCAGCATTTCCCGCATACCCGGCCCTCCCCGGGGACCCTCATAACGGATGACAATGACATCGCCCCTGTTAATCCTGCCGCCTAAAATGGCCTGTACTGCTTCTTCCTCGGAATCAAATACCCTGGCCGGGCCCCGGTGGACCATCATCTCCGGCGCCACCCCGGCCTTTTTCACCACCGCCCCGTCAGGAGCCAGGTTGCCCCGCAGGATGGCAATGCCGCCGGTGGGGCTGTGGGGATTCTCAATGTCCCGGATCACCTCCGGCCGGCTTACCTGGCGGTCCCGGATCAGTTCGCCAACGGTCTGCCCGGAAACCGTCGGTATATTTAAATGAAGCAAATTCTTTCGGGCCAGCTGGGCCATAACGGCAGGAATGCCGCCGGCTTCATGAAGGTCCTGCATGAAATAGGGCCCCATGGGACTGAGCCTGCACAGGTTTGGCGTGCGCTCGCTGATTTCATTGATCTTGTCCAGGCTGATTTCCACCCCGGCTTCCCGGGCAATGGCCGGGAGGTGGAGCACCGTATTGGTGGAGCAGCCCAGGGCCATATCCACGGCCAGGGCGTTCTCAAAGGCTTCTGCCGTAAGGATGGCTGAAGGGCGCAAATCCTGCCGTACCAGCTCCACCACGCGCATACCCGTCAACTTGGCCAGCCGGCGCCGGGCTGCCGAAACGGCAGGGATGGTACCGTTGCCGGGCAGGGCCATGCCGATGGCCTCGGTAAGACAGTTCATGGAGTTGGCGGTGAACATGCCGGCACAGGAACCGCAACCAGGACAGGCTTCCTCTTCCAGGGCGGCCAGTTCCTCTTCCGTCATCCGGCCGGCCCGCACTGCCCCCACTGCTTCAAACACGTTGCTCAAGGATAAATCCCGCCCCTGAAAGCGCCCGGCCAGCATGGGACCGCCGCTGATCACTATGGCCGGAATGTCCAGCCGGGCGGCAGCCATGAGCATGCCCGGTACAATCTTGTCACAGGCGGTAACCAGTACCAGCCCGTCAAACTGGTGGGCCTGAGCCATGACCTCGATGGAATCGGCAATTAACTCGCGGCTGGCCAGGGAATACTTCATGCCGCTGTGGTTCATGGCAATACCGTCGCAGACCGCAATGCAGGGAAACTCCACCGGTGTACCGCCGGCCATCCGCACACCGGCCTTGACCGCAGCGGTAATCTCGTTTAAATGCATGTGCCCCGGCACAATCTCATTGAAGGAATTCACCACCCCGATCATGGGCCGCTCCAGTTCCTGATCCACATAACCGAGGGCCTTTAATAGGGAACGGTGCGGGGCCTTTTCCAACCCCTTTTTAATCACATCGCTGCGCACGGACCAAAGCCTCCTTCACCTATTCCTGAAAAATTACCGGTCCATCTACCATAGTCAGCTCGCGGAAAGCCTGCATCAACAATCTGGTCATTTCCCCCGGCTGGCCGCTGCCAATCAGCCGCCCGTCCAGTTTCACCGCCGGGATTACTTCTGCCGCCGTACCGGTGAGGAAGCACTCATCGGCAGTGTAGATATCAAAGCGGGTAAACAGCTTTTCTTCCACCGGAATGCCTTTGCTCCGGGCGATCTCCATCACCGTATTGCGCGTGATCCCTTCTAAAATGCCTACATGAGACGGGGGAGTGATTAAAGTGCCGTTTTTAACGATAAAAATGTTGTCCCCGGTAGCCTCTGCTACATACCCTTCCTGATTGAGCATCACTGCCTCGGGAGCACCGACCAGGTTGGCCTCTATCTTGGCATAGATGTTGTTCAGGTAATTTAAGGACTTAACCCGCGGGTTACAGGCCTCAGGCAGGTTGCGCCGGGTGGCTACGGTAACCAGCTCCAGTCCCTTTTCATATAATTCTTCAGGGTAGAGCTGGATGGAAGCGGCTATGCAGAAGATGGTCGGATTGGGGCACTTGCGGGGATCCAGGCCCAGATCCCCCCGCCCGCGGCTTACCACCAAACGGATGTAGGCATCTTTTAAACCATTGCGCCGGCATGTCTCGAGCACCACTTCCGTCATCTCACCCTGACTCAGGGGAATGTGCAGGTCAATGGCCCGGGCCGATTCGTACAGGCGCACAATATGTTCCTTTAGCTTGAATACCCGGTTGTGATAGGCCCGGATACCTTCAAACACGCCGTCCCCGTACAAAAGCCCGTGATCAAAAACCGATACTACCGCCCTTTCCTCCGGCACATACTCGCCATTAAGGTAAATAATTAACCCCATAGAACAGACCCCTTCCCCTTTCTTTTAGCGAATTAATGAAAAAATTAAGACCCCGCCAGCCGTATTTAATAATTTTGATTATAAAAAGCATAACCTCCCGCCCGGCAGTCCCATGGGAACTGCCAGGGACGAGAGGTATTTCCTCGCGCGGTACCACCCTGCTTGCCTTTGCCTCGCAGCAAAGACCCCTTTTGTGTCCCTACCAGGACACGGCTTTGATAACGGGTAGGCCAACCCGGCCCGGCTTAATCGGCCATCCCGTTAAGGGAGGCCTTTCGGCTGGCAACTCCAGGGCGATCCTTTTCACCTGCTCCGGCACCGGTTCGCAGCTCCCCCGGCTCTCTGGGGCCGACCAGACAGGCTACTTCCTCCCTTTCATCGTCTTTCGCAGGTAAACTTGTTATCCAGTATACCGGAGTCGAAAACCGGTGTCAAGAAATTTTTCGTTAAAATCCGGTTTTTAAAAAACATCCTGCAGTTTACAGAACTTTTCCTGCCACAGGAAGCTGGATTTGGACCTCTGGGCCTGAAAAGCTCTCCCCCTCTACCTCAAAGCTTATAATTATTATGTCACTTGAACGGATTATATAGAAATTAAGAGGAGGTAGCGAAGGTGGGGCTGCAGGCCTGGAAAGCATGGCTTATTTTAATGATTTTTACTCTGGGTACCAGCATAGTGTCTCCCCTTTTGCCCGTTTACCAGCAGATCTTCCATCTTTCCAAAGGGAGCACGGTTTTAATTTTTGCCATTTACACTCTGGCGGTTATACCCTCCATGCTTCTTTTTGGTCAGTTATCGGACCAGTTGGGCAGAAAGCGGGTTATCTGGCCGGCCATGGCAGCCCTGACCACGGCCTCCATTCTACTGGGCAGCGCCATCAGCCCCGTCACCCTTTACCTGGGACGCCTGATCCAGGGTCTTGCTTTAGGAGCCTTTCTGGGTACCTGCACCGCTTATGTGGTGGACCTGGCCCTGCCGCAGGCAAAAGCGCTGGCTGCCATGCTGGCAGCCATCAGCTTCCGCCTGGGCTTTGGCCTGGGACCGGGGTTGGCCGGAGCAATGGCCCAGTACCTCCCTCATCCGTTAAGTCTCCCTTTTTTATTTCACATATTCCTCATGGTCCTGGGAATGATCATCCTGCACAGGACCCCGGAAACCATAACCAACCGGCAGTTCCGGGGCATATCCGTCAGCATAGGTATACCGGCCTCACAAAAAGTGCCCTTTCTTCTTTTTATTGCCCCCTCGGCTTTTATACTCACAGTCCTGGATTCCACCGTACTTTCCCTGGCCCCTCTGTTTATTGTAGAAATCCTGGGCTACCGCAATCTGGCCGTTATTGGACTGGTTTCCTTCCTGGTCCTGGGGGCCGGAGGTTTTTCGCAAATTCCCGCCGCCTCCGTACCGCCCAAAAAATCCATCGTGTTGGGGCTTTTGTGGGGAACAACCAGCCTTTACCTGTTTTTCCTTGCTGCCCGGCTGCAGAATGTGGTCTTCATCGTCATTGCTTCAGCACTCATTGGTGCTGCCGCAGGGCTCATTGTTAAAGGCGGCGTAACTCTCTGCAGCTTAATAGTTCCCATACAGGAAAGGGGAAGGCTGCTGTCTTCTTTTTACACTGCCTGCTACCTGGGCATGCTGGTTCCCCTGGGAACCGGCTACCTGGCCGACCGTACCGGCCTGTTTCAGGCCATGCTGGCCCTCTGCCTTACCTTAACCGTCATTGCTTTGATATTATCCCTGGGGACGTCCCGCCTGGTGCCATATTCCCTCCCTGAAATAAAAGACTCACTGAAGACGCAGCAGCCATAAACCCCGGTGCCACGGGGATCCCCTTCTCATCAGGATCATCCAGAACAGACTGCAAAAAACCGGACGGTGAAGACAGTTACCGGCGGCATTTTTCTTTACAGGGCATTACTTCCTTAATGAAGTAACCGTGGCGATAATTAAATACCTTTCTTTGACCGGGAGACAGTCAAGAATGCCAAATCCGGCATCTTCCAGCCAGTGCCTGAAATGCTCAAATGTCCATGTTCTCCCGCGGGCAGTATGTATGAGCATGTTAACATCAAAAAGGGCTGCCCGCCGGTTGGTACCACGGATGAAATCGAGGATGGCAATTCTGCCGGCTTTTTTTAACCGTCGTGCCACATGCTCGATTAAAGCCCGATTCTCCTCCTCCCCATAAAGCCGGCATATATTGCCAATAAAGACCAGGTCATAATGGCCCGGAGGTAAGCCCTGCCGGAAATCCCCTCCCACCAGCTTTATTCGCGGTTCCTGCTTTATATCGGGCGCCATTTCCTTGATTACCGCCGGAAGATCCAGCACCACCACCGCTGCCGCCCCCTGCCGGATAAACTCCCGGGCATAGACCAGCGTCCCTCCCCCCACATCCAGAACCACCGGTGAATCCGGCAGGCCCCTCAGACAACAGCCAACCACCTCTCCGACCATGGGACTGGCATAATGGGCCAGGGCTTCCATCAAAAGCCTTAACTGTTCAGGCGCTCTCTTAATACGAACGGGCTTTCCGGTTTTTATGACCTCCGGCAGTTGTAACCACAACTTTAGTTCCTCATAATCGTACATAAACGAGAATCCTACATAAACATCACTGCACCGGTCAAAAAATAATTCCCGGGCAGCCCGGCTCAACTTCACCTGCCCGCCGTCGATCACCAGGTAGCCAAGCCCGGCCAGTGATTCACAGAGAATCTCCAAAGGCCTGAGCTCCACTTCCAGTTGACTGGCCAGCTGGGCAATAAAAAGGGGGCCTTTTTGCAACAGGTGAAACAACCCCATCTCCGCCGCTGCCCCCACCACCAGCAATTCTTCCGGAAGACGCAATGCCTGTATATCTGGTTTCATAAATCGATTTCTCCCACCTGCATTTTTAATCCTTCCTTGGTGGACCCGTCCTTAAATCAAAGAAAACATTCTTGCCTGCAGCAGCCAGCGGCACTCCCACCGCCATCTCCCCGCTCACTAAACCCAAATTTTTGGCCGCCACGCCTACCGAGTACATTATGCGGTTGTCGGCGTTAAAAATGCTGGCCGTCTTCACGGCAGAACCCAGGGCGATGCCCAGATCCAGCACGCGCCAGGCACAAAGGGGCTTTGCTTCTCCGCTGTTCCTGCGCTCCTCACAGGTAGCCACCCCGCATTCCCCGCAGTTCAACCCCCCGGTCCTGGGTGCCACCAGAGATAGCATTAACACCGCAGCCGACTTGCGCAGGCTATTGGCATTTAAACTGAAAAAGTCCCTCCCCGTAACCTGGGCCAAACGGTCCAGTTCTCCGGCCAGGCGTTCCAGGTCATTTCCCTCCAGAATTTTGATTTCCAGAAAGTCCTGCCCCCGGGTTTTAGGGGCAGTTCTGGCTGATAAAGCCATAAACTGGGCCACCATATTCAACGCTTGATTAACAGCCTCCATGATATCCCTCCTTCTGTTTTTTCTAACATTTTGCCATAAACCGCCCTGCATGGGGAATTGGTTCAGCCAGTGGTAAGAAAATGCCACCCGAAAGTCATTACCAGGCAGCGAAAGGAAAGCAGGAACAAAATACGGTACTCCGGGATAAACCGCCGGCCCCGGGTTTTCAGGAGATTTTTCGGCATTTTCGAAAACTCTATGGTTAATCCCCTGGAGACATGCTTTCGTGGCCACCGGCCCTCAACCCCGTCTCCGGGCGGCCTGAAGGTATGCGGCCGTAGGCGCGGAAAAGGACGTAGAGAAAAAGAAGCAACGTGAGCAGGGGCAACCAGGCCAGAGCGAAAAAAGCACCGCGGTAGGAAAAAAGGTCGCTCAAAAGGCCGGCCAGGATGGGACCCAGAAAATAGCCGGTATCAACGGAGGCAGAAAAAATGCCCAGCGCAGTACCGCGGCTTGCCGCGGGTGCGTGTTCCACCACATAGACATTCAGGGTGGGGTAGGACAAACCGTAGCCCAGGCCGTAGACCACCGCCACAGCTATTAAAAGGGCAGGCGCATGGAACACCGATAGACCCATCATGCCCAGGGCAATCAGGCTCACCGCCGGTACTATCACCATCACCCGCCCCACTTTATCCGACAGGCCACCCATGGTAAGGCGCACGAAAACGATAACCAGGGAGAAAATCAGAAAAAATAACGACGCAATTCCCGTGCCGGCCAGGTGGGCAGTGGCCAGCGGCAAAAAGGCCATCACTCCGCCCTGGGTACAGGAGCAACTGGCAAAGATCAAGGAAGGAAATAACACATCCCTGCTTGCCAGCACCGCCAGAAACGGCTGCCTTTCCTCCCGCACAGCCATCACCTTGCTTCCGGGCAACCTTAAAATTAAGATAAAAGCCAGAACCGCAGCCAGGCTGGGAATAAGCACCACCAGTTTAAATGGAGCGGAAGCAGCCAGTTTCATCCCCGCCGTAGGACCGAAACCCACAGCCAAACTGACACAGGTAGCATAAACGGCCACCGCCCGGGCCAGCCTTTCCCGGGGTACAATCTCGGTAATGGTGACGAGAGAAGACACGGTATAGGCGGCCAGGCCCAGCCCATGCAGGAGACGGTACACGGTAAGCAACACCAGGGAAGAGGTGGTGATATAGAGGAGCGGGGCTATGATAAAGATTCCTATTCCTGCCAGCATAAATATTTTGCGCTGAAAGCGGTCCACCAATGTACCCACAAAGGGCCTCAGGAAAATGGCAGTAAAAGAAAAAGCACCTACCACAATGCCGCTCTCGGTCCCGCCGTAACCGGCACGCTGCAGGACAATGGGGAAAACCGGCATAAAATAAAAATAAGCTCCGTAAAAAATGCAGGAAGCAATATAAATAGAAAGAAAATTTAACGTAATGAAGCCCCTGTCTCTTACGTTATCTGCCATAATTCCACCCCTCAGGCAGCCCTCCGGCTTGAATTGCTTTCCCGTGACCACCATTGTTTGCCCTACCCCCCGGCTCTGCCTTTGAGAACCCCGGCGAATTTAACGGGTGGCCAGCAGGAGGTTAACCACATCGGTCAGGACGCGCCCGATACTTTCCCGCACAACCACCTCGGCCCGATCATCCCAGGGAGTGGGGTCCCGGTTGATAATCACAAAACGGGGAACCCTGCCCGGCAGGTCAGCCACGGGGTAAACCTGCAGGCTGGTGCCAATTACCAGCAACAGCTGGCAGCCCGCCAGCGCCTCCAGGGCTGCAAAGTAATCCGGGTGCATCTGGTCACCAAAAAGCACCGCCACCGGTCTTACCAGCCCGCCACAGGCAGGGCAACAGGGCGGGACGGTCCCGGCATTGAACTGCTCCACCACCTGGTCAAAGGTTTCTTCGTGGCGGCAGCGCAGGCAGTAAAAAGTCCTCAGGTGACCGTGAACCTCCCAAACCTGCTTTGAACCGGCCCTCTTATGCAGGCTGTCCACATTTTGGGTGATTACACCGGCCAGGTAGCCCATCTCCTCCAGCCGCACCAGGGCATGGTGGCCGGCATTGGGCTTGCAGTCGGCCCAGGTCAACCAGCGGGGAATGGCCCTCCGGTAATAGGCTTCGGGGTCCCGGTACAGGGCCTCCACACTGGCCACTTCCATGGGATTTTCTTTGGTCCAGCGCCCGGTCCCCGGGCTGCGGTAATCGGGTATCCCGCTTTCGGTACTTATGCCCGCCCCGGTTAAAGCCAGGGTTTTGCCGGACCAGCACAAAAGCGTGGCAATACGCTCAATATCTTTTTCGTATGACATTTTTTCACCCCCTACATGCTGCGGCCCGAGGCCTCCCATTCCCTCAATACCTGTTTTCTCAATTTTCCCGTGGCCGTGCGGGGCAGACTGGCCACAAACTGGATATACCGGGGCTTTTTATATCCGGCCAGGCGCCGGGCACAGAAACTTCGGATTTCTTCCTCCGAAATGCCGTTATCGGCTACCACAAAGGCCTTGATGGCCTCTCCCCACTGGTCATCGGGAACGCCGATTACGGCTGCTTCCCGCACGCCGGGGCATTGCAAGAGCACGTCTTCCACTTCCCGGGAAGAAACGTTCAGACCGCCGGTAATAATGAGATCTTTCACCCGGTCGGTGATATATAAATAACCATCCCCATCAAAGCTGCCCACATCACCGGTATGGAACCAGCCATCCCTCAGGGCCTCCCGGGTGGCCGCCTCATCCTGGTAATATCCCAGCATCACCGTATGGTCTCCCGGCGCTCCGCTGCGGACGAGGATTTCCCCAGACCCCAGGCCCGGGTCGGCTATAGTTACCTCCACCCCCGGTACCGGCCGCCCGACAGAATGGGGCTTTTCCACCTGATCCCGCCCCCAGAGGCAACTGATCATTCCCGTTTCGGTGGATGCATAAAAGCTATACAATTGAACCGCGGGAAGCACCTCCCACAGGCGCTCCTTTAAGCTTACGGGACAGCTTTCACCCGTAAGCAAAAGGCCCCGCCAGGAATCCATTTTTCTCAGTCGTTCAACCGGCACCTCCTCTAAAAGCATGCGGGCCATGGTGGGTACCATGCCCACCACCGTAGCTCTGTAGCTGGCAATAATATCTACCAGCTCGTCAGGCCGGTAGGGGGTACCCAGCAGACAGACAGTGCTGCCCAGACCCACTGCCTGGACCAGTCTTCCCCAGCCGGTACGGTGACAAAGGGGGGTGGTGATTACAAACACATCCTCCTCTTTAAAGGGAAACACCGTAAGGCAGTTAAAATACTGCCCCACCACCACGTTGGCGTTGGTCAACATAACCCCTTTGGGCTTCCCCGTGCTGCCGGAAGTATAGCAAATGGAATGAAGATCGACCAGGCGGGGCTCGGGCCACAGGGGCTGAGAATCTCCTTCCAGCGGTATCCTTTGATAAGGTATGGCCCAGGGAGGCAAATCCTCTCCCGCCGCAATATATACCGGGCTCACCTTTGTTTCCGGGAGTATCTCTTCCAGCACCGGACGGGTAAAATCATCAAAGGCCAGGGCATCGGGCCGGGAATGTTCCAGAATGTACTTTAGCTCTTCTCCCCGGGATCGAAAACTGACGGGAACCAGCACCACCCCCGCCCGGGAGGCGGCAAAAAATAATTCCACCCACTGGATGCTGTTGCGCAGGAAAAGCGCCAGCTTTTTTCCCCGTTCCAGGCCCAAAACCCTTAAGCCCCGAACCAGGCAGTCAACCCGGTTATCCAGCCGGGCGTAACTTATCTCCTGTCCGTTAAAAACCAAACAAATTTTTTGGCCCTGCCTTCGCGCATTTGCCCTTAATAAAAATGCCACATTCACCCTTAAATCCCTCCGTGACGAGCTTTTTCCAGCAATGCTTCCGGTATATCGAGGGCCATATCTATTTCCTGCAGCATCAGTTCCCTCTCCTCGGGCAACTTACCGGAAATATCCCAGTAATTGGAGACGTGGTCGCTAAAAACCTGGCTGTTTACCCTTAAATTTTCAATCATCAACCTTATTTCATTTAGAATCCCGTGGGGCGAAACCAGTTGAAATTCCCCCCGCTGGCATTTCTCAAACAGGGGACTGCCGGGGCGGGGAATGAAAGTGCGGATGCGAATGAAATGCGGGTCAATGGCATTCAATACCCCAGCGCTGGCCAGGGCATGTTCCCGGGATTTCCCGGGCCCGCCAATCCCCATCAAGACGTACTCGCTCAACTCCATGCCGGCCTCCTTTACCATCAGGCCGGCAGCAACCATTTCCTCCGCCGTGGCACCCTTGCGTATTTCGGCCAGTATCGTATCGTCACCACTCTCCATGCCCACGTGAATACGGTTCAACCCTGCTTCCCTCAGACGGCGCATCTCCTGAGGAGTTTTTCTAACGATAAACCTGGCCGAGCCGTAAACGGTAATACGCTCCACATAAGGAAACAGTTCCCGGGCATAATCCAGTACCTGGCATAGATCATCGGTTTTCATGGCAATGGTATTGCCATCCGGGAAAAAAATAGATCTAACCCCCTCTCCGTAATAATTCCGGGCAGACAAAAGATCTTCCTTAATTTCTTCTACGGGACGGATGCGGAACTTCGTCTTTTTATAAATGGCACAGAAGGTGCACTGATTGTGAGGACAACCAATGGTTGCCTGGATCAACAGACTGCCGGCTTCACTGGGTGGCCGGTAAATAACCCCTTCATAGCGCAAAGAACCATCACCTCTATAAATTTACAGTAGAGACGGGCCTGAACGCACGTCAAGCCCGTCCCCTTACTCGTTGTTCAATTTATATCTTATTTTCCCGCACCTTTTCCACCAGTTCTTTAATCAGGGGATCCTTGGCCATCCACTTATCATATACCGGTTTAACCTTTGCCTTCCAGGGGTTCATATCCACCGCATAAACGGTTATGCCCTGGGATTTGATGAAATCCAGATCCTTGCCTTCTTTTTCTTTATTGATCTTGATGGAATCCGCTATGGCTTCCCAGGCCGCATCCTGGAGAATCTTCTGATCCTCGGCAGACAGTGACTTCCACTTATTCAGGTTCATAACCAGCACACAGGGGAAAGGGAACTGGTTGGAATCCAGCAAATATTTGCTTACCTCAAAGAGCTTTTCACTGTAAACCGAACTGGGGTTCATCTCCATGCCGTCCACCATGCCGGTCTGCAAGGCGTTGTAAATCTCCCCGTAGGGCAGGGGTACCGGATTTACGCCGATGGCCTGCGCCCAGTCCTTAATCACTTCCGACGGGGGCACCCGGAACTTCATTCCGGCCACATCAGATGGAACAGTGGGCTTTTTCTTGGCAAAGAGCATATCCCGAATACCGCCTTCATAAATGGCCAGCCCTTTCATGTTATGGGCCTCCAGCGTATCCAGCATCCGCCGGACCACATCGCTCTGCAACACTTTTTGCTCGGTATCGTAATCGGTAATCAGCCAGGGTAACTGCAACCCGGCCAGAACCGGGGTATAGGCAGCAAACATGGAAGCGGAAACTAAAGCCATATCCTGAGTCCCGGCAATTACTCCTTCCAGAAGCTGCTTATCATCGCCCAGCTGCCTGGCGGGGTAAATGGTGATCTTAATCCGCCCGTTGCTCTTCTCATCCACCTTTTGGACAAAGGCCTCCAGGGACAGGTGATACGGGTGTGTAGTTTGCGTCACGTGCCCCACTTTGAACTCCAATTTTGGCTTTTCCTGGCCGGTCCCTGTTTTTTCCTGTTTCGGTTGCTGGCCGCAGCCAGCCAGCACAGATACCACCACCAGGAATGTGACTGCTACCATGGCAATGAGCTTTTTCATCACGAAAAACCCCCCCTTTTTTGTCTCACAAATTTCCGGAAGCGGCTACCATCTCCGGCTGCTCCTCCGGAATAACCGCCTTTTATCCCCTACTTATGACGGGAAACTCCTTCCTCTAAGCCTCTTTAACTTTAGGGGCTTTACATTCAAACAAATTTTCCACTGCCTGCCGGATGCGTTTCAGCCCCTCCTCAATTTCTTCATCGGGAACGGCAAAGGTCATGCGCACAAAACCTTCTCCCTGGGAACCAAAAGCCGTCCCGCTCACCACCGCCACCCCGTAAGAATTCATCAGGTAATCGGTGAATTGCTGGGAAGTCATTCCGGTACCCGAAATGTTTGGGAAGGCGTAGAAGGTGCCCTCGGGAGGCAGACACTGGATACCGGGGATTTTGTTCAAACCGGTCACGAAGCGGTCCCGCTTGCGCTTCAGGGACTGACGCATTTTTTCAAAGGCCTCCTGGGGACCGGTTAAAGCGGCCAGGGCCGCCTCCTGGATGAACAAAGCCACATTGGTAATGCTGTCCTGGAGAAAAATGGAAAGCTTTTCCGCAATTGGACGGGGAGCTACAATCCAGCCGATGCGGAAGCCGGTCATGGTATATGTTTTGGAAAAGGTATCAATGACAATGGTGCGGTCCCGCATTTCCGGGATCTCGGAAATGGTCCGGTGCCGCCCCTCGTAAACGATATGGCTGAAAATTTCATCGGAAATGACCAGCAGGTCGTGCTTCAGACAGATTTCGGCAATCTTTTCCAGATCCTTCACCACGCAGCCATTGGGACGCTGGGGCGTGTTCAGGATGAGCAGCTTGGTACGCGGGGTAATTACTTCTTCCAGCCGGTCCAGGTCGTACTGAAAGGTGGGCGGGTTTAAAGGCGCGTAAACCGGTTTAGCACCGCAAAAGCGGATCCACACCTCATCGGGCGGATAACCCGGGTTGGGGAAAATAACTTCATCCCCCGGATCCAGAAGGGTAAGCAGCGACATGAACAGGGCATGCTTTGCCCCTCCGGTAACCACCACTTCATCCATCTCGGTGGGCCGCCCCCGGCCGGTCATTTCCCGGGCAATGGCCTCCCGCAATGGCGGAATACCCGGTCCGGGATCATAACGCACCCCTCCCTGTCTTAAGACCTTAATAGCCGCTTCACTAATATGCTCGGGCAGGGTAAAGTCCTCTCCGGCAAAATCGCCTTTTTCGAAATGGACGATGCGCTGGCCCAGTTTCTTTTCCAGCTCCTTGGCCCGGCGCATGCTTTCCCATTGCTTGGGGGGAACGAAGTGCTCCGTACCCCTGGCAAAACGAATGGGCATGATTTCAACCCCCTATGTTAGCATATGCTCATCAACTAATTTGCCTTCAGGCAACAGAAGGATAGAGGGAAACCCTCTACCCTTCCTTGCCCACCAACCACAGGATATGGAACTCTTACACCCCGTAAGGCTTCGGGAAGCGATGGCGCATGCTGTAGCGATAGGGTTCACCCATGGTGCAGAACTTGGCCACTTCATCAGCCGACCGGGTAACTTCCTTCTTCCAGATAATTGATGCCGGCGGAATAATCAGGTCGAAGCTAAAGCTTACTAGCCCGATCAGTTCCTTCACCGGTATCAGTGCACCCACATTGTCAAACGGTGTAGATGCCAGATACCAGGTGCGGATGTCCTTGGCCGTAGCGGTTTTAATGCTATCGGGCTTGAGCTGGAACCGGTGCACACCCTGCCACAGGGAGTCGAGGTAGGTCAGGTTATACTCCGTCTTGGTGAGATCCGGATAGGTTACCATACGGTAATTTAACCGTCCCCAGTCCGTTTTACCATAAAAGACGGGCAGGCGCGGCAGGTCGCTCATTTTGTTGCCGGAATAACGGCCCGTGGCGGTGTGAATCAGGTAACCGCGGCGCTCCAGCATGAAGGAGAAGAATTCCTTCCCGGGAGGCTCCCAGCCGTTATCCTTTTTGCCGCCATGCTCCAGACAAGAAATATAAGCGATTTTCTTGGGGAAACCAAAGGGCTCCCGTCCGGCAAAAACGGCAGAATCCTGGCTCAGGTACATGTAGGGATAATACCCGCCCTTATATCCACCGTAGCTGGCTGCCACGGTTACGCCCATTTCCAGGTAAGGGCCAAGCATGGTGTGATTGTGATCCACGTACCAGAACTCCACCACGTCATCTTCCAGTTGCAGGGGCTCCGGCAAAACTTTCTTCAAGTCCTTTTCATCGGCCTGGTAGATGAAGGCAAACCACCGGCTGTTGGAATAAGTCAACGGAAGAATATCGATGTCAAAAACCGGATCGGCCACACCCTGACAGATAATGGTCTTGGGATCCCGCTCAAGGGGGTATTTAACCAGCGTACCGTCATTGGGAATGGAGGCTTCGTGTAGGAACTGGCCCATGAACCTTTCCTCCTTTTTCACATTTAAGAGTTTTCTTATACACCATAGGGCTTCGGGAAACGATGCCGCATGCCGTACTTGTACATGGTCTCGTGCAGGCACTGGGCAACTTCAGCATCAGTCCGCGTATACTTCTTGGTCCAGAGCACCTGCGCCGGTGGAATGATCAAATCAAAGCTAAAACTCACCAGACCAATGAGCTTCTTCACCGGCACCATGGCTCCCAGGTTATCAAAGGGTGTTCCCTGGCAGAACCAGTTGATATCTTCTGCTTTCGCGGTTCTGATGCTGTCCATCTTCAACTGGAAGCGGTGCTTCCCTTCCCACTCGGAGGGGAGGTAGGTGAGTTGCCACTCGGTTTCCTTCAGATCACCGGAAGTGACAACCTTCATATTGAAACGGCCCCAGTCAGTTTTGCCGTAGAAAATGGGGAGGCGCGGCAGATCCTGGAAGCTGTTTCCAGAATACTTACCGGTAGCGGTATGGATTACATAACCGTTTCTGGCCAGCATGAAGGAGAAGAAATCGTTCCCCGGCTTTTCGTAGCCATCATCCCACTTGCCGCCGTGCTCCAGGCACCGGATGAAGGCCATCTTCTTGGGAAAGCCCAGTACCCGGCCGGCATCGGTGGCCGCATCCTGGCTCAGATACATGTAGGGGTAGTAACCGCCCTTATACCCCTCGTAACTGGCCGCCACCGTAACGCCCATTTCCAGGTAGGGCCCCAACCTGGTATTGTTGTGATCCACGTACCAGAACTCGACCACGTTATCTTCCAGCTTCAAGGGTTCGGGCAGGACCTTCTTCAGATCTTTCTCGTCCGCTTCATAAACGAAGGCAAACCACCGGCTGTTGGTATAGGTAAGGGGCAGGGTATCAATATCCCACAGGGGATCCACCACACCGTAAATAATACGCGACTTTTCGTCCCGCTCTAAAGGTTGAGCCGGAACCTCACCCGTTGCCATCCAGGGTGAATCCTTAACTCCCATTAGACCCATAGATTTAAAATCCTCCTCTCAGACAGTTTTGGGTTGAACTGATCTGCTGTTGCTATAATTTTGCTAATTTTCTGTCAAAAAAGGCTTAACTTCTCTCACCTCCCATTTCAACCCTTTTTTTCTCCTTCGCTCCTGTGTGAAAGTATAAATCCTATTTCAAGGACCGCGTGTTGTATTCCTCGAATTGTCTCTTTCCCCAGGTAAGTGGTTGATATTTTAACCCAGTGGCATACTGCACGAATAAAAAGAAAGACCCCGGTGTGTGGGGCCATAATGCTCACCCTTGCTCCTTTAACTTTTTAAATTCCTGGATCAAAAGCGGAACCACCTCAAAAAGGTCCCCCACTATGCCGTAGTCGGCCACTTTAAAGATGTTGGCCTCCGGGTCCTTATTGATGGCCACGATATACTTGGAGGAACCCATGCCCGCCAGGTGCTGGATGGCACCGGAAATGCCGCAGGCAATGTAGAGGGTGGGGGAAACGGTCTTGCCCGTCTGGCCCACCTGCATGCTGTGGGGCGCCCAACCGGCATCCACCGCGGCCCGGGAAGCCCCCACCGCGGCCCCCAGCACATCGGCCAGCTCTTCTAAAAGCCTGAAATTCTCCGGACCCTTCATGCCCCGGCCGCCGGAAACAATGATGTCCGCCTCCGTCAACTCCGGCCGGGTGCTCACCTGGCGCACCACATCTCTGATTATTTGACGGATACTGCCCGGCTGGGGACTAACCTCAATCACCTGGGCCGTCCGTCCGGCCTGCGGCGGGTTAACGGGCAGAACGTTGGGCCGCACCGTGGCCATCACCGGGCGTGCCTCGGGGCAAACACCTTCAAAAAAGGCTTTACCGGCATAGATGGGTCTCTTGAATACCAGCTGCCCGTCTTCCAATCTCACATCGACGCAGTCGGTAAAAAGGCCGGTATCCAGGCGTTGAGCCACGTGGGCGGCCAGATCCCTGCCCAGAACGGTGTAACCCAGTAAAAAAACACTGGGCTGGTGTTCCCTGACTAAGGCAGTAACGGCGCTGGTATAACCATCTGTAGTATAATTTTCCAGGGCGTCGCTTTGTAACAAATATACTTTATCTGCGCCATATTCACCCAGGGTGCCCGCCAGACCTGCCACGTCCCTGCCCGCTAATACGGCACACAACTCTTCCTTTTGCTCATCTGCTATTTTTCGCGCGGCACTTAATAGTTCCAGGGTTACCTTTTTCAGTTTCCCGTCCTTTTGCTCCGCATAAACCCAGATTCCACCAGGCATTCCTTACCCTCCCCGACTGTTAGATAATTTTGGCTTCTTCCCGCAGGGCACGGACCAGGGCCGATGCGGCTTCGGCCGCCTCACCGGGTATAATTCTTCCGGGTTTGCGAGGTGGGGGTAAGTAATACTTCACTGCCCTCACTTTGGGAACCACCTGACCTGCATCCAGCCCCAGATCCTGAAGGGTCATTTTCTGCATGGGCTTTTTCTTGGCCTGCATGATCCCCCTCATGGTAGGGTACCGGGGTTCATTTAATCCCTTCTGGGCAGTGACCACGGCCGGAAGGGGTACTTCCACCACTTCGTTTCCCCCTTCAATTTCCCGGGTGGCCAGCACGCTCCCCTCCCCCACTTCCAGCCTGGTAACCATATTTACCATGGGCAGCCCAAGTATCTCGGCCACCCGGGCTGCCACCTGGGCTGAGCCGTCGTCAATAGCCCGCCAGCCGGCCAGGATGAGGTCGTACTGCAGGCTGCCAATAACTCTGGCTAAAATCGTTGCTGTCACGTACTCGTCCACTTCCATCCCACCCGGGCTAACCAGTATGGCCTTATCCGCCCCCATGGCCAGGGCCTGGCGCAGAGCCTCCTGAACCTGTGCTTCTCCCACGCTTACGACGGTAACTTCTCCCTTGCTTTTTTCTTTCACCCGCAGGCCCTCTTCCACGGCAAATTCGTCATAAGGGTTGATAATTAAACTAACCCCCTCGCGATTGATTTTTCCTTTCTCATCCAGGGTTATCCTGGCCTCGGTATCAAAGGTCTGCTTCAGCATCACCACTATGTTCATATTTGCCCTCCTCCCCTATCTTCTCGGTAGCGGCCCGGCAACATCTGGCGGAACCGCTCCATACAGGCAAAAACCAGGAGCAAAAAAGTAAGGGGGATGGGTAGATAACCCACTATGGCCGGAATCTGAAAGGCGGTGGTCACCTGGTTTAAAACAGGTGCCGAGAAAACAAAGGTAAAACCGGAAAAGGCAAGAAATACCACCAGAAGAATGACCACCACCTGCCTGGTTAATTCCACAATTTTTTTAACCGCAGCAGGAAAACTTTCCACCACAAAGTTTAAGCGGACAAATTCTCCTTCCCGGTAGGCCACAAAGGCACCCAGCATGGAAATCCAGATCATGAAGATGCCGCACACTTCATAAGCGCCGTACAGGGAACGCCCCGCCAGCTTGCGCACGAAAACCTCCGCCACCATGAC
Source organism: Desulfovirgula sp. (assembly GCA_020725525.1). GTDB lineage: Bacteria > Bacillota > Desulfotomaculia > Desulfotomaculales > Desulfovirgulaceae > Desulfofundulus. The sequence continues at coordinate 45,857 of DYEX01000121.1, forward strand.
CATGAAAAAGAAAATCATGGTCACGGTCAACAACCAACCAGTTAAAGTGGTCAAAACGTTGACGCATCTGGTGAGAAAATCTTCCCGCATTGCACCGGGCGCCGGTTCCAGTTCCCGTTCCTGTATTTCAGCTTCCGGCTTTCTCAAATTTAATGCCATAATAAATTTCCCCTTCATCGCCGAGTTTTACGCGGCGAATGGTGGCCCTGACCTCATCCCCTACTGCCAGTTCATCCAGAGGCATTTTCACCATGCGGCCGGGAATCAGCATACCCTCTTCCAGTTTTAGCTCGGCCAGAATATAGGGTTCCTCGCCCTTGAATTCCGTGGGGGGATAATACACCACTCCCAGGTGGTTTACCCGTGCCCGGCCGGAAAAATTCACCCGCTCCAGGTTCCGGGAAGTACATCTGCCACAGCAGTATTTCTCCCACCAGGGATGCAGGCCACCACAATCAAGGCAGCGGTAGCCGTGCAGTTGAAGCTTATCCACAGCCATCCGGCGGTATTCGATTGTACTCACGCCATACCCTCCTTCACATTATAAAACCCGCTGGTAGACGTAACATACGCACACCGAACCGGGACCGCCCCGGTTGATGCTTAAACCAAATTCGGGAATTTTGGGCACCTGGAAGCCCGGGAATTCTCCCCTCATCTGCTGAACCACATCCACTATTTCTGTGGTTCCCGTGGCCCCCAGGGGATGCCCCTTGCTCAGGACACCACCGCTGATGTTCACGGGATGCTTGCCGTCGTGGTGGGTACCTCCCTCCATGACCAGCTTGTATCCCTGGCCATAGGGAGCAAAACCCGCCGATTCAATGCCCAGGATTTCCTGTATGGAAAAGGCGTTGTAAATTTCCGCTATACCAATCTGCTCCGGACCAATGCCGGCCATGGCGTAGGCCTGCTTTACCGGCCTTTCCACCAGAGCCCAGTTGTCCTCTAGCTGGTCCGTGCTGTTGTAGAAGGTACCGCTGCCCACCCCGGTGCCGATTATATAGACCTGTTTCTTACCGCTTGCCTTCATGATATCCTCATGGCAGAGCACCACCGCTGAAGCAGCATCCGTCATGGGACATACCTCGTACAAATGCAGGGGCTTGGCCACATAGGGCGACTTCAGCACCTCCTCCACCGTACACTCAAAACGCAACTGGGCATCGGGATTACGGGCCCCGTAATAGTGGTTTTTTACGGCCACGTGGGCCAGGTCGGCTTCGGTGGCACCAAAACGCGCCATGTAACGGGTGGCATACATGGCTACACCGGAAGGAAAGGTCAGCCCGCTGAAATACTCTTCTTTGCCATCGGCACTGTTGGCAATGATAGTGGTTCCCACATCGGTGGTCACGTCACTCATCTTCTCCGCGCCAATAACCAGAGCCGTACGGTAAAAACCGGCCAGGATCCCCATCAGGGCAATCTGGGCAGCCCACCCGCCCGTACCGCAGGCGGCTTCACACCGCACGTTTGGTTTGGGAACCAGTCCCAGGTGATCGGCGGCCATGGCGGAAACATTGTTTTCCATATTAAAACCAAGGGATGCTGCATTGCCCACCACCAGCACATCAATATCCCTGGGTTCCAGCCCCGCATCAGCCATGGCCTTTTGCCCCGCTTCTACCATTAAATCCCGCAGGGACTTATCGTAATGTGTCCCGTGTTTGGTCTTGCCCACGCCCAGGACTCCTACTCGAATCGGCATCAAGCACCAAACCTCCTTTGGAAAATGGTTTTCCAGTAGGTGGCCAGATCCACCGGCATGGCGGCAACCATTTTTTCCCTGACCCCGCAGGAGGGTGGATCTGCAGTTAAGGAAAGGGAAACGCTCACTGTGTTACCGTGACCGTAGCCCACCGCCAGAATCCGGTCGCCCTCTGCAGCCTGCTCAAAGGCCATAGCCAGGTTTACTGCAAAAGTAGCACTCCCCAGGTTACCCACCACCGCAAGGGAATTAACAGGTTCCCACTGCTCGTTTTTTATACCCCGCCTGGCCAGAACCCTGGTCCAGCGGGAGCGGTTCAGTTGAAGGGGTACATAACGGTAACCGCCCAGTTTCTCCGTCCCTCCACGGGCTGTTAACATGCGGCTGAGAGCCCGGTCGAAATTATCGTCCAGCATTTCCGGGCGGTATCTGAGTACTTCCTCCCCCCGCAGGCTCCAGAGGTCGTAGCTCTCGATTTCGTAATCCGCCACGATATCTTCTACCCGGGCAAAACCCTGCGGCGCCACCATAAAGGCTGCTGCCCCGGCCCCCCAGGCCATCTCCACTTCTTCCCCCGGCCGATAGCGGGGGTGCTCCGCACAAACCACCAGAATACCCCTGGAACTACCGCCTTCAACCAGATCCACCGCCAGGCTGAGGGCTTCCGCCGCCGCCAGGGGACCACCTGCCAGGTCCCAGCAGGGAAGACTGGAATCCAGGTGCAACATCTTTCCCAGCAGAGAAGAACCCTTTTTATGGGTGAAGGGCAGGGAATTGCAGGCCAGGATTACTCCTCCTACCCGGTTCCTTTCCACAATACCCTTGGCGGCCTCGTAAGCCATGGTAAGGCTATCTTCGTCCATTTCGGCCATGGCAATGCCCTTCACTCCGGCCGGACTTTTTCCGTAAAGCGACTTTAAAATATCACCGCTCACCCGCCCGCGGGGAATGTACACCCCGTAATCCGCAACAAAAGCACCGGCCATAATACCCCATCACTCCTTTTACCGGTTATAGGCCCAGTTCGCGGGCAATGATCAGACACTGAATTTCAGTGGTTCCTTCGGTAATGGTGCTTAACCGCACGTCGCGGTAGAACCGCTCCACAGGGTATTCATCCACATACCCGTAACCGCCCAGAATCTGAATAGCCTCGTAAGTGGCAAACTGGGCCGCTTCGCAGGCCATCAGCTTGGCCATAGCTGCTTCCTTTAAACAGGGCATTTTCCGGGAGTACATATAAGCCACTTTAAAGGCGTAGGTCCGGGCTGCCTCTAACCTGGTCAACATATTGGCAAATTTAAACTGGATGGCTTGAAATTGAGAAATGGGCTGGCCGAAAGCTTTACGCTCCTTTGCATAGGTAAGGGCCGCTTCAAAGGCGGCATAGCCAATGGCCACCGTTTTTACCGCCTGGGATATGCGCGCCCCCAGCAAAGTTTGCAGGCTTTGCATGAAGCCGTTGCCTTCTTCACCACCCAGCAAATTTTCCGCCGGTACCAGGCAGTCCTCAAAGGCCAGTTCCGCCGTATCCGAGGAACGGTGGCCCATCTTGCCCTTTAATTTACGGGTTACCTGAAAACCGGGGGTGTCTTTTTCCACAATGAACAGGCCCATACCCTTTTTGGCTCCCTGGCTCTTGTCCAGGTAAGCCAGAACCAGTACAAAGTCCGCAATGGAACCGTTGGTGATAAAAAGCTTGGAGCCGTTTAAAACGTAGCCGTCGCCTTTCCTTTTGGCCGTGCTCTGCAGGGCGGCCACGTCGGACCCGGCATTGGGCTCGGTAATGGCCAGGGCCCCAATCTTGTGCCCCTCAATGCCGGGTATCAGGAACCGCTCTTTCTGCTCCTGGGTACCAAAGCGGTAAATGGCACCGAGGGCCAGGTCACAGTGGGCATCGACGCTGGCGGCAATACCGGCACATACCCTGGAAATCTCTTCTACAAACAGGCACTGAGTTACCTTATCGGCTCCAATTCCCCCGTATTCCTCGGGAAAGGGTATGCCCAAAAAGCCCAGTTCCCCCATCTGGGGAAACAACTCCAGCGGAAATTTTTCTTCTTTCTCCGCCTCTTCCACCAGCGGCTGGATAACTTCCTGGGCAAATTCCCTGGCTGTCTTCTGAATCATTTTTTGTTCCTCAGTTAATTCCAGATCCATGATTCCTCACACCTCCGTTGTATCGGCTTTGACTTTTTAAAATTCTAACTCAGTTCACGGGACGGAGGTGCCTTTACTATTGAACGGTAGAGAAATGGCCGCCAACGGTTAAGAAATAACTGCAAGTGGTTGCAGCCCGGTTTCCCGGCATACCGCTGGACCGCCAAAAACGTCCGTTGGAAATCAATAACACTTTGTCGCGTAAAAAGCAATTCACCGGGCCTTTAACCTGCCCGCCTTTTTGTATTGACCTGCTGGCTCTTGTTCCTCCTGCCGGGTTTACCTAACCGGGTAGTCTTGCCACTGGCCAACCGGGTAAAAAGCCCCCCAAAAACCACCCTCCCGGCTGCTTTAATACTGCCCTGGGGCATGGTGACAACAGAAAACAGTTAAGGGATAATAAACCCGGGATGTACCTTCCCCACGGGCACCGGTGCCGGGGAAATAGTCAAAAAATTCTATACAATTTTTCAGGGAGGTTTTAAGCATGGCTAAAACCATGAAGGCATTTGTAATGCACGGCATTGGCAGGGTAGGGCTCATGGAAAAGCCAGTTCCCCAAGATCCTGGGCCAAACGATGCCATTATAAAAACCACTGCGACGCTTGTTTGCACCTCCGACGTGCATACAGTCCACGGAGCTATTGGGGAACGGAAAGATCTCACCCTCGGCCATGAAGCAGTAGGAATTATTTACAAACTGGGGAAAGCTGTTAAAGGGTTGAAAGAAGGCGACCGGGTAGTGGTCAACGCCATTACTCCCTGCTACAGGTGCGAAAATTGCCAGAGAGGATTCACCTCCCAGTGCACCCAGATGCTGGGCGGCTGGAGATTCGCCAACACCAAAGATGGAAGCATGGCCGAGTATTTCCACGTTAATGATGCTGAAGCGAACCTGGTACCCATCCCGGATTCTGTGTCTGATGAAGCGGCCCTGTACACCACCGATATGATGTCTACCGGTTTTATGGGGGCAGAACACGCCAGCATTCCCCTGGGGGGAACAGTGGCAATATTCGGTCAGGGGCCGGTAGGTTTAATGGCCACGGCTGGAAGCCGGTTGCTGGGAGCGGGCCTCATCATTGCAGTGGAAACAGTACCCAAACGGCAGGAATTGGCCAGACATTTCGGAGCCGATGTGGTGGTGGACTTTGCCAAAGTAGATCCCGTGGAAGAAATTCTGCGGCTCACCGACGGCCAGGGAGTGGACTCGGCCATTGAAGCCTTTGGGGCACAGGAAACCTTTGAGAATTGCATCAAAGTAACCAGGCCGGGCGGCACCATCTCCAACATCGGGTATCACGGGGAAGGAGATTACATTAAAATTCCCCGCCTGGCCTGGGGAGTGGGCATGAGCGACAAGACCATCCGCACCGGCCTCTGCCCGGGCGGCAAGGAAAGGATGAAGAGGCTCCTGCGCCTCATAGAAACGGGCAGGATAGATCCCACACCCTTAACCACCCACCGCTTTAAATTCGAAGAGGTGGAAAAGGCTTTCCATCTGATGGCCACAAAAGAAGACGGCATAGTCAAGCCTTTGATCCTGTTCTAAGTCAAGGTCCCCACACCCAAAAAACTACAACCGGACTTAAAGCCACCCTTCCTCCTGCGGAGGAATGAGGTGGTTTTTTGTGCTTTCGGAGTACCGCTGGCACTATTTTTCCAACGACTAAGGATATGCTTCTAACAATTTAGCTTGAGTAGCACATACATATTTTCATTTGATGTACGGTTAAATTGTCCGGCCACAAGTGGCCAAAGTGTGTGCTTTACCGGGAGAGGGCTATTAGCATGCAGCTTGCTTACCAGTTCAAAATACCGGAAATTATTTTTGGAAGGGGCTCCATCCGGCAGGTAGGTATTTGTGCCCGGCGAATGGGAGCGGAAAAGGTATTTCTGGTAACCGACCCCGGCATTATAAAAGCAGGGTGGGTAGACGCCGCCTTACCATTTTTGAAAAGCGAAGGCATAAAATACGAGGTGTGGCAGGGGGTCACTCCCAATCCCAGGGACTATGAGGTAGAGGGAGCCACCCGCGCTTACAAGGAGTCCAGGTGTGATGTCATAATGGCCATTGGTGGGGGCAGCCCGATTGACTTAGCCAAAGCAGTGGCCGTGATGTCCACTCACCCCGGAACCATTCATGATTACGAAGGAGTGGATAAGATCACCAATCCTCTTCCCCCCATGATCATGGTTCCCACCACTGCCGGTTCAGGAGCAGACATAACTCGCTTTGCCGTGATTTTAGATACCACAAAAAGGAAAAAGATGATCCTGGTAAGCAATACCTTAATCCCCGACATATCCATCACCGATCCCTTACTTTTAACCACGAAAGACCCGGAGCTGACTGCCAATACGGGCATGGATGCTCTAGCCCATGCCATTGAAGCATATGTTTCCACCGCGGCCAGCTTTTTAACCGATTCTTACGCTTTGACGGCCATACGCCTGATATCCACCCACCTAAGAAAATCAGTATCCAGCAAAACCAATCTCCAGGCCAAGGACGCCATGGCTAAAGCCAGCCTTCTGGCAGCCGTGGCCTGTTCAAATGCATTAATTGGTGCGGTGCATGCCATAGCCCATCAGGTGGGAGGTATGTTTGACCTTCCGCACGGCAGGGTAAACGCCATGCTTCTTCCCCACGTCATGGAATATAACCTACCGGCGTGCATGGAAAGGCTTGGAGTAATTTGTCAAGCCCTGGGAGTGCCCGTCCAAAACCGGAGCCTCCGCGAAAAGGCCCGTTATACCATTGAAGAGATCAGGAATCTAGCCAGGGAAGTGGGAATAGATGATAAACTGTCCAATTATCATCTGTCACCTCAAGATCTGGAATTAATGGCTCAGAACGCACTTCAAGATGCCTGTATAATTACCAACCCACGAGATATAGGAGGTGAGGAAATTTGTGAAATCCTCCGGCATGTTATTTGACGAAACAAACAAAAGGATCATGACAGGTAACACTAACAGGATAAATAAGATGAGTCAGTCTCTTAACGTGCTTGAAATGTTGAAGGAATTGGGGCAATTTTACCAGCACCCTCTCTTTTTTAAGAGTACCACTTTAGAGAAGCTAAGTGGCATTAAGACCACAAGCAAAACACATTATAGTGAGTTTAAACGCACCATTGCCTTTTTATCAGAAAAACATAAACAGCAAGGTGCAATATTAATCAAATTACATGACTTATTAGAACAAACACGACAAGAAATTCTTCTTCGCGAAAGAACCAGGATAGCTTCTGATTTGCATGATTCTGTCCTGCAAATACTTTTTGTGATAATGCTTTATATCGATCAATGCCTTGAAGAACTCCCTTCTTTTTCACCAACGCTTAGAAAACTCATTCTCCTGAAAAAGCTTGTTGATAATACAGCCAGGGAAGTCCGCAATGTGGTTTATCAACTATCATCAAATAAACAAAAATGCGGCCTGACAAAAAAACTGGAAAACCTGGTTCAATATCTTAACGCCACCGGGTTGGTAAGTATACGATTAAACGTTCCTGGTTCCGAGCCGGAAATGCCGGAATTTATGAGCAAAAACATATACCACATAGTACAAGAAGCCTTGTTCAACGTGTTAAAGCATTCAATGGCCCGGGAAGCGAAGGTAAATATACTCTTCAAAGAAAAAGAAATTGAGCTGTCGGTTGTTGATACAGGAATAGGTATTTGCCCGAATATTTTTCACAAACTTAACGATGAGGAAATGAAGTTTGGTTTCAAAAATATGATCTGGAGGATAAAAAGTCTTAAGGGTTCCTTTGAGATCAAAAAGCCCGAGGCGGGGGGTACGGAAATACGTGCCGTGATCCCATTCCAGAGGGGGTAAAAGTAGATGCAGGTTATCTCCCTTATCATTGTGGACGATCATGAAATAATAAGGGAAGGCCTTAAAGCAGCCCTGCAAAAGGACCCGGGTTTTCAAATTGCAGGGGAAGCCGCATGCGGCAGAGAACTACTGCAACTCCTTAAAGCCACGACGGCCGATGTAGTCCTTTTGGACGACCGCCTGCCCGGGGAAAGCGGGATTGACCTGTGCGCACGCCTGACCGGACAATATCCAGCCTTGAAAGTGATCATCCTTACCGCCTATGGGGAGCAGCGGGACTCCGTCGTCAAGGCCGCCATGGCTGGTGCCAGGGGTTTCCTCCTGAAAAACGTACCCCTGCCGGAACTGAGACACGCCATAAGGTCAGTGGCTAAGGGAGAAGTGGTCATAGACCCCCAGGTGGCCATGCATCTTATCGCCAGCCTCAAAAAAATGCCGCCTGCCAAAGCCACCCCGACATGTCTCCTTACTCCACAACAGGAAGCCATCGCCAGACTTGTGGCCCAGGGTTTTACAAACCGGGAAATAGCCCAGCAGCTTTACTTGAGCACGAATACGGTTAAATTTCATGTTCAAAATCTTCTGCGCAAGCTGGAGGTTCGTAACCGGGTGGCTCTCGCCAACAAACTCCAGGAAGTATCCGGCGGTTTTTCAAAAAAACAGAATAGCCCTTAAATGTCTTTAAAACCACCGCACTCCCTATCGTCCGAAAAACAGCCTGGGCACAAACAGGGTGGCACCGGGGAAGCAGGTGACAAACAAGAGTACAGCAAAGCAAACGGCTACCCAGAACCAGATGGGTTTGAGCAAGCGAGCGACGGGAACACCGCAGGCCATGGATGCCGTGTAGAGCAGCACACCCACCGGGGGGGTCAACATTCCTATAGTAAGATTCAGGCAAACCACCAATCCGAAATGAACTGGATCCAGGCCCAGGTGATTTACTATGGGCATGAATACCGGAACCAGGATGATAACCGCCGCGATGGTTTCCATAATCATGCCTACCCCCAGGAGGAGCAGGTTTACCAGCAGGAGGACCAGCCAGGGATTCTGGGTAAACTCCAGCATGCCCCGGGCAATCCGCTGGGGCACCTCGTCCAGGGTCAACGTCCAGCCTAAAATGTTGGCCATGGCCACAACGAGCATAATAGCACCGCTGAGAACTCCGGTTTTTACGCAAATGGGGCCCAGATCGCGTATTTTTATCTTTTTGTACACAAAATGCCCTATTAGAAAAGTAAGCGCTGAAGCCAGAGCCGCCGACTCAGTGGGGGTGCAAATCCCTAAAGCAATGGAAGCCAGCACCGCTACCGGAGCAGCCAGCGAAAAGAAGGCCCGTTTGAAGGTATACCATACGTAACCGAACCCCTGCCACCGGGTAACCGGCCACTTGTGCTTCCGGCCGACCACATATACCGTAAGGGCCAGAGCCACGGCCAGATAGAGGCCGGGCATGATGCCGGCAAAGAACAACTCCCCAATGGATATTCCGGCACTAACCCCATATACCACCAGGATGAGACCGGGAGGGAGAATGGGGCCCAGCACCGAAACTGCGCTCACCAAACAGGTGCCAAATACCTCGTCGTAACCCTCTCTTTTCATTTCACGGTAGAGGGTGGAACCCAGAAGAGCAGCTTCCGCGTTGGCCGAGCCCAGCGGGCCGCCGAGCAGAGCTCCCAGAACCACCATGACGTAAGCCAAACCGCCCTTTACCTGACCCACCAGGGCACGGGCGAAATCAGCCAGCCGCTCCACATCACCGGACCGTTCCATCAGCTCCCCGGCTAAAATGAACAGCGGGATGGCCAGCAGGCTGTAATTGTCCGTGGCTGCAAACATCCTCTGCGGGAGCATGGTCAGCAACAGGGGTTCCCGCATCACTGCCATGTGAACCATGCCGCTGATGCCCAGCACGAAGGCGATGGGAATACCCAGTAACAGTGTGAACAGAAAAGCCGCCCCCACCATCATCTGCTACCTTCCCCTTTGGTCAGGAGATCACCTATCGAAACCGCAAAGCGTACCAGCATCATAGCCGCTGCCACCGGAATTACTCCGTAGACCCAGTACATGGGAAGACGCATTGCCGGTGAACGCTGTTCCACAATGGAGAGCGACATCACCAGGCGGCTGCCATAATAAAGCACCACCACGAGAAATACCGCCACCAGAACATGCGCCACAAGCATCATAGCCTTACCGAACCTGTGGGGAAGGCGGCCGACCAATAAATCCACTTTAGCCAGTGCGTCGGTCCGCAAAGCCATATAACCGCCAAAAAAAGAAATGAACACCAGCAGGTAGCGGGCCAGTTCATCCCCCCACACCAGAGGCGATTTCAGGAAATAACGCCAGATCACCTGAGCCAAAATCACCAGCGTTTGTACCAGAACCGCCATCCCGGTAAGTACTTCCGCCAGCCGGCCCAAAAAGCCATCCAGGACCCTTAAAAGTGATACCACAGTTTTTGCACCCCCGTTGTTGATGGGTGAGGGCAGACTTCCTGAAGGTCTGCCCTCATTAAATAACTATTTAAGAACCTTTTTTCTTCTGGGATTCCACATATTCCACGAACTGCTTAACCAGGGGATGGGCATTCTCATATTTTTGGTAGACCGTGGCAGTGGCTTTCTGGAACAAATCCTTATTGGGCAACTCGGTAATGGTTACTCCCCTGAGACGCAACTCGTTAGCGCACTTCTCATCCAGCTCTTTTATCTGCTGGAGGTTGTAATCCACCGCCTCTCGGGCAGCTTCCTGAATAATCCTTTTATCTTCGTCCGACAGAGATTTCCACCGTTCTTCGCTCATGAGCAGGATGGCCGGCCAGGTAAAGTGACGGGAAAGGGTCACATACCTGGCCACCTCGTAGTGCTTTTCCATGAGGATGGCTGAAAGGTCCATTTCCAGGCCGTCGATAACCCTGTTCTGCAGAGCACTGTAGATCTCGCCGTAGGGCAAAGGAGTAGGGGCAGCCCCCAGGGCCTTGAAAATATCAATGTGCAGCGGGCTCTGAGCGACGCGGATCTTCTTGCCGGCCAGATCCTGCGGTTTGGTAACGGGCTTGTCCAGGGTTACAAAATGCCTGAATCCGGCATCGTAAATGGCCAGTCCCTTAACCTTGATCTCGGAAAGGCCATCGAGCAGCTGGCGCGCAGCTTCGCTGGTCATAATCTTTTTCCATTCATCATAGCTTTCGATTAAAAAAGGCATCTGCAGGGCAGTAACGATGGGCGTCCAGCCAGCCAGGGGAGCAGCGGAAATCTCCGCCATGTCCAGTGCCCCGCTCTGGAGTTGTTCGAAAAGCTCACGGTCGTCCCCCAATTGGCGAGCAGGGTAAATGGTTATCTTAATGCGGCCCTGGCTTTTCTCCTCTACCAGCCTGGCAAATCTATCGGCAGCCAGGTGCATGGGGTGGGTTGGCTGCACCACGTGGGCAAGCCTCATCTCCATTTGGGGTTTTTGAGCAGCCACCTTCCCATTTTCCGAACCCGCCTTTTTGCCTCCCGCACACCCGCCCAGGATAATGAGGCTAAAAGCCAGCATCAGCAAAAGCACCAGGGGTTTGTGCAGGCGATCTTTTTTTATCTTAACTCCAAATTCCAAATTAACAGTCCTCATTGGGCTCACCTCCATATAAGATATAAAAACTAAAAACTGCCTGTTTAAACTGGTAAAGGTCAGCTCTTAGAAATCATATTCCATCGCCATTTTCCTCATTTTTCCGATCATTTTTTCCAGTTCGGCTATTAAAGCTGAAATCTCTTCGCTTTCGGCAGCCTGTTCCTGGGAAGAAGCCACCATTTCCTCGATCATTCTGGTGATGTCCAGAATGTTTTCTTTAATGTTTTCCAGCATTCCGGCGCTGTCCTTCACCGAGGAGCGGGTCTTGGCAGCCATTTTTCTGATTTCATTGGCCACCACACTAAACCCCCTCCCCTGTTCACCTGCCCGGGCCGCCTCAATAGCCGCATTTATTCCCAACAGGTGGGTCTGTTCGGCCACTTCCTGAATAAGGGACAGCACACTATCCAGGTTTTGGATGTCTTCCCGGACGGACTGGGCATTTTGGGCCAGCTTCGCATTGTTATTGGCAATTTGCTGGGCACTGGCAGCCATCTCCGCAGCACTGGAACTGAGGCCGCCGCAATAGCTCTCCAGTTCAGCGGCCATTTTTTTCAGCTCTTCTTGCTTTATGGTGGGAATACTGATGGCTATACAGCCGACCACCTCGCCATGCTCGTTTTTAATGGGCGAGGCCATGGCTAAAAAAGGTACCCCGTATTTTTCCTCGGGAATCAACACCACGCTTCTCTGACCGGTTCTAATTACCCTGTCCGAAGCACTCCCTTCCCGGAATTTTTCCCCTACACCCAGACCAAGCTTCACCACCCCTTCAAAATAAAAAAGGTACTTTTCCCGGTCGGCCACGGCAAGGGTTACATTTTTGCCAAGAGCTTCCACAAAATATTTAGCTGCTGCAACCACAGTATCTAAAATGGTTCCGCTATCCTCCACGCCCTTTCCCTCCCTAATGCCGCCTTATGAGCACCCGCATGGTATCCCCCCCCCGGGCGGCGGTCACCCTCCTGGCTTAACAAAAAAATAACACAACTATAATGTTGTTGAGCTGAAATTTCCCCGAATCCACCCAAAAATCTCTTGAACGGTTAGTTCTTTCTCTTAAACGGTTATAATGATTCAGCCGCCCTTTCCAGGCCCAAACCGGCCAGAGTTTCTGGAGTAGGACAACCGGTGAGAGGATCCCATCCCCTCTCCTGATAGTAGTCGTCCAGCAAAGCCTGCAGCTCTTGAGGCTCCAGCCTTCGTTGACGGTAATAGTCTTCCAGGTATTCTTTCCCGTCTGGAGTACTCTTTTCCGTAAGCCATATTTTCGGGAAAGAGTCATCGTCCCGGTGGAATCCCTCTCTCACGTTCAGGACCTTTAGTAAATTGAAAACCCGCTCCCCTGCTCTCTTCAGTTCTCCGGCAGTGGTTTGCAACCCGGTGACGGCAGAATAAACCTCGGCCAGGTTCTGCAGATGTAAAAAACCGGGTATGTTGTACATGATACATACGCCCAGGCAATCCATAACCTGACCGGAATCCTGGACATGGCGGGTCAGCCTGCCCACATTTAAGCAGAATACCAGGATTACACCGGCGGTAAAACAGCCCATAACCGGCTTCTATTGTAAATACGCTCCTGGCCTTGCGGTTAACGTCGCTCCGTACCAGAGATGGCGAAGATGTTCCAGCGATAGCTTCCCCCGTAAGAGGCATTTCATCACCCAGCCCGCCGTAGACAACAGGTAAAGGGGCCTGCCGTAGGCCCAGCGGTAAAGACCAGCTAACTCCCGGTAGAACTCCGATAAGGGCAATTTAGTGGGTAAAACTGCATGCAAAAGGTCAAAAAGGTCATAATTAAAAGAAGTTATGCGTTCCTTTACCTGGTCGAAAAGCTCAGTACCGGGCAAAGGGGTGAGAACGCTGAAATAGGGTTGGTTGAGCTTCAGCCGTCTGATATACTCCCGCAACTTTTGAAAGTCCAATCTGGTAAACTGCGGGTCCACAATAAAGGAAGCATATACACCGATCTTCATTCTTTGCAGGAACTTTAAGGCTCGCTCGTTATTTTCCACGCTGTTGCGTTTGTCCACCTGTTCCAAACCTTCCTGGTCCATTTTCTCAAACCCGATAAAGACCTGATTTAAACCAACCTCTTTCCACTGGGCCACGATTTCCGGGTGGGAAACAATGGTATCGCTGCGGGCCTGAATGATATATCTCCTGGCCGGAAGCCGCTCCCCTTTGATGAGGGCGGCAATTTGAGCTGCCCTGTTTACATCGGTTAAAAAGTTGTCGTCGGTGAACAGTACATCTCCCGGGGGGAGCTGGGCCAGTTCTTCTAACACCCGCTCGGGACTCATGGCCCTGAATTTGCCCCTCTGAAAACGCCACACGCTGCAGAAATTGCACCGGAAAGGGCAGCCCCGGGAAGTTTCTACGGTTATCAGGGGGCGACGGAAACCGAGAAAATATCGCTCCCGGTAATCTTTGACCAGAGATCGCCGGGGAAAGGGCACTTCATCCAGATTGGCCAGTAAAGGCCGGAGGCCGGTGAAAAACTGGCCCTCGGGACGGTTTAACACCAGGCCCTGCACTCCAGACAGCTCTTCCCCACCCTCCAGGGCTGCTAACATCTCCGGGGTGGTAGTTTCCCCTTCACCCACCACCACCGCATCAATTGCCGGATCAAAAAAGTCTTCCGGGCTAAGGGAAGCATGGTGCCCGCCCACAAACACAAACAGTTGCGGGTTAATTTGTTTAAAGGCCCGGGCCAGCTCCACCACCTGGTAGGTATCTACCGTAAAAGAGCAGCTTATACCCACTGCCCGGGGCGCAAATTCTTGTATTACGTTTACCGGTAACCGGCCATCGATCAGGTCAACAATTTTTACCTGGTGGGCAGTGAGGGCTCCTGCTACAATTTCCAGGCCGAGGGGTTCGGCGCGGATCACGCTTTTAAACCCCAGGCCATCCCTGGGCCGGGGCTGCACCAAGAGTACGTGCATAACGGATCCCCTCCATCAACTTCACCGCTCAGATACTTTTTCTTCGTGCCCGCTCATTTACGTACTCTTCTGGCATGCACCGCAATTAAAAAGGTTAATCAAGCTCCCACCAGTTACGCCCCTTTTTACACCGGTATTTCCCGCCCGGATTGCAGCCAGTTCAAAAGCCGCTCCACCGGCGGGCCGGAACCCTGTGGTCCCGACCCGCATGCGTGTTTAACGCTCCTGCACGCCGCCGTGAGGTATGAGATAGACGAAGAAGAAAACCACGGTAATCATGCTGTAAACGATCCTGATGGCCTGCCCACCGTAACGCATCTCAAAGAAGTCGCCGAGGGTAAACCCGCCCAGCCGCCGTAAGGGGCCGGCAAAGGAAATGAGAGCAAAAGCATACCCCACCGCTGCCCCGGCTGCGCAGGCAAGGGACATGGGGAGGCCGTAAACATAACCCACCGCTACAAAACCCATGAAGGTGGCGGCGCTGCCAATTGCCGAAAAGATGGCCACCCCGTTTACCAGTGCCCCCACTGAACGCTCGGCCACCCAAAAAGAGGCTTCGCTGCGGGTACTGGCCCACCTGAACCACCAGCCAATTAAAAGCATAGTCAAAAAGTACAGGATTGCCACACCAAGTTCTACACCGCGCATTTTTTCACCCCGCTTTCAGCTTGTTGTAATAAACATTGCCCCGCTTTTAAACTGCGTAAATGTTCAGTCAACCCGCTTAAGGCACGGCCCAGCACTCACCACAATATGACTCTGCTCCCGGTGTTTCAGGTTTAATTGACAAATCAGGTTTTGGGAAGAACTAGTATTCCAGTGAGTGCTGGGTCCCGCTCACTCATATGCTCCGCGTAAGATGCGCACCACGTACTGAACATTTACTAAACTGCACCTGCTAACCACCTCCTTTGTTACGAACGGGTTCCGATGATCGGGCCGGGATAAAACTTATCCCGGCCCAACCAGCCCGGCTAGTAATCTTCCAGGTCCAGCTTCATGACTTCGTTAAAGCGGTTGATCATGCTGTAAAGGCAAATCAGGCAGGTGATTTCCACTATCTGGGAGTCGGAGTAAAACTGTTGCATGCGGGCAAAGAGCTCGTCGGACACCCCGTTGGCATCGCGGCTCAGCTTTTCGGTATACTCCAGGGCTACCTTTTCTGCCTCGGTGAGGAGGGGGGAGTCCAGGTGGTCTACGGCTGCAATCTCCTCATCCGTCATCTCCATCTTGCGCATGATCTGGACGTGGGCATGGCTGCAGTAAGCCGAACCGTTTACTCTAGAAGCTTTCAAAATAATCTTTTCCTTTAGCCTGGCATCCACCTCATCGGGAGCCTGTACCGCAGCCACAAAGGGTCCGATGGTACGCAGTATTTCCGGTTTATAGGCCATTATTTTATAGATATTGGTTACCTTCCCCCGTTTTGCAATCATGCGCTGGTAAGCTTCCTTTATGCGGGGATCCTTTGCCTCTTCTTCTTCGATGTATTTCAGCCTGGCCATATAATTCACCTCTTTCCTGCCTACAGGACTTGCTCTTGAGCCTTCATTTTCTGGCGTAGCTTTTCAGTAGCCTTATAGTCTATCTCAAAGGTTGCCGGATTTATTACCACCCCGTAAACATTGCGGGCCGTTTCCAGAGTGATGTACTCATCAATGACGTCTTCCCTCACCAGCCACGGCTCCCTCTCCAGAGGAGAACCGTAGCCGCCGCCACCGGTCATGGCCCAGTATATGGTCTGGTCCGGGGTTATCTTTTCTCCCTGAAATTTTGAGGGCAAAACTTTAATGGTTTCCCCCGTCCGGGCATCCCGCAACTCAGCCCTGGCCGGGTGGCCTCCACGACCGCCAAACACACCATGCACGGGGGTATAAAACTTGGTGCACAGGGAAGTGCATTCCACCACCGTTCCCACGGGACTCACCTCGTACTCCACCCCCATGCCCCCCCGGCGCCGGCCCGCTCCACTCCCGGGAAAGTTCTCATCCTTACAAATGCGCCGGTAGCGATATAAAAGCGGCCAGTATTGCTCTTCGATTTCGATATTGGGCATGGTGACATTGGAACATTTCTGACAGGCGGTGGGCCAGCCGTCCAAAGTTTTCCTGCCCCCGCCACCGCCGCCGCCGGCACTCTGCAGCAGCGCTATAAAGGGTTTACCGGTGCGCGGGTCCGTGCCAAACATGAACTGGAAGCCCCAGGCTCCCGCCCAGACCCCCGATCCCAGCTCGGGGTTGGCCAGGCTCAGGCAGTACCATACCAGGTTGTGCACCAGGTGTCCCGTTTCGGTGCTGCACGCCCCAATAGCCGCCCCTGGATTACAGTTGAGCAGGCTGCCCCGCTCGGTAATGAGATCCATGGGCACCATGGAACCGTAACACTTGGGACAATCGGGCAGCATGGCCATTAGAGCCGAGTAGGAGTGGGCAACCACATTCCCCCACCGGGAGTTGATGAATCCCTTTGCCTGGGGATCGGTGCCGCTGAAATCAAAGGTAAGGCGATCTCCCCTGACGATCATGGCACATTTTACCCGGTAGCTCTTATCGGTCTGTCCGTCCCCGTCTACAAAATCTTCTCCCTCATATACCCCATCGGGCATAGCCGCAATCAGGCTTCTAACCTTTGCTTCAGCATAGTGGTGCAGGGCAATATAGATATCTTTGAGGGTTTTGACCCCGTAGCGGGCCGCCAGTTCCTGTAACCGCATGGCACCTACCTTTACCCCATGCACCTGGGCCATGAGATCGCCCCGCTGGGGTTCAGGCATACGTACATTGGTCAGGAAAATATTCAGGATATCTTCCCGTAATTTGCCCCCCTCAAAAAGTTTGGTGGTGGGCGGAAAACGAACTCCCTCCTGGTAAAGTTCAGTAGCCCTGGGCGAAATGCTGGTGGGAGCAATTCCTCCCATGTCCAGGTGGTGCACCACACATCCTGCAAAGCCGATCAGCTCTCCCTGGAAATAAACCGGGTGGAAAAGGGATAAGTCGGGAGTATGACCCCCGCCGTACAGGGCATCGTTGCTCATGAAGATATCACCTTCGCGGATGTTTTCCCAACCCACCGTATCAATTAACGCTTCCAGGTGATACTGCATGGCTCCCTGGTGGCCGGGCAGAAATTCTCCCATGCCCACCATGTGACCTTCGTGGTCAAAAACGGCACAGGAAAAATCCTTGGTTTCGGCAAAGATGGGGGTGTGGGCCGTGCTGTGCACCGCCGCTCCCATTTCGTTGGCAATGGCAAATAACCGGTTTTTAACTATCTCCAGCAGCACCGGATCCACCTCGGGCACCGTTTCATGGGAAAGGATACAGTAATACCTTTCCTTATTGCCTTCCAGGCGTTCCACAGGCATTTCTTTTCCCCCCTTAAACTGGAGTTATAATAGCGTTTAGAAATTCATCCCACTGGCACCGCTGACCGGGCCTGATGACCAGGGTGGTATCAGGGTACTCCACCACAGCCGGTCCTTCAATGGTGCAACCGGCAGGAATCTTCTCTCCCCGGTATACGGGTGTTTCCACAAATCCCCCTGCTTCACTGAAATACACCTGCCGCAAACCATTCCTGAAGGCAACACCATCAACTTCCACAATATCCCTGCGGGACAAAACGGGATGGGGCACCAGGCCCACTCCTTCCACCCTGAAAGTTACCACCTGCAGGGGAAGGTCCTCGCTGAAGCCGTACCTGGCCCGGTAAATATCTGCATAGGCCCGTTTCAGGGCCGGTAAATGTTCCTCCCGCAGACGTGTTTCGGGCAGAGGTACATTCAGTTCGTGAAGCTGGCCCACAAAGCTCATGTCCGCCGAGGCCCGGATGATTATCTTATCCTCCGTAATGCCTTCCCGGATCAGGGTAACCCGGGCTTTTTCCTCCATCTCCGCCAGCAGGGCATTGGCCTGATCCAGGTCCATCTGGTCCAGCAGGGCCCGGAAAGTGCGGGAATAGGTATGTCTTAAGTTGGTGGTCAGCAACCCGAAGGAGGAAAAGGTGGCCGCATTAGCCGGTATTATCAGCCTGGTGGCTCCTATTTCCCGCATTATAGAAGCAGCGTGGGTGGGACCGGCTCCCCCGTAGGCCATTAAAACCACATCCCGGGGATCGATTCCCTTCTGTACCGTCAATAGGCGCACGGCATCGATCATATTGGCTTCTACCACCCGCACAATTCCATCGGCTGCTCGAATTTCATCCACTCCCAGGGGCCCGGCTATTTTGGTACCAATGGCCTCCCGGGCCCTGTCCACATCCAGTTCCATGCGGCCGCCCAGGAAATAGTGCGGATTGATGAACCCCAAAAGCACGTCGGCATCAGTTACCGTAGGCTCCTCCCCACCGCGCCCGAAGCAGGCCGGGCCAGGCACCGAGCCCGCGCTATGGGGGCCCACCCGCAACACCCCCTGGGCATCCACCCAGGCTATGGTCCCGCCCCCGGCCCCAATGGAACGGATGTCTATGCGTTCACCCATCAAGGGGTAAGATGCCACCTCGCTTATGGTACAGGTTAAAGGTTCCCCATCCCGGATCAGGCCCACATCAAAGCTGGTTCCTCCCATATCCATGGCCAGAATATCGCGGAGCCCGAGCAAAGCCCCCAGGTACCGGGCAGCCATTACTCCACCCGCCGGACCGGAAAAAATGGTATTGACCGGGCGTAGAGCGGCTTCTTCCAGCCCGGAAACTCCCCCGTTGGACTGCATGATGTGTACGGGAGAAGCATATCCCCGGCTACGCAACTGGTCATCCACCTGGGCAAGGTGGGATGACACTGTTTTGCCCACGTAGGCGTTAAAGACAGTGGTGCTCATGCGCTCGTACTCCCGGATTTCCGGTGCCACATCCACGGAAGCAGAAACAAACACCTGGGGAAATTCTTCTTTAACTATCTGGGCCACCAACCGTTCGTGATGCGGATTGGCGTAAGAGTGGAGAAAACAGATGGCTACTGCTTCCATGCTCCCCCTGCTGGAACGCTGGCCTAACAGTTTGCGGATTTTCTCCCGGGCCTCCTCCACATTCAGGGGAGTAACCACCTGGCCCCGGGCATCCACCCGTTCGTTAATTTCCACCGTATGGGCCCGGCGCACAAAGGGCACCGGGTAGGGCTCCTGGCAATCCCAAATGCTCTTCCGTACACCCCGGCGAAGAAAGAGGGTATCCCGGAAACCGGAGGTAACCAAACAACCCACCCGTTCCTCATTGGCCCGCTGGACAATGGTGTTGGTGGCTATGGTGGTGCTGTAAATGATTCTGCCCGTACCGCCCAGCAATTCTTCCACCGTCAACCCCAGCAACCTGGCCGCACCGTCCACTCCCTGGATCAAACCGTTACAACACAGGTAGGTGGTAGGTATTTTATAACTCACTGTTTTCCCTTCCGGCCCCATCACCACTATGTCACAAAAAGTCCCGCCGGTATCAATACCCACGGTATAATCCATAATCAATCATCCTCCTTTCCTGCACCACCTGAACAAAAACCGGGTGCCGGCACAACAATTGAACACTTTTTCATTAAATATTAGCCCCCACATAACACGCTGGGTGCTCCGCCTGGTGAACGGTGAAAAAACAATGGTTAGCGGATGTATCATCAACTCAAATGGTAAAGAAAAAATCCGGCTTGCTGGTTCGGGAACAGACCCCGGACCATACCGGATCACTGGGGAGGTCCCATGTATTTCTTAAAAAGAGCATTCCCGGAAGAAGTCTTTGATGCGCGGTATCAGCTCAGAGCCCCGCTCAATGGTAAGCAGGTGGCCGGCACCGGCATACTCCAGGTACTGTGCCCGCGGCAAACGGGAAGCCACCTGCCGCCCGTGTTCCACGGGAACAACCATATCCAGGGCACCGTGGCACACCAGCACGGGCACGTGCACCTGTGCCAAAAGCTCCAGGGTATCGTGGGTTTTCACGGCTCCCACCTGGGCACGGTATCCAGCCACAGGCCGGTTCATGGCCGAAACCCTTTCCAGATAGGGTTCCACGAAGTCGGGATTCTGGTTGATGAATTCCGGGCTGGCTGCCCAGAACAGGAGCATCCGGGCATAATCCCGGGGGCTCAAGACGGCCTGCAGGTCCGCCCATAACTGCAACAATTCGGCAATAAACCGGTCGGTTTTCGCCCAGGTGCCCAACAGAACTGCCCCCCGGACCCGCTGCGGGTGCCGGATCACAACCTGCTGAGCAATGGCACTTCCCAGAGAAATGCCCACCAGAAAAGCCTTTTCCATACTCAGGGCGTCCAGCAAACCCGCCACATCGTCCCCCATTTGAGCCGTGGAGTAAGGCCCCTCCGGAACGGAAGTCTGACCCATACCCCGGTTGTCAAACAAAAGACAGGTGTAACCCTCGAAGTGGGAAACCAGGGGCAACCAGGTAGTGTGATCGGTCCCCGTACCGCTGATAAAAACCACCGGGAAACCGCTGCCAAACAGATGGTAATTAACCTCAATCTCCCCTACCCTCACTTTGGGCATTTTTTCATCACCTTCTTGATCAGTATCCTTATAAAATCATAACACCCCGGTAAAAATTCAGGGGTTCATTTGCCCAGCGGCAAAAAAATTACCTCCAGAGGTTATTATTTTCTATCAATGGCACGCAATGCTCTTTCCCGCACCCCTTGCAGATTGTAGTCGGCCAAAACCCTTTCCCGCAAAGTTTGGGACGTTGCACCGCCGCTGATGCACATGCCGTGGTACCATCCGGCAAAGGGCGAAGCCACCAGGTCCTCCACCAGCTTGATGACCTTCACCCTGTCCACCACCGCCACATCATCCCGGGTACATAAATATTTTTCCAGGTAAGGACCGGTTACCGGGTGAAAATAATCTTTCTCCGAAACCAGGGTAGTGACCACCCCCCCAGCCGCCTCCTGGAGAAAATAACGTTCCTCACCCAATTTCATGGCAGCAAAAACTTTTCCTGCATTGCCGTAGATGCGTTTGGGAATGTATACTCCAGACTCATGGGTATGGCCATCCACAGCAGCCGCCAGAGCTGCCGCATAAACCAGTTCAGCACTTAAAATCATATCAGTCAGGTAGCCCCTTATATGGGGAGCCTGAGCCGTACCATTGTAATCGGCAATCAGAGATAGAGCCCCGATGGCCGTATCCATACTGGCTGCCCGGCAGGCACACTTGTGCCAGGTGTGAAAGGAATTAAAAACCGAGAGCATTAAACCGCTGAATTCCACCTCGCCGCACAGGAAAACATTCTCCCAGGGCACGAACACATGGTCAAAGACTATAAAGGTTTCCAGTTGACCAAAGCGGGAACTGATGGGATTTTCCAGTACCCGGCGTTCTCCGGGAGAAGGGGGTTCCTTGCAAATAAAAGTAATCCCCGGGGCATCCACCGGAGTAAAAAAGGCTACCGCAAATTCCTTTTCGTCGGCCATCATGGGGCGGCAGGGAAAGACACAAAGCATATTGGTATAGGGGGCCGCCGTGCTGTGAGCTTTGGCTCCCTTGACCACAATGCCGTCTGCCCTCTTTTCCACCACATGCAAGTACATGTCCGGGTCCGGCTGCTCCGCCGGCCGGTACCGCCGGTCGCCCTTGGGATCCACAATGGCCCCACCGATGACCAGGTCCTCCTCCTGTGCCCGCCGGACAATATTCTGTACCCTCTGGTGGTAATCCGTATTGTAACGGCGGTCGATCTCAAAGCTGGTCACCCAGGCTGCATTTAAACAATCACTGGTCAAACAGCGATAATGACAGGCACAAAGCTTCTCCCCCAGCCGGCGCATAAGCCGGGTTTTAACCAGGGCGTCTTTTTCATCTTTTTGAATGTGGGTCCACCGGGTAATGGGTTCTCCCGTGAGAGGAGAAGACAGGTTTGAAAGGTCGGCAAACAGGGGATCATGGGCTGCTTCATAGGTTGTGCTCAGAGAATTGAGGCCGGGTAAAAAACGACTATGGGTGCAGATATCTTTAACTTCCTCCCCGGCCAGAAAAACCCGGGGCTTCTGACGCTTCAGGCTGGCCAGGTATTCCTGCCTGGTGCGAATAGCCATTTTTATCCTCACCTTTCATAGAATTTTGCCACGGGCAAAAAAACAATCTGGTTTCTCGATCCCCCACAGGGGACCGAGAAACCAGAAAATTCAGAAATCTACCATTTGCCAACGAGCATCAGGTAACCGGGGATCCAGACAAAAACCACGCCTACAATGATGGTGATCCAGGCTGTAAAGGTGCCGATCTGTTTTTTTAGTGAGGTTAAAAGCCAGAAAAGGAACCACAGGAAAGCATAAACCAGCCACATAACCCCAAATCGAATGTCATTGGCCGAAAAGGCAAGGCTGGAATTTGGCAGGCAGGTTATGGCAACAAAGAGGCAGTACCAACCAAAGCCGTTGAGATCTACCTTGCTTAAGATACTGATTCCCAGGTATAAATACGTGAAAGTAAAAAGCATGATTGCTGCGGGTAAGAAATAATCGGTGGGGGCTTTGGCGGAAGCCATGAGAATAAAGTTGATTACCATAGTCAGGCCGCCTGTTAACAAGTTCAGTATTCCGGCAGATTTGGCCTCTACCTTGCCTAAAAGGAAAATGCCATTAACCACCAGAACGGCCCCAATGAATAACAGCGCAATGCCCAGCATGGTTTCACCTCCTTCCTATTTAAGAACTTTGAAACGTACCTTCCAAAAAAACCTTTTCTGGAAACACCACCTCTCTCCTTAAATATTTCGTGTGGTGCAACAATATTTCAATGTAACGCACTTCCCCGGGCGGCATGCGCCCTCTCCTCTTAAGTAGACCCTATCGCCCACCCGGAAACAATAACCATGGGTCTCCAGACCTGTCTCTCGCTTCAACCGCACCCCGCTGAACTATTCCGACGCTTTTCAACTTCTTTTAACACCACCAGCCGGAAGTTGGAATAGCCAGTCCCGCCTTCTTCCCGGGTGATCCCTGCCACCACCGGCCCCGATAATTCATTCCAGGTGAAAAGACCCCGTTGCCACACCGTGGCCACCCGGTGGGGAGCTCATGTATGCCAGCATCTGGCACCAAAGGAAATACCAATACCCAGCAGGGCCAGCTCTCGTTCCGTAAGGCCTTTCCGGCCATTACAACGGTCGGTCAAGGAAACACCCTCAACCTGCCGGGCCAGACCAATTAGCTCCCCCGGATCTTTACCCTCCCAGTCCTCGCCGGGGTGAAACTCCTTCAGCAAGGGAACCAGGTTGCGGCGACCAATTTCGCCCCGGATTAAAACCACCTCCGCAAAAAGGCGCCACAATTCAGCCACCGAACACAAACCATCCAGCTCTTCCAGGCGGTCCCGTACCACCAACCACTCGCCCTGGCCAACGGCCACCCCCAGCCGCAGGCACAGCATCTCCCTTCTGGTCAGACCCTCCTTCCCGCCAAGCAAATCCTCCTCGGAAACAAAAGGCCCTTCCGTAGCCAACCGGATTCCTTCCTGCTGGCGGGTATAATAGCTTTCCGGAACAACGCCAGCCATGTGCTTCCCCCTTCCTATCCCAGTTGGGCCGATAAATCCAGTTTTAATTTTAAACCTTAACCGCGGGCTGGTGATTACTGTTATCCCAATTGTTGTACACCCACCATCACCGGTTGGAAAATGCCTTTAAGTGGTGCATCAAAAAGAAAAAACCCGGCGCCTGCGGGTTAAATTCATGAACTAATTTCCACACATACCTTTATCTGCCGGATGGTGCAATCCCCTTACTTCCAGGTACACTCCTTGCTCGCCCTGCGCCAGGGCAATCTCTACCTCGCCCGGCCCCGGGGCGGCCGTTTTATCTATAAAGACCTGTATGCCGCCCACCTCAAAGACACGATAATGCTCAGGGTTATCGGGAAAACCCAAAACCGGTTGGGACAAGAAAAGGGGACAACAACAACCACCCAATCCTTCCAGCTCCACCGTAACCGCCCGGTAGCCCCGGGAAAGGATATACTCCCGGGCACTGGAGGACATCTTAATTTCCCTCACATTATCACCCTTTTCCCCCTGAGACCGGCAGCACTGTCCGCTAAAAACCGCCGTATAAATTGTGCGCTTAATCCGGCTTTGCCCAGGACAATGGAAATGTGATGGGTATGGGGTACCTCCAGCAAAATGCCCCGGGGCAACCGGCGCACCATCTCCCTGGCCATCTCGGGGCTCAGGATGTAATCCTTGGGGTAGCGAAAACCGCGGGTAGCCCGCACCACCAGGGTTTCCTGGCGAATTTTAGGCAAAAGGTCGTTTAAGCTCAAGTGGGTCAAGCTGGCTATATCTTCGTATACGGCCAGTTGAGGGGTTTTGGGCACCACCCATCCTCTGGCCTTTACCTCCACGTCATGGCGCAGGTAATGTTCATAGTATTCATTCCACGGATGGTAGTGGGGAATTTTCTTCATTGCTTCCCAATATTGCTCTAGAGAACGGTAGCACAGGCCAAGGCGGTTTATGGAGTGGGCAATCTGCTCCCGGAAGTGGGGTGGATAATCCATACCCCCTTCGATTAAAACCACTTTTTCCACAAAAGGCGCTTCATAATGGGTGAGATAATAAACAATAATAGCGGCCCCGAAGGAATGGCCGACCAGGTGCACTGCCGGTAGATCCAGCCAGGTCAGGAATTCATGCAGATCCATAGCATGACACGCGATACCGTAACCACAACTGGACTCGGGCTTGTCGCTGTCGCCCCGACCCCGGAGATCGTAGCTGTAAACGGTGCGGTCTTTGGTCAACTCCTCCGCCAGGGCACAAAAGTAGCGGCAGTTGGAAGTCAAACCATGAACACAAACGACCGGGACCCCCTCCATCGGCCCTTCCCAGATCAGATAATAGAGCTTAACACGCTTGCTGGTGATAAAAAAGCCGCTCTTCTCCCGTTCCACACACACGGGACATCCCCCCAATGCTTACAGATCGGAAAGGAACGGGTTGGTCTTCCTTTCCACCTCCAGAACACTCGCTGGACCGTGTCCCGGGTACAGCTTCAAATCCCCGGGCAGCACCAGTATTTTTTCTCTGATCGAACTCATCATCTGGTGATAAGACCCTCCAGGGAAATCGGTTCTCCCCACCGAACCGGCAAAGACGGTATCCCCGCAAAATAAAACTCCCGGGCCTAGAAGGCAGATGCTACCGGGGCTGTGGCCGGGCGTGTGAATTACCCGTAACCTCTCCTCGCCCACCGCAATTTCCTCTCCTTCTTTAACAGTCAGGTCGGCATCTTTAACGACAGTGGGACAACTGAGAACAGAAAGGTTAAAAAAGGGGTCCTGATAACAACGGCGATCCAGTTCATGGATTGCCACGGGCGCTCCTGTTTTTTCCCGCAGCCAGTCATTTCCACCAATGTGGTCAATGTGGCCGTGGGTATTGATTATTTGCTTGATCTGCAACCCCAGTTCTTCTATACGCCTTAATAACTGCTCGCTTCTGTCACCGGGATCTATAACCACGGCTTCTCCCGGAGCAGAAGAATAAACCAGATAGCAGTTGGTAGCAGTATAGCGGACCACAAAGGTTTCTACTTTAAACATTCCAGCCTCTCCCATCTTCAATCATCACGATTTCTTAAAGCCCAGCAGGATAGCCAGCAATCCCCCCAGTAAACGCGGACGCAAACACAGGCGGATCAGGGTGATAATCTCTTCCCGGTTTATATATCCCTCGGCATCCCAGATGCCCATCCTTCCCTTAAGTACTAAGTGGGCTTCCTTGACTTCCAGGCCACTTAAGGAGAAAACCAGTTCTCCTCCGGGAGAAATGATTTTCACGAGCCATCCCCCTCGGCGGCGTGCCACAACTCCATGTGCCTGGCATGTAAAGCAGTGTATGCGCCGGGAGGATAGTGGCGGTCGTAAAAATCGCAATCCAGATGATGGGCCTGAAAGGCAAAGCGGGCATACATGGGATCCATGACTGCCGGAAAACGACCGTAGGTATTATAAATATAATTGGCAATGTCCTTGACAATTTGAATTTCCCGCTCGCTGGGCGGCGGCACGGCTGCCTGGATTTTCTCCGGCTGGCGATAGGGCAAATATTTGGGGTCCTTCCACCGGCTCCACTTCATTTCCACAAAGGCATCCACCGCCTCATCCATGCTCCGGTAGTAAGGCGGGCAGAAGGCCTCAAAAACCCCATCGCGCCCTACCGGCAAAGGCTGGATGTGTTTTTCCGACATGACGAAACGAAAGCCCAGTCCCCGGTAAAAGGGTGTGCCTCCTAATAAAAAGACACCACTGAAGCCGCTGAAGAGGAATCCTCCTAAACCCATGGCCTGAGCGGCCAGAAAAAAATTCTGGCAAATCATGGCCTGCTCTCCTATATAACCATTGGCAAAGCGAATTTCCGAGTCAATTAAAGGCATACGCATCTCTTCCCGGATGTATCCTTCTTTAATCCATCGCTCCGTCCCCGCCGGACGGTTGTTATGCCATTCATCCACAAAATTATAGCGGTGACTGGGACGGACATAAAAGAAGAGCAGATCCAGCACCCCGGCGGTTAAATCAGTGATGGGGAAAAAAACCGTGGTGCCGGGCTTGTTGACGTTCCAGAGATTATGGCTGGCCATTCCCGGCGGCTTATCCGGAATCTGTGCCCGCCTATCTTCCAGGCGTACCCGTGCCCGGCGAAAAAGCTCGAGGATGGCTTCCCAGCACTCCCCGGGCTCCCTGGCCTCCAGCCCGGCAAAATCCTCGGGCAAAATATCGTGAAGCTTAACCATAAAGGTGCCCTCGTCGTTGGTATAAAATATTTCCGTCCGGTGCAGGTCTCCCAGGCTGGGGTTGGCACGGCTGGTAAACTGCACCTCCAGATCCAGTCCCAGGTGAGGAGGAATATCCGAAATATTCTTGCTTTTAATACCAGTACCCATCCATACTAAAAAAGCCTCTTCTTCTTCCGAGAGTGGTACCGGAACCTTTTCGGATTTGTATGCCAGCGGGCCCTGATCAATCTCCATGCCCAGCCCGAAGCGGCGAGAACGGCGGGATAATATGGCCCGTACCAGAGGGTAGGAAAAGGCGGTTTTCAAGCCTTCGTTCATTACTAATGAGCACCTCCCGTTCAAGAATATTTTAACTCTGCTTTTTAGAAAAACAAAGAGAAAAATATCATTCAAGTTGCTAGAAAATCCATAAAGAGCCTGGTTCGCATCAGAGTGCCAACAAGAGAATCTGGGGACGGGTAAAAATACCCGTCCCTGCCTGTGCTAGCGCTTGATCTTGTAACCGGCCTTTTCCCGGTCCCAGGTCTGGGGCGTAATGCCCGCTTCCCGCAGTAAGTGCTTCTTAACCTTTTCGGTGGGCGTTTTGGGCAATTCGGGCACAAACTCCACATAGCGGGGAATCATGAAGTAAGGCATCCTGTCTTCACACCACTTCATTAGTTCCTCGGGTGTCAACTGTGCTCCGGGCTTCAACACAATTACGATTTTGATCTCGTCTTCCGCCACCGCCCCTTCTCCTGCCGGGATACCAATGGCAGCCGATTCGCTTACCGCCGGATGGCTGTTAACCACCTTTTCCACCTCGAATGAACTGATGTTCTCTGCCCTCCGGCGGATATAATCTTTCTTCCGGTCCATAAAGTAGAAATATCCATCCTCATCCATGCGACCGGCATCCCCGGTATGGAACCAGAGATTGCGGAAATCACTCACGGTCTTTTCGGGCATACGGTAATACTCGGTAACCATCAACCAGGGCAACTGGTTGCGGACCACAATTTCCCCCGTGGTATTGGGTGGCACTTCCCGGTCGTGTTCATCCACCACCTTAACCTCGTATCCCGGGGCCGCCTTTCCAATGGAACCAATACGGGGTGCCTCCACAGGCATATAGGTAACCATACCGGTCTCCGTCAGGCCGTAACCCTCGGTAAACTTGATGCCGAAACGCTTTTCAAATTCATGGTAAATATCCCTGGGCGCCGGGGCGGCCATGATGAGACGCACCGGGTTGTCGGCATCCCGCTCTGTGGGAGGCTGGTTGTAGAGAAAATAACTCATGGCCCCCAGCAGGTTAAATATGGTGGCCCCGCTTTCCCGGCACCAATCCCATAACTGGGTGGCGCTAAAGCGCTCGTAGATAGCCACCCGGGCATCGGCCAGCATGGCCGGGTATACGCAGAGAACCTGGGCGTTGGCATGGAAAAGGGGCAGGCTGGTCAACAAAACATCTTCCGACGTAACCCCGCAAACATCCACATAGTTGCGGGCCGACCAGTAGGCAGCGGCATGGGAACGAAAGACGCCCTTGGAACGCCCGGTGGTACCGGAAGTAAACATGATCCGCTCGGGATCGCTAAAGGCCACCTCTATACCCAGGTTTTCGCCGCTTTCATTGTAGGCTTCGTCAAAAGCCAGTAAAGGCTTAGTGTTAATACCGGGATTTTCCAGTGGGCGATCGCCTTTGAGGACCAGGATATACTTCAGCTTGGGCAGTTCATTTTGAATAAGCACCACCCGATCCAGGAATTCCGGCGCGGTAATTAAAACTACCGAATCAGAAAAATCAATGGCATACTGGAGAAATTCCCCTTTATAGGCGGTGTTTACCGGCACCTGAACAGCGCCTATTTTATGAATGCCAAACCAGGAAAAGATGTAGTGTTCGCTATTGGGGAGCAAAATAGCCACCTTTTCGCCTTTGGAAACTCCCAGCTTCTGCAAATATCTACCCACCTGGTTGGCCCGCCTGTTGGTTTCAGCATAGCTGTAGAAACGCTTGTTTAATATATTCAAGAAGATCTTTTCCCCGTTTTTCTCCGCTTTTTTCTCCAGGATTTTGGGCAAAACCCAGTTTATCATGTCGGCTTCCAGCTTTTTCAGTTCCTCTGGAGTCAATGGTTTGACCGGCATTTCCACTTACCTCCTTATAAAAGTTTACTCCCCCCGCCTATCCCTGCTTTTTCTGAACCATCATGTTCCACTTGCCCTGTTGCACAACCTCGCCGTTCTGGTTGATTACTTCAATGTCAAAGGTAACAATTCCCCGGTCGGGCCTGGTTTCTTTTTTGCTGGCCACCTTCCGGCGCACTTTGATAGTATCGCCAAACTTGACGGGCTTGACAAAGCGCCAGTCTTCCAGTCCCAGAAATGCCATGGTGGCCAGGCGGGGCATGGTAAACCACAGTCCCGTGGCAATGGAGGTCACGCACATGCCGTGGGCTACCCTTTCCCCGAAGATGGTTTTTTTGGCAAACTCGGCATCCATGTGCAGGGCATTGAAGTCCCCGGACAATCCTGCAAAATTTACCACGTCGGCTTCGGTTATGGTACGGCCGGCGCTTTCCGCCTCATCTCCCATGTTCAGGTCTTCAAAAAAAAGCCTTTCGCTGGCCATTGGGCAAACCCACCTTTCCGCAAGTTAATTAAAAAACTAAGCCGGAACAAATTTGGGCAGGTAAATATCCTCGTTCAGTTGTTCAAAGGTTACCTTTACTTTCATACCAATTTTGACCTCGTTGGGATCGCACCCGACCACATTGCTCATCATGCGCACCCCTTCCTCCAGGTCAATAAGGGCCACTACATAAGGCGGTTTGAAACCAGGAGTGGGACCCCGGTGGTGAATGGAAAAGGTATATACCTCGCCGCGCCCGCTGGATTCCACCCAGGAAAGGGATTGGGACATGCAACGGGGACATAAAGCCCGCGGGTAAAAAATGTACTCGCCGCAATCATTGCATTTTTGCAACAACAGCTTCCCCTCTTTACACCCCTCCCAGAATTTTTCTGTCTCGGGCCTTTTCTGTGGTACGGGTACCTTGGACTTTTCACCGGACTTTTCACTCATACTTAATAAGCCTCCTTCTCCGGGAAACATTTATCGAAAATCCAGGTTTTTTATGGTTCATTGCCGAGAATAACAATGCTTTGCGAAGAGAATAAACCGCCGTTACCGGTAACCACGGCGTGGGATGCTCCCGGAACCTGGCGAGGCCCTGCCTCACCGCGGAGCTGGCGGACCGCCTCGTTGACGTGGAACATTCCACCCAGGTGGGCCTGGGACAGTAACCCGCCGTGGGTATTCACGGGCAACTCGCCGCCCAGTTCAATGCGCCCTCCTTCCACAAAGGGACCTCCTTCACCGATTTCACAGAAGCCAAGTCCTTCCAGCGACATGAGGACGGTAATGGTGAAGCAGTCATAAATCATGGCCACGTCAATGTCCTTGCGCTGGATGCCGGCCATGGCAAAGGCCTTGTCCGCTGCCTTGCGGTAAGTCATCAGGAGTTCCCTTAAATTGGGGGCCTGGCTAATGTACTGGTGGGTGGATTCCTGAGCCACGCCCTTGATATATACGGGTTTATGTTTCATATTGCGGGCCTTTTCCTCACTGGCCACAATAAAAGCCCCGCCGCCGTCGGTAACCAGGCAACAATCCAGCAAGTGCAGGGGTGAAGCAATCATGGGCGAATTCAGGACATCTTCAATGGTAATGGGCTCCTTCTTAAAAGCGTTGGGCATAAGGGCCGCATGCTTGCGCATGGCCACCGCAATGGCCGCCAGTTGCTCGCTCCTGGTACCAAACTCGTACATGTGGCGCTGGGCAAAGAGGGCATAGCCCCCGGGTGTGAGCAAGCCATAAGGGTACTCCAGCTCGATATGGGACATCTCCTTGATCAGGGCAATCATGCCCTCGCTGGTCAGACCGGTCAGGGTGTTATCCCCCCGCACGCACAGAATCACATCAGCCAGGCCGGCATGAATGGCCATGGCGGCCTGGGCCAGCATCCAGGCAGCAGTGGAACCACCAATGGCCATAGAGGTGTAGTAAAACTGGGGTGCAATGCCAAAATACTCGGCAAAGGTGGTGCAATGCATAAATGTCTGGTCCACGAAGGAAAAGGCGGTAATCACCCCGTTTATGTCTTCTTTCCGAATGCCTGCATCTTCAATGGCCAGTTTGGCAGCTTCGGAGTGAAATTGCAGGGAACTCTTCCCCGGGACTTTACCCTGTTCCGTTTCACCTATGCCCACAAGGCATGCTCTTCTTTTTTTCAGGAAATCGCGATCAATGTCCATACTCCTCCGCTTTACCCCCTTAATTTTTCACTGTTTTAATCTGAGTATAGCCTTTTGGTAGCATCCACGGTGTTTCGGCCGGTGAACGGTGACTTTTTTTCGGCCAGATGTATCAAAATCAGGGCTAACGGTCCCGCCTCAAAAACTATCCCGTAAAGTCAAATTAAAAAGGCAGGCCATTTAACCTGAACCTGCCCACTTTATTCTCAGTGCTGTACCAGCTTAAGGGGCCATAAGACAGAGCCAGGCGGTAATATGCTGATAATAAACAGCACCACGCAGGAAACCAATAAGAATGGCACTATTTCCCTCCCCAACCACTCGAACCGCACCCTGGTCATGGTGGATACCACAAACAATACTCCTCCCACCGGAGGGGTTAACAGGCCCAGAAGCGAGTTCAGGCAAACCACCAGCCCAAAATGTACCGGATCCAGGCCGTACATCAACGCCAGGGGAGCCAGAACAGGCATCATCATTAATATCATGGGAATTGGTTCCAGGAAAATACCCATGACCAGCAAAAGTACATTAATACACAACAGGAAAACCAAAGGGCTATGAATGTATCCCTGCAAGAAATTTCCTATTGTTTGTGGAATATTTTCGTAGGTGAAGAAGTAGCCAACTATACTGGAAGCAGCTATAATGATCATCACCGCTCCCGTATTGCGGGCTGCCACCAGAAAAGTGTCCAGCAAATCCCGCCAGTTCATGCGCCGGTATATAAAAAGGCCACTGACCAGGCTGAGAAAGGCCGCCGCCGCACCGGTTTCCGTTGCCGTAAACCAGCCACTCAAAAGCCCGCCGAAAATGAGGATGGGGATTAACAAAACCGGCAGGGCCCGAATGAAACTCTGTAAAAGCCCGGCCCATCCTCCTCCGGGGCTAATGCGGCCGATATTCGGGTCGCTGCGAACTTTTAAGAAAACCACTGTGATATGGCCAAGCATTACCAGTAAACCAACGGTAAAGCCGCCCAGGAAGAGCTTTTCAATGGAAGTGTTGGTAATTGCCCCATACATAATGTACAACATGCTGGGCGGGACAATGGCCCCTTTTATCGAGGCAGCAGCAATAATGGCACTGGCCGTACCCGGTGAAAAGCCTTCCTGGCGCAAAAGGGGATAGAGAATACGGCTCACCGCAGCCGCTTCAGCATTGGAAGAACCGGCTATACCCGAAAGCAGGTAGGTAGCCACCTGAGTGGCGTAAGCCACACCCCCCCGCCAGCGCCCGATCACCCTGTTGACCAGGACAAAAAGTTCTTCCACCAGACCGCACCGGGCCATCAGTTCTCCCGTAAGAATAAAAAGGGGAATGGCCATCATTTCCCAGGTACTCAGCGAGGTATTAAAAATCTGGGTGATGGTAAACAACATTTTCCATTGATGGGTAAGAACTATATAGGTAAAACCGGTAACAATAAATACAAAGGCCACTTCCAGTCCCAAAAAAATGGTAACAAAAAAGACAACCAGAGAAATGACCACTACCATGTTTTAACCCCCTCTATATTAGAGGTGGCGCAAGCCGGCTAGCCAACTACAATAACCACGCTCCCCTTCACGGCAGGCAGATAGGCAGGGAAACGACCGTGGTTTTCGTAGACAGCCCGGCAAAACTCCTTGACCCGGCGAATTTTTCCAGAAGAAGGGTAAGGAATTTCTGCCATTACTCTCTCCGGGTGCTTGTAGGGCAAAGCCGGGAGGTTTTTGCGCGTGCCCCATTTGGCCTCCAGAAATGCTTCTATAGCCTCATCCATGGACGGATAATAGGGAACGGTATAAAGATGAATAAGGCAGCCGGGCGTCAGGTAATCCAACACCATTTCCTGGAGGGGATTTCCCTCGGCCAGCTGCAGGCCCATCCACCCTAATCCAAACCTCTGTACCGTTCTGGCCACGTTGACCATCATAAATCCCTGCTCCACTACCAGCAGGCTTAAAACCCTCTGCTCCAATTCATAAAGAGAGAAATTAAAGGAATCCTTCTCTAATTGTGGGGTAAGCAAAGGCAACTTTTCAACGCCTCTGGCCGTGGTATCCACCAGCCGGAAGGGGTAGCCCCTGGCAGCATAGATAAAGAGCAGGTTAAGATATTCTATTGTAATGTTGGTAAATGGTATGAGAAAAAGTCTTTCACAGGAGAACAGTTCCCTTTCTTCCGGTTCGCCTATGAGGCTGGCAACCAGCTCCCTGGTCTCTGTGGGACCCGCATGGTAAAAAGGCCCCTCTTCCGGTTCGCCCTGGGGATTAAGAGAAGGTAAACGTCCCTGCAACACAAACCAGGACCGCTCTCCCTGAACCACCAGGAGATCCGTGCTCACGCCGCCACAGGAGGAAGGCCAGGTCCGGCCTTCCCACTGGATCATCCAGGTAAGCCCTTCCCGCGGCGGCAGATCTCCCAACGCCCGGCCGCTATGACCGGTTGCCGCCCACACCACAGATCTTACTTCTTCTTTCTGCAACCGGCGCCCTCGAAGAACACCCACCCCTGAACCCCACCACCGCATTACGACAGGTGACCGGCCGGCTACCGGAGGCATGTTAAGCCCCCACCCTTCTCTTTCGTCCTTTAGGCTTCGAAACAATTAAGGGTGGAGCAGGTTGCTCTTCCTGGGGTTCCGGTCTCCTGTGCAGGACCAGATTGCAGCGGTGGCAGGGGAGTTTGTCAAACACTTCGCGGGTAAGGTCCTCATCAATACCCAGCAATTCTGCAATATCTTCTACACCGAAGTTATAACGGCACTTCAACCATTTCACGGCCAGCTTCAGGTCCTGATACTGAGTCGGCGTAAGGGGTTCCTCCAGGTTAATGTACCCGTCCTTGGCGGTCCGTTTGTTTACAAACATTTCCCGGTCCACACACACAGGAAAACTACCCCCCTCTTCTTCCTCCTCCCCACTTCCCCGGGTCACACATACTCATCACCAAAAAAATCTAGATCTAGTAATCTTTGAAAGGGTTCTCCAGTTCCGGATGCCAAAGGGTAAAATGCTGACGATGGAGCTCGGTATAACTGCCGGGAGGGTAATATTTATCGTAAAACTCCAGCTCCAGGTGATGGGCCTGGGCCGTCAGCCTCGAGTACATGGGGTCCACAAAAGCAGGAAAACGGCCGTAGGTCTCGTAAATGTAGTTGCATACAGACTTAACCACTTCCACCCGTTCGGGCGTCACTTTTCTTATTTCTGCCCTCACATCATCGGGCGCCCGATAACACACAGCCGCTCCGGAACACAGGTTTTTGTGCTCGAGAAAAGCATCTACCGCTTCATCCATACTTTTGTAATAGGGAGGACAGTAGGCCTGGTAAAGACCGTCAATTCCTACCGGAATAGATTGGGGAGGATCGGTCAGGCCCTTTTTAGGTGTAATAAAACGGAAGCCCAGCCCTTTGTAGGGGGGCACCCCACCCAGGAGGAAGCGGGCCACAAACCCGGTAAAGGTCCAGCCTCCCAGTCCCAGGGCCTGCAGGGCTAGATTTATATTCTGGCACATAAAGGCCTGCTCCACCACCAGCATGGTCAATACACGCATTTCTAATTCAAACAGGGAAAGAACCAGGTCCCGGCGTACCAGCCCCTTCTTCAAGGCTTCTTCCATTCCGGCCGGCCGCCCCCCGTGGAGTTCATCCACGATCAAGAATCCGTACCGGCTGCTGGTAAAGAGAAACAACAGGTTAATATACTCGATGGTCACACTGGTTACCGGAATAAACAGGGTGGTACCGGGTTTATTGGTATTCCAGGCATTAAAGTCAAAGAGTCCCGGCATGCCTTTGGGCAGATCCGCCCTGCCGTCATAAAGCTTCACCCGGCACTTATCCACCACTTCGACGATTTTTTCCACCTTTTCTTCAGGTGACATGCCTTCCTTAAAGAGCAAAGCAACCTTTTCCTCGGGATGCAAATCCCGCATTTTGACCATATAGGTACCCCGGTCGTTGGTGTAAAAAAGCTCCGTCCCCTGATTGTTGCAGGAGGAAGGCCACGTCCTCCCCGTGGACTGGACCAGGAGGCCCAGGCCCACACCGGGAGGCAGGTCGCCCAGCTGGCTTCCCGTCAGGCCCGTGGCTGCCCAGATCAGCAGAGCTTCCTCTATTTCACTTAAAGGAACGGGTTCTCTGGGAGAAGAGAAACCCAGGGCCTCCGACTCAAGAGTCATGCCCAACCCAAAACGCCTGGAACGGCGGTCACCAATGGCCTTGTAAAGAGGGTACTCCAAAGCCCGGTAAGCACCTTCGGGTATCTTACCTCCGCTACTATGGTACTCCTTCATCCCCTCGCCTCCCTGTGAAAACTAAAATGGTGAGGGAAGAGGCAACGCCACCTCCACCCCCAACTTCCACCGGGTTCTCCCTTATACTTGCCGCTCTGCTGCACCTTCTGCCTGATTTGAGCAGTAACCCCGGCCATCCCGTCCCTGAGAGGGATTTTTTGAGTTTATCAAATCTTCGCAATTTTCCAGCAAAACTTGTCTACCCCACCCTCATCCTCTCACCACATTACCCCCCTTTTTTACCCCTTTTCTTTCTTTTCGGAATGTTTCTAAAATACCGTTAGTTATACGGAAATTGAACCAGTTCGGAATACCCCCCAATGGTCTTTGATGGTGCAGGCAACCTGGAATATGGGCACCAATCTGGCACAGGCAACCCCCCAATACCAGCGCTTGAGAAACTGCGCGCCGGCCTCCGCCCGGCTGTCTGAAAAATTCCTGGACAGAAAACTTGAAGTGATAGGCCAGTATTTGATAGCCCATTTTAAAATTTGAGTTATTTTACCATACACAATCGTTTTACCACTGTACCTTCTTCCCAACAGTAGTAAAACAGCGGTAAAAGGTATAAAAAACGCCCTTACCGGCAAAAGTTTTGTAGCAAAACCCCTTATTGATGTATACTCAGGTAACATAACAACGACCTTGACAGGGACATATCCCTCACACCCACAGGTGAACCATGGTATCCACAAAACTGACAAAGATAGCGGAAATTGTTAAATTGCGGCAAACGAATATCCCTGCTTTGAATCCGCGACCTGGTATTACGTGAAAATTGTCATTTTACCGGGCAATTGATATCCGGCAATGCGTGGCCGCCCGCCGGATGCTGGGGGGCCGGCGCCAGAGGCGGTCCGGAAGGCCATTTTGCGGGCACGGGGAAAGCTTGCTGCTAAAGAATATACCCGCCGTTTAGAATCTTTAATTGACCTTTGACCGTTTCCTTCTAACATTTCCTCCTGAAAAGCTCCCTTTTATTACCCGGGTGAGTTATGCTGTTAGGTGGGTGTTTTTCGGAAACAGTTAGAATGCCATTTACCTGTTCGTTTTCCAGGTCTTTTTCACCCAACAATTTCTTAAAGCATTTTTTGATTCGTCGTATGTTTAAGGAGGTACAGAGTATGCTGGCAAAGCTTCTTGCAAAACTTGAGACATTACCTAAAGAAATAGAAAGGCTAATGCTGGAGATAGCTGCCGGCAGGCAGAGGGTGCAGGATCTCCCGGCATCCGGAGATATAGAAGAAAAGAAGGGAGAATTGGATGATCTTCAAAGCCATTTGAGTAAACTCGAGGCAAAACTTGGGCGGGCACAGTACGAGTACAAAAGTGCTGTTACTTTACTGCATCTGCTGGCAGCGGCAATCCAGGCTGAAAGAGAGGATGTAGAAAAGGCTGTGCTGAACCAAACCGGCTGCTCTGCGGAGGATTGGTCGCCTGCCGCTAAAACTCTAGATCATCCTGTAAGCAAGGAGGCGTCGGCTGGAGCTGGAGACCGGTCTATTATCGATGTAGTGGTTGACTTCTTTAAAAATGACGGCTGGCATTTCTCGCAGGTTGGGGAGGAACCGCTCCTGCGTTTGGACGTTTCGGGTGAACACGGTGAGTGGACATGTTTTGCCCAGGCAAGAGAGGAAAAGAAACAATTTATCTTTTACTCAGTATGCCCTGTGCCGGTCCCCGAGAATAAACGTGTTGCCGTTGCAGAATTTCTGACGCGGGCGAATTATGGCCTTGTAATAGGCAATTTCGAGATGAATTTTCAGAACGGGAATGTTGAGTTCAGAACCAGTATCGATGTCGAGGGTGATCGGCTCAGTCCCGCACTGGTTAGAAACCTGGTTTACGCTAACATAGCGACAATGGGACGCTATTTGCCCGGTATCATGGCACTGATTCATTACGATCTTTCACCATCTGAAGCAATTGCCCGGGTGGAAGGTCAGGGATGGCCCTTCCTTGCGAATACATGCGATTCAGACTGAAGCTGCCATTATGAAGATAGGGCGACGTGCAAGACATTACGTATCCGGCCAAAAAGAAAGCTTCCGAGTCTCGCCCTTGTATTCAGGCTGCCAAATCCAGGGCGAGATATAAAAGTCATGAGACTGGAGCTTTTCAAGGAGCCCTGGCGGGTGGATGTAGCCCAATGAATAGAGCCCTGGGCATTGCCTGGTGGCGTACCCAGGGCCTGTTCAGCCCGAGTGATTGCTGCCAGAAGACTTACGAAGCCTGATGAACCGGCGGTTACCGACCCGCATGACCAATGGCGTGAGAGGACGAGAATTAGCTACTATCCTCCTGCCCGATCGGAATTACTTCTTCATCTTCTCCTTATACTTTGCCATAGCTGCCAGCGCATCTGTTACTGCCTTACGCCTCTTTTCTTCATATTCAGGATCTTCCAGGTAACGCACATACATCGGCTTTGCCTGCCACTCGGGGCTGTACCGCAGCGGCGGATCTCCACGCCCACAGAACCCTGCAAAGTGGTGCGGGAATACCTGCCGCGCGGACTTCAGCAATTCATCGTAATTAAAGGTGTGAGCAAGTACCGGCCGGTTATACCATTCATCCCAAAGTGCGCGCCTTACCGGACCGATTGTAACTCCCGCACAAATACTTACATCTTCAATAAAACCTGCTCGCATGCCCGCAGCACCATAGGAATAATGCAGCCGTCCGGTCACGCCCATCTGATAAGCAGCCGCTACTGCAAAACCCTGCGCCATTCCGATATCAAAAGCCTTCCAGTTACATCCCGGGCCAATACCCACTCCTCCCGGTGCTATGTGATCCTTCGCATACTTGTTGAATTCCGCACAACTTGAAAAACCGCAGGCCCCACAATCCCAACCCAACTCTGACCGCAGAGTATTTCCACCCACCAACACAACGGCCATCGGATCTCCCTTTTCCAGGGCATCCTTCACGCACAAATAGTCACCAAACATGTAGGTATTTAGTCGCCCATCGGGTCCGCATAAAGGCAACAGGTAATCAACGAATGCCTGTAGATCTTCCCCGTATACAATCACGGTCTTAACTCCTGTGCGGTCACCCGTAAGCTTAGGAGCCCCTATTGCCGCTGCGGCAGCTGCTCGTGCCGCCTGAAGCACGATATCCTGTGCCACCGCTTGGATACTTTGAACCGGCATACTTTCCCTCCCCTTTATTTACCTCAAAATTCTTTTACTCTTCCCCAGTTTCCTCTTCCACCTTGGCCTCTACCTCAGGATACCACGGTGCCCCCGGTCGTCTGATGGCCCCCTCGCTTGCCTTGGGAACCCAGTTCCGGTAATCAAACCAGTATACAATACGGCTAATGACGTAATTCTTGCGCAGCGTATCCTGAACCTTCTCCATGTGCATGAGATGGTAATCAGGCAATACATCTACGTATGGGTTCTTCTGTTTGCTTGATATGCAAACTCCTACCACCACATGCGACTGGCGACAGTAACCCAGTCGTAATCCTGCCATACCCACTGAGAAGAAAGGCATGGCGTCTACTAACAAATTGGTAGACAATTTCACTGCCGCCCCAACTGCTATACCAAAATCTATCACTCTGAGGGTACACAAGGGACCATGTATCAACCGCTTACTTACCTTTTCTATATCGACATCTAAGCGGTCAACCATGCCATATTTGGTCACATGACCCTCATAGAAGTACCTGCAATTCGGTCCTCCTCCACAAAAACCACATCCGGCATCTAATGGGGTTTCACCAGCCCGATAACTTCCAATAAACAAAACGGCGTCAGATTCACGAACCATTACCGCTTCAGTAAACATGCGTTGACGCCACAGCCGCGCAGTTATTTTTTTTCGGTAAGCTAACTGCTCGACCTCTCTGGCGATCCGCTCCAAATCCTCTTCTCCATATACTATGGCACACTCTACACTGTCCACGCCCCCACCCTTGGGAGCTGTTAACGCCGCGTTGGCCATAAGCCGCGCCGCCAGTACCCCGTTCTCCCGCCGGTTGGCGTCATGGGGCGTCCACGCCGGAAATTCTTTGATGTAAACAGACGGCATGACCACACCTCCATTAACTTTATTTAGTACTCCAATCTTTTCTTGCGCACTCTAACCATCATCTGTGCCGTACCTGTCTTATCTGCCTTACTGTTTTAGAGGACTTTTTCTAGATTTCTGCTTTCTTACTTCGCGTTCACCTGCCTTCCATCTATGAGTGCGACTGGTAATACGTAAGACTATATAGTTGATTAACTTTATCACACTATACCACATTCGGCAAAAGCATTTAGCTATGTTATCTCAATTGTCGCAAAATCAAGCCGAACTGCTCCGACAGGTTACTGAACGGTGACCACATAAAACATCAGGCCGATTTAAAAAATCCATACAGGCCTATTTTCTCGGGGTCCACCCCGGGCCTTTTTGAACCCTCATTGCCTCCATACAATATCCCTTCCAGCTTCATCCCTTCGCAAAAAAAAACCTTTTGACCGTTCATAGAATAATTCCCACTCCCATACCGTGACTTTCTAAATAAAACGATAAACTACCTGACCGGGTAACAGGCCTTTTAAGGTGGAAGTGTGGGAATAAAACGGCCAAAGGCTAATAACGGGTTCTTAATGGATATTACCTTGCCAAATCCAGGGCGCGGCAGCGGTAGCGCATGACACCGCCATTTTAATTCTCCAGCCCAGCCCGGGCCCGCAAGATAGCCTGCCGCACCGCTTCGGGAGCCGGCCCCCCCAGCACCCGCCGGGCGGCCACGCATTGCCTGATATCAATGGCCCGGTAGACATCTTCTTCAACCCGGGGGGCAAGATGCCTGAACTCCTCCAGGGACAGTTCCTCCAGCGATTTACCCCGGGACAGGCAGTAATAAACCAGTTTGCCTGCCTGTTCATGGGCTTCCCGGAAGGGTACACCTTTTTTCACCAGGTAATCCGCCAGGTCGGTGGCGTTGGTGAAGCCCCCCCTTGCCGCCCCGGCCATATTTTCCGGGCGCACCTTTAAACTGGCCACCATGGGCGTGAAAACCCTCAGGCACTTTTTGACCGTATCCACGGCATCAAAAAGGGCTTCTTTATCCTCCTGCATGTCTTTATTGTAAGCCAGGGGTAACCCTTTTAACATAGTCAAAAGGGTCATTAAATCGCCAAATACCCGGCCGGCTTTGCCCCGGGTCAACTCCGCCACATCGGGGTTCTTTTTCTGGGGCATCATGCTGCTGCCGGTGCTGTAGGCATCATCCAGCTCCACAAAGGCAAACTCTGCAGAAGACCAGAGGATAATCTCCTCACAAAAGCGGCTCAAGTGCACCATGATCAAAGCTGCGGCAGCCGTAAATTCCACCGCAAAGTCCCGGTCACTGACGGCATCCAGGCTGTTTTCCGCCACGGCGGCAAAACCCAGCTGTTCGGCCACATAGGCCGGATCTATGGGAAAGGTGGTGCCGGCCAGAGCCCCCGCGCCCAGGGGCAGGACATCCGTACGCCGCCGGCAGTCCTGCAGCCTCTCCACATCCCGTCCAAACATCTGCACGTAAGCCAGTAAATGGTGGGCCAGGGTGACCGGCTGGGCCCGCTGCAGGTGGGTATAGCCGGGCATGACCGTATCCAGGTGTTTTTCGGCCAGATCCAGTAAAGTTTCCTGCAACTGCCTGAGGAGAGCGATAATGGCGTCAATTTCGTCCTTAAGATACATGCGCACGTCCAGGGCCACCTGGTCGTTGCGGCTGCGGGCGGTGTGAAGCTTTTTCCCCACCGGGCCGATGCGCTCGATGAGCAATTGCTCTATATTCATATGGATGTCCTCGGCAGCTACCGAAAACTCCACCCGGCCGGCCTCAATGTCGGCCAGGATTTCTTCCAGACCCTTTATGATTGCCTGCGCCTCTTCCGGAGCAATAATCCCCTGTTTGGCCAGCATACGGGCATGGGCCATGCTGCCCCGTATATCATAACGGTACAACCGCTGATCAAAGGAAATGGAAGAATGAAAGTCGTCCACCAGGTGGTCCGTTGCCTTTTGAAAGCGTCCTCCCCACAGTTTGGTCACTGAAAACACTCCTCATAGTAAGAGATATTCAGCTCAACATGTCCCTTTTTTCGCAACGCATATTGTTTTTAGCACCTTCGCAGGGGCAGGGGGCGTTCCAGCCGCCTGTAGCCCTTTCTCCCCTTCGGGCCAGGTGGATGATTTTACAATTTTGCTATCCGATAATTGTCTGGTAAATTTCTTTCTTTTCAGTTATCAAGTCTTTAGATAAATCCGGTAAAAGCATCAATGAGCCATTCTCTTTCATACCTTCCACGGCCAGATATGCATCCCAATCCCGGTAATAAGAATACGGTCTATTCCCGCCAACCATCACGTCCTCCCACGACCTCCCAAAATACTGCCCGAACCTGTTTTGCAAATCCGTAAAATCTTCTATTTCATCCGGTGCAATCGTCCAGATACTCCTGAGGTTGCCCACGGCAACCACTTTTCTTCCTGCCTCTCAATCGCATTCATAAAAGTAAATCGGAGTGCCACTCTCCAGATTTTCCAGCCTTCTACCGTCCATAGTGCCGAAGACCACAAAGGGGTGCCTTATACTCCGGTGCAAAGCATCCCGTAATAAATCATTTGCAATTGCCGCCAGCAACACTCTAGACATGACTTAACCCCCCCGTAAAATAAAACAGCTATAACCAGATGATGTTCTCTCAAAACAGTTTGCCCGTCCCTGCGGTTTCATACAACTCAGGTATAATCATAACAAAAAGATGGGCAAGGTATAGTCGCTACAAAACAAATACTGTCCAGATGGCAATGGGGGCTTGCTACCACCCCTTCAAATTCCGCCGGCATTCCGTCGATACCCAGAAGAAAAACCGGGTTGCCTGAAAGAGGTACCCGGCGGTAATGCCGCTGAAAGTCCCGGATATCCGGGTTGGGGAGCACAGATACGAGCGGCAAACACCATGTAGAGCTGCAAGCCTTATCTAAAGAGGCATAGACATCTGAACGGTTCAAAAATGAGAACGGTACCCCAGGCAAGAGCTTTCGTACTGCCCAGTGCAACCGGGGTATTACGGTTCTGCAC
This sequence comes from Desulfovirgula sp., assembly GCA_020725525.1. Lineage (GTDB taxonomy): Bacteria > Bacillota > Desulfotomaculia > Desulfotomaculales > Desulfovirgulaceae > Desulfofundulus. The sequence goes on from DYEX01000121.1 coordinate 88,558, forward strand.
TTCCTTCTTCCAGGATGAGTTCGGGCATGTCGTTTTTTGGTGAATTGACCAACCTCGTAACGGGGTATATATGCAGCCTTCCCTCATAGGGGCGGAGAAGTTTCCTCAAGATGTGGAAATCTCCAGCCCCAAGCCACTCCTCATATTCTTCCTCGGCGCTGAGTACAACAGGCATCCTGCTGTGGATCTGTTTCATGGATTCGCTTGCACCGGTCGTAATTATTGCAAAAGAAAAGACGCTTCCTTCTGGAGAATCCCACCTGTCCCAGAGGCCGGCAAAGGCAAACACCTCTTTCCCGGGAAGCACTATCCTGTAAGGGGTGCTCCTTCTCCCCTCTCTTTTCCACTCGTAAAAGCCGTCGGCAGGAACGAGGCACCTTCTTCGGAAGCGAAAGGAGTCCCTGAAAGCAGGCTTTGAAAGTACAGTTTCAGCCCGCGCATTGATGAGCCTACCCCCAATTGAGGCGTCTTTCGCCCAGTAAGGTATAAGCCCCCAACGCATAATCTTAAGAAGCCGCCCCGAATCCCCTCCGACGATCACAGGGACGGCCTGCCCGGGCGCAATGTTGTACCTGGGAAAGTACGGAATACTGCCGGGGACGCGGAAGGTTTTGCTGATTGTTTCCGGAGCAACAGTTAAGGTAAAGCGACCGCAGATGACGGGCACCCCCTCCGTGCATGGTGAATTCCCGCCGCTAAAGTGGAAGGGAAAAGGGTAATATTAATGAGTCACGCCGCTTTGCTTTGCTTTTTCTTCTTCTTTCTGCACCGCATGCCTGTATGGGCAGCGTTCTTCCATTTTCTCTTCTTCCAAACCGCACCCCCAGTAGGTGTAACCTAAAAATAAGCGGCGATACTTACACCAGCTGCAAAAGGAATGGGTAATCTGTTCCTGCGTCATATCCTTTGCTTTTATCATTTTCCATCATCCTCCTCCCTGGATTTACCTGTATTCTGTTTTAAAAACTGAGTCATGCCGGTTCAACCAGCCCTGGCACTTTCTTTTTCCCGGCGCAGAGGTCACCAGCCACTCTTTGGGTGTAGCCACCACTTTGACTTTTATTTCCTGCCAGAGTAACTTCGACCCAAATTCAACACCGGGGTGCGCGGCCGCTTCTGCATCCATTTCCCTGATTTCTGCGTCCACCTCAGGCACGGTGTATTTTATGCCCTTATCAGCACCGGCCGGTTACGTTTTATTCTTCTTCCTTCTCCCCATCTTGCGACACTCCCGCAATCAGTTCCCGAAACCCCTGCCTGACCTTCTTACCGCCCCTGGCCCCGTACAACCGGGCCGAAAAGGACGCAACTATGGCCAGCAGGTCCCGGACCAGTTCAAGACGAACGTCTTCCGGTTCTTTTTCCGCAATGGCGATTATTTCCACGCCGCAGTATCTCAGGTGCCGCTCGATGTACGAATAACCAAACCGGGCCAGCCGGTCGGGGTATTCGATGATGAGCTTCATGTATTCGCCCCGCTCGGCCAGCTTGAGTACGTTCATTAAACCGCGGCGCTTCTGGTTTAGGCCGCTGGCCACGTCTGTGAATTCCGCCCTGACGGTAAAACCGTTTTCCCGGGCGTACTGCCGCAACCGTTCCACCTGCCGGTCCAGGTTACCTGCGCCGGCCTGCTTTCTGGTGGATACCCGGGCATACAGGACGACCGCTTCCGGTTCCGCTCTTACCCCTCCTGTTCCCAGAATGCGGTTTATTTCGTCTACCGGGTACCTTCTCTGTCCGCTGGGCAACCTTACCGGGTTAATTAACCCTCGCTTCTCCCAGGCTCGTAAACGATTTGGATGTACCCCCAGCTTTTTCGCCGCCTGGCTGATGGATAACAATTCCATGCTTTTATAGTAACAATATGGTGTGTTTTAGTCAACTATAGTTTATGATTTTGTAGCTGTTACGAACCTCCCTGGCCTATTATCTTTGGGCTATACACACCCAAGACCTGCATACCTTATACGGCATGTACCCTGCCTTACCTGCCTCTTCCTGCTCCGGAACTCCACCCGGTTTTTTACGGCTTTAGCCCTAGACTTTTCTCAGTTTCCCTTTAAAAAGGACTCGACTTTTTACCGCTGCGCTTACCTGATTAGTTTAGATTGATCAAGTTTTCTTTACAGTAAAGCAGGAAATTTAACACATTTGTCAAATAAGTCCCTCTGAAAAGGCATTCAAACGGTGAGCGATGAACCCCGGTTTGTATTTTGGGGCGCTTGGACCGGGATGAGCCAGTAGCGCAACCGCCACCTGCCAGTTTATGTTAAATCGGGGAGGGGCTTTTTTGTTCATGCATTCTTTCACGCATTCTTTTGAGAATTACCAGATTCTTGAATCATTTGACAGCTTAATTCACAGCGTTTCTGAAAACCAAAAGCAGTTTCACCAGAAAGTTGAGGAAATCAGAGGCAATCACTACACATCGATAAAAAGTTACTATGAAGAATCGCGCCGGCTAATCAAAATGCTGAAGGAAACCGCGTTCCTGTGCTCCTTAATGTTTAATATTGATGATGAAAAAAATATTTGCGTCAGTACCTTAAACATTTTACAGAAAATGCTCCAGGAAACAATTATGATCAGAATTTTATGCGCCTCCAGCAGTCGCACAAAATTGGATGTTGTCGCTGAAAAGAAATTTGTTGATGATGAAATTAAAGCAGGGTGTTTAAAAAGCCCGCTCAACTGCATTGCGATCAGAACATGCCGGCCTATAGTTTTTTCACCAGCGGAAAGTACCGTACCATGCCCGGAAATGATGGACTCACCTGAACAATACGCCTATATTTGCACCCCTTTGATTGCAGAAGGCGTGGCGTTCGGTTGCATAAACATTCTTTTTGCACATGATACGGATATAAATTTACTGAAAAGGAATCTCGATTTAATAAACATCCTGGCAGGCTATGCATCGCTGGCAATATATACTAACCGGCTGATCAAAACAGTGAAAAGGGAAGCATTGACCGATAAATTAACCGGGCTGCCCAACCGGCGCTTTGGCATGGAGGCTTTACAAAATGAGATCAACCGGAGCAAGAGGTACGGCCATGTTTTTTCTATCGCGATGGTAGACATCGACCATTTCAAGCTGGTAAATGATTCCTACGGCCACACTGAAGGTGATAAGGTATTGGCGATGATGGCTGATTTAGCCCGCAAGTGCTTGAGGAATGTTGATTTGGTAGCCAGGTTCGGTGGTGAGGAATTTTTGATTATCCTCCCGGAAACCGATATTAAGAGAGCGTATGTGGTAATCGAACGGTTTTGTAAAATGTTTAACGAGGCCAGCTTCTCCGATGTTTTATGCGCGAAAAATTTAACCTTGAGTGGAGGCATAGCTCAATTCCCGCATGATGGGGAAGACGCTCATTCACTGCTCAAGATGGCTGATGAAAGACTTTACCTGGCTAAAAACAGTGGTCGTAACAGGGTGATTGCCGACAAACTGAATTAATTTTCCGGTTCCTTTTTCCCCTTTCATAAAGTCGTTGGGGTTACCCTTCAAGGCGGCGCAGGCTTCGTTGGTTTTCTGCAACAACCACTGGCGGCGGTACGCCTCAACAGCCCGGTCAAGGACGGCATACATCGTCTCGCCCGTATATTCGGCTATTTCCTTCAATGTTTTCCACGCTCTGGAGCTGATTCTCACGCCGGCTGGCATTTCCACCCCTCCAATACCGTTGTGATTTTAGTACGCGCGTGAAACTTTCAGCACGGCATCCAGCAGGTACTTCGTGAAGCCAGTTCGCCTTGCCTACGTCGTGCAGGTAATCGAGTGGAGTATGTGCATGGTTAACCACCCCTTTCTGTGGTATAATCAATTCAACAAAAATCAGGTGGTGAGAGCAGTTGATTTACAAGCTGCCTGTAACAATCAAGCTGTACGATAGGGAGTATATCGCCCGCTGTGAGCCGTTGAGGGCCACCGCCACAGGGGATACCCCGGACGAAGCGTTAAAAAATTTAAGAGAAGCCATAGACGAAATGATAAGGGAATTCGGCCGGGAAGCAGTATTTCAAGACATCAGCCCCGAAGTTGACGTGCGGGTGCTTGAGGTAAGCGTATGAGCGAGTTTCCGGAGCTGAAAAGGAACGAATTCGAGGCTTTTTTATTGCACTTCAGCAAGCCCGGCTCGCTTAAATTCCGCAATAACAAATGGGTTGGGTTGAACAGGGAAGGGAAACCTTTCACCGTCCACGTGAAGCACGGAAACACCAGAAAATACCCGCCGCCGCTTGTTGAAGCTGTCGCAAAGGACTTAAAAGTGTCCATCCATGAGTTCAGGGAGTGGTACAAAAATCTATAAAAAACACTTCCTCCGGCCAAAATTAATTTGCTCCCCAAAAAGAAAAAAACGGGTGGTTATAGGGAAGGCAGAACTCCGGTTTAAAGAGATAAACCCAGGAAAATCAAGGGTTCCCTGCGGGACTGCAGCCCGGCCCTCCTGAAGTTAGAAAACCCGCAAACCCTTGATTTTCCTGGGCCTGCGGGTCTTATCCTGGTGCGCCTGGCAGGAATCGAACCTGCGCAAGACCCGGCTCCGGAGGCCGGCGCTCTATCCGCTGAGCTACAGGCGCATCTAAACAGCTGCACATATTATTATACCAAAACCGCGAAAAAATGCAATAGTAACTATCTGACAAAGCCAGGATGTATCCGCTGACCGGAAACCGGCTGGCCTGGTTCGCTGCCGTGTTCAAAGAAAAGTTGCTGGAAGCAAGGGCGGAAACTCCGGCCCTCAAAATATCTCTTTCTACTTCCGGCAACAAAAATCCTGCCCCGGGACAGGAAGAATCAGGTGGGACTGGCCCCTTCGCTTCTGTGAAACAAAAGTCTTCGTCTAAAAGTTAATCCTGAACAGAGTATCAAGAAGGAAATTGTCATAAGTAAAGCGAATATTTTCTCATCATTCTGAAATCAAAAGCGAGGCAGATGGCAATGAAAGCAG
>DYEX01000013.1 GCA_020725525.1 Desulfovirgula sp.
CAGTGCTGACGCACGGATTTCCCAAGAAGGCTGGAAAGGGGCCGCGAGGGCCGGAAGTGGCAGATCGGGGATCTGATGACGCCCTCGCAGGAGCGGGTTTTCGCTTAGGAAAATGAGGCCAAACCACGTTGGGACATGCCCAGCCAAGCCCCCGACCGTGCCCTACTTCTCATGGCAGGGGCAGATGCCAAGCGACTGTCGGGGTGCCACCTCATATGAACCGCAGTTGATACCTCCTCCCGAACAGAGCCCCAATCCTCTCGGAGTCCAGCCAGGGACCCGCCAGTGTTTCGCGCACAAACCGGATCAGCCCGCGCGCCCCCACCCTGGCCACGTACTCCTCCAGGTAGATCGATAGCTGTGCCAGCACGTTCAGAAGGTGCCCCAGCCTCATCAGATAGTGGAACCCCTTCATGGCGTTCCAGTCATAAGAGAAGCAGTGCTCGTACTCGTAACCATGACGCTTCTCCACCAGGATCTGGTTCTCAATCGCCCACCGGTGCCTCGCCGCCAGATTGCACCGGTAGTGTACGTTCCCCTTGCTCAGCGGCTCGCTCGAAATCCAGGCGTGACGCGCTTTCTTGGTCACCACCTCCCCCGAGTCCGGCGCCACCTCCTGCCAGGTCTCCTCGCATACCACCACGTGAAGCACCAACCTCTGGCGCTTGCCATACTCGTACCGAATGTCGTTCACCCACCAAAAATGCTGCCTCCGGTCACCCCAAGACTGGTCCACTTCCTGACCGGGCTGCAGCATCCTCAACCCCCGCACTTCCTCCCACACCGAGGGCAGAACATCGTCCCGAAGCACGATCATGAACTGCCAGCCATACTGGCGGCAAAGCGACATCACGGGGCCGTTGGGATACAGCCCGTCCAAGAGTAGCATGATGGGCAGCCGCGGAAACCGCCACTTCAACCAGCGCGCCATCCGCCGGAATGCCTTCAGTTCGCAGTCCTGTCTTTCGGACCCATCGGCATACTCCAAAAACTCCGTGTGCAGAGGAATCTTGATGCCGTTGGGAAACACTAAACTGGCCTCCAGCACGTAAACGTAGTACTCCGGCTTCGTCTCTGTCCCATCCCCAACCCGAAGGTGCCGCTCCAGCGACTCCTGCGCCCACCGGGTGTCCCGCGCAAACTTCTGCGTCCCGTCGACGGCAATCAAGTAACGCCGCCCGACCAGGTACCGCCAGAACTTCCTGTTCTTGATCAGGTCCGCCACCAAATCCGCCGCCGCTTCCTGGATCTCCTCCACATCAATGCTGGCCAGCACCCGGTTCAAGGTGTCATGATGAGGCAGTTCCTCCAGTTCCGGAAACAGGCACTTCAGGTTCTCCCACAACTGCGGCTGCGACATCTCCCGGTATGCTTCCCGGCGAGAGGACATCTGCAGCACGAACATCAACAGACCGTAAAGCAAAAGCACCGTGAGCTTATGCTTGATCGAGCGCGGATGGCGGGGATCGGGAATCCTCCCCAGCTTCCGAAGTAGCACCGGTAGCACCCTCCGCCATACCTTCCCGTGTTCCTCCACCACCCGCTGCCGCGCCTCCGCCTCCTCTTCCACCGTCCCCCACGGGACCTTGCCGTTGGAAAGAGTAGCCCGGCGACGTGGCTCCATCCCCTGCCCCCGCTGTCCGGCCCGCAGCTTCCCCCAGGCCTCCCGGCGGCTCCCACCTGACTCCCCGCGCTCCTTCCCCTCGCTGCACTCACTCATCCTCTTTCACCTGCCCCCCTGCCACGGCACCGCACCCACCACCACATAAAATGGCACGGAAATCCCGCACCAGCGGATAAACGAAGATCCGCTTCGGAGTCGACGGATACTCCATGCGCCGGTCCATCCGTCCCCGCCCCGCCGTCTCGCCTAACTCAATCCAGTTGGCCGCCCGGTAACAGGTGCCCGAGTACCGCGAGCCGTCCACGAACGTCTCCAGAAGCACGGGTGAGTACCCATACCGCCTCCGCCAGTCAGCCCGGATGCGCCGCGCCACAAGACCCAGCACCCGGCTGGCCAGGTTCTTCACCTTCACCCAGGGAAACAGCAAGAAGCGGCTGTTGTTCACCACAAGGTGCAGCCGCCTCTTCCGATCCTCCTCCCCCCACCCAATCCAAC
>DYEX01000122.1 GCA_020725525.1 Desulfovirgula sp.
ACACTCCCGCAATCACTTCCCGAAACCCCTGCCTGATTTTTTGCCGCTTTGCTGATGGTTAAGAGTTCCATAGTATATTGCAACTGCTTTGTTATGTTTTATCAATATTTGTCGGCCTGTTGGTAGCTGCTGCAAACCTCCCTACCTTCCCCGTAACTGTAGGTTTCTAGCCCTGCCCCCCGGCCATCTCCCGTATGATCAGCTCATGTACCAGCTTTTTAAACACTTCCCCGCGCTCTTCATAGCTTTTGAACATATCCCAGCTGGCGCAGGCCGGGGACAGGAGGACCACTTCCCCCGGCCGGGCTGCCCGGTGGGCTTTAAAAACTGCATCCCGGAAGTCCCGGGCCCGGATGATCTCCCGGACCCCGGCTGCCCTGGCCGCGGCTTCAATTTCCCGGGCACACTCCCCCAGCACCACCAGCACCCGTACCTTTTCCTTAACCCGGCGGGCAAAGGCGGTAAAATCATTGCCCTTGTTTCTGCCCCCCGCCAGTAAAACGATGGGCTGGTCATAGGCCTCCAGAGCTTTGATGCTGGCCTCGGGATTGGTGCCCTTGGAATCGTTGATGTACTTCACGCCGTTGATCTCGGCCACGAATTCCAGGCGGTGGGGCACGCCGGAGAAGTGGTGCAACGTAGCCGCCAGCTGCTTTTCCCTGACCCCCAGCACCCAGGCGCAGGCCACGGCCGCCAGGGCGTTTTCCAGGTTGTGGGCGCCCGGAATACGCAGGGCGCTGGCCGGCAAAACGGGATAAACAGCATCCCTCTCTCTGACCGTTATGTAGCCGTCCTGCACCACTACCCCCTCTTCCAGGTTATGCCGCCGGCTAAAAAATATTACCTTTCCGGGGCACTGGGAAGCCAGTTCCCTGGTCAGGGGGTCGTCGTAATTTAAGACCGTATAATCATCCCCGGTCTGATTGGCAAAAATGCGCGCCTTCGCCGCCACATAGCCCTCCATACTGCCGTGCCGGTCCAGGTGATCGGGAGTTATGTTTAAAACCGCGGCCACCCGCGGACGGAAAAGCCTTATGGTCTCCAGCTGAAAACTGCTGACCTCCAGAACAATCAGATCTTCCTGTCCATATTTTTCCACTCCGGTAATCAGGGGCTGCCCGATATTACCGGCCACCAGGGTCCTTATGCCTGCGTCGGTAAAAATCTGTCCGACCAGACTGGTGGTGGTGGTCTTTCCGTTGGTACCGGTGATGGCCACCACCGGCGCCCTGGCCAGACCATAGGCCAGCTCCAGTTCACCGGTCACCGGAATACCCAGCGCCCGGGCCTGGACTACCGGCGGGATGTCCGGGGGAACCCCCGGGCTGATCACCACCAGATCAAACCTGCCCTCCTCCACCGCCGGGTAGCGGCCCAGCACCAGCTCCACCTCCGGGGGTACTAGAGAAACCAGAGGCGGATCAAAGGAAGCCGCCTCCTTTTGATCCGTTAAGACGACCCGTGCTCCCTTAGCCGCCAGAAAACGGCTTACCGCTACCCCGCTTTTGCCTGCTCCGATAACCAGAACCTTTTGCCCTTTAAATGCCAAGTCCATTACCTTCTTTCCACACTTAATGTCATCCTTAATGCCTATCAAAAAATGCCTATCAAAAAACTAACCCAGGTGGTACAGTCCGGCCAGTCCTAAAAGAGCCAGGAAAAGGGTGCACCCCCAGAAGGTAAAAACCACCCGCTGTTCACTCCAGCCGCCCAGTTCAAAATGGTGGTGCAGGGGACTCATCCGGAATACCCGCCGTCCGAAAAGTTGGAAGGAAATAACCTGGATGATTACCGACAGGGCCTCCAGCACATACACCCCCCCAATAACCAGCAAAAATAACTCGCTCCTGGTTAACACCGCAGCCGCCCCCAGGGCTCCTCCCAGGGCCAGGGAACCGGTGTCTCCCATAAAAATACGGGCCGGATGGTGATTGTACACCAGAAAGCCCAGGCAACCACCCATCAGGGCGGCCATGATGATGGCAATACCCAACTTATCCATTAACAGGGCAATAAGCAAAAGAGCCGCCGCCACCGGTACAGTCACCCCGGCAGCCAGACCATCCAGACCATCGGTAAGATTTACCGCGTTGGCCGTACCCACCACCACCAGAACGGAAAACAAAAGAAAACCCCAGATTCCCAGTTCCAGGGTTACCCCCCCGGGAACAAAAAAACCGCTGAAGGGAATGACCAGGTCGGTCCCCCGGCCAAAGGCGGAGACGGCCAGCAAAGCCAGCAGCACACTTAAGATCGCCTGGCCGAAAAGTTTTTCCCGGGCCCGCAGGCCCAGGGATCTCTTTAAAGCCACTTTAATATAGTCGTCTAAAAAGCCAATCAGACCAAACCCCAGGGCAACCCCCAACACCAAAAGGCCCTCGGGAAAACGGTAAGCCAGCCAGAACCCGGCCACGGCCGTCCCGGCCAGGAACATGATTCCGCCCATAGTGGGAGTACCGCTCTTGGAAAGGTGAGTGGCCGGCCCATCGTCGCGGATACTCTGACCGAATTTAAGACGCTGCAAAAGGGGTATGGCCAGGGGTCCTAAAAGAAGGGTGACGGCCAGGGAAGAGAGAAAAGCCTTGCTTAAAAGAAGCCACAAATCGTTCATCTCCATCCGGTACCACCTGTGGCGGATTCCCTCCTTTTCCGGAAAAAGTCGTAAACTACCGGGCAGCGGTCATCCCCCGCCGGTTAGCCAACTGTTCCCAGCTTATGTGTCGTAATGTAAAAAGGTGTTTTGTTCCTGGATCAGGGCCTGCACAATTTCTTCCATCCGCATGCCCCGGGAACCCTTAATCAATACCACATCCCCGGGCCTGGCCAGATCCTTCAACAGGTCTACTGCTTCGCGGTTGGACGCGCACCGGAAGATGTGCCCGCCGGGCATTCCGGCCGCCCGAGCTCCATCGGCAATAAAACGGGCCAGGTTGCCTACGGTGATCAGGCAATCCACCACACCGGAGGCATCACCACCCACCCGGCGATGACCGGCCGGGGCTTCTTCCCCCAGTTCCAGCATATCACCCAGGACGGCAATGCGGCGCCTGCCCGCACCCACTTCAGCCAGCACCTGCAGGGCGGCCCGGGTGGAGGATGGGTTGGCATTATAGGCATCGTTAATGATTTTCAGCCCCCGGTAATCAATTATTTCCAGGCGCATGGGCGTCAAAACAGCTCCGGCCAGGCCTGCAGCAATATCTTCCAGGGGCACTCCCAGCGCCCAGGCCACCCCCACCGCAGCCAGCGCATTTTCCACGTTATGCCGTCCCGGCAGGGGTAAATAAATCTCTGTCTCCTCTCCTCCAGGCACCCTCACCCGAAAGCGGTTACCCCCTTGTGCAGGGCGAATGTCCCGGGCGCGGATATCCGCCTCACCGCCGATACCGAAAAAGAACACCTTCCCGCGGCAACGGGCGGCCTCCCTCTGGATATACGGGCTGTCCCGGTGTAAAACGGCAAACCCGTCGGGTCCGATGGCCTCCAGGATTTCTCCTTTGGCCCGGGCAATGTTATCTACCGATCCCAGGCGCTCAATATGGGCCTCGCCGATATTGGTGATCACCGCGGCCGTCGGCCGGGCCAGGCGGCAAAGGAAGGCAATCTCGTTCATACCCCGCATGGCCATCTCCACCACCAGCGCCTGGTAACGCTCATCCAGTTCCAGGAGGGTGAGGGGCAAACCAATTTCGTTGTTCCGGTTTCCCGTGGTTTTCAGGGTGTAAAACCGCCGGGACAGAGCACACTCCACCAGATCCTTGGTACTGGTCTTGCCGGAACTGCCGGTAATCCCAACCACCGGTACCCGGTAGGCCTCCCGGTTGTAGCGGGCCAGCTGCTGCAGGGCAGCCAGGGTGTCGTCCACCTGGATCACGGATGCATCGGGATTGATGCCGGGCACCATCCGCTCCACCACCACCCCGGCTGCCTTGTTGGCCAGGGCAGACAGCACAAAGTCATGGCCGTCGTAGCGTTGTCCCCGGAGGGCAAAGAACAGCTCTCCTCCCGCCAGACTGCGGCTGTCGATAGAAACGGCCCCGACCCGGGTGGCGGGATCGCCCTGGCACAACCTGCCGTTTACGGCCTGTGCAACTTCCACCAGGGTCATTGTTTTCATGGTTTTTCTCCTCTACTTAAAATTTCGTCCAGTGCTTTGATGGCTTCACTGCGATCATCAAAAGGATATTTAGTGGTACCGATAATTTGATAATTTTCGTGTCCCTTACCGGCAATAATTACCGTATCCCCTGGGGCTGCGGTCTTGAGGGCAAAACGAATGGCTTCCCGCCGGTCGGGAACCACCTGGTAGTCTGACCGGACCCGCCGCACCCCTTCTTCCACCTGGGCAATGATTTTCAGGGGATCTTCGGTGCGGGGATTATCCGAAGTAATCACCGGCAGATCGCTCAGGCGGGCGGCAATTTCCCCCATGAGCGGTCGCTTGGTAGGGTCCCGATCGCCCCCACAACCAAAGACGGTGATCAAGTTACCCCGGGTGATGGCACGGGCGGTGGTGAGGATGTTTTCCAGTCCATCGGGAGTATGGGCGTAATCCACCACCACGGTAAAATCCTGCCCCCGGTCCACCAGTTCAAACCGGCCCGGCACACCTTCCACCGCCTGCAAAGCCTCGACCGCCAGTGGCAGGGGAACCCCCCCGGCCACTGCTGCCGTCAGGGCAGCCAGGGCATTGTAAACGTTAAAGTAACCGGTTAATTTTAAGTTTACCGGGCTTTCGCCCCAGGGGCTGCTGACGGTAAAAGAAACACCCCGGGGAGTAACTTTAACCTCCCGGGCACGCACCTGCACCCCTGCCGAAAGCCCGCAGGTAAAAACGGGTACACGGGTAACGGCAATGATCTTTTCCGCCCGGGGATCGTCGGCATTGATTACCGCTAAAGCAGGCTTGCCGTCCTGGCCCAGCTTCCGAAACAGCAGCATCTTTGCCTCCAGGTAGTCATCCATATCCCGGTGAAAATCCAGGTGATCCTGGGTAATGTTAGTAAATACACCGGCATCAAAGGCACACCCGGCTACCCGGTTTAAAGCCAGGGCATGGGAACTAACCTCCATTACTGCTACCCCAACCCCTTCGCCCACCATGTCGGCCAGCAACTTCTGGAGGTCGAGGGATTCGGGAGTGGTGTGGGCCACCGGCAATGCCCGGTCACCAATCCAGTTGGCAATGGTACCTATAAGCCCCACTTTGTTTCCCGCAGCCCGGTAAATGGCTGCCAGCAGGTGGGTGGTAGTGGTTTTACCGTTTGTCCCGGTAACCCCGATCAGTTTTAATTTACGAGATGGATAGTCATAGAAGCGAGCCGCAAGCAAAGCCAGAGCCAGGCGGGTGTCAGGCACCCGCATATAGGCTACGCCAGCGGGAAGGGGGATTTCCTTCTGAACCACCACGGCTACAGCCCCCCTGGCCACGGCCTGCTCCACGTAATAATGCCCATCAGTGGTGAAACCCTCCACTGCTACAAACACAAAGCCCGGTTTCACCTGCCGCGAGTCGTAGGCAATGCCCGATATAGTCACCTGTTGATTGCCTCCAACAGCCAGACAGGTTTGCCCTTCGATCAACTCGCTGAACAGCAAGTAAAAATCCTCCTTCCGTACCAGCAGGCTTCCCCTGGTTATACTACCACCCCTGCCGGTACAATGCAATAAGAGCCGCCTGGTCCTTTTTATGGTATTATTACCACTTTTATTAGTTCAAAACGGCCTATGGTCTCTCAACAAACTCCAGAACCCGTCTGGTAGTTGCAGGAGGTGCCTGGGACGGGTCGGAACCAGGCTTAAACTCCACCCTCACCGTGGTACCCCGGGGCACTTTCTCTCCCGGACCGGGCTTCTGGTTGCAGGCCTGACCGATCCCTGCGGCTTCCAGGCGGAGATCCATACTCGCCAGCAATGCGGCCACTTCGGTAATGGTGAGGCCCGTCAGATTGGGTACCGTCACCGGTCCCTCCCTTGATTTACCGCCGGAGGGCTCGAGATCGAGAATCACCGAGGTACCGCTTAAAACCTCGGCCCCGGCTTTGGGTGTCTGCCCCTGGACAATGGCCCCCTCCCCCCGGACTACAAAGGATAATCCCGCCTCGCGCAAGACATCCTGGGCCGTTTCCAGGGGATAATTGACCACGTTAGGTACCCGGACCTTAACGCGGGGCTGTTCAAAGTATACGAAAGGCTCCTCTGGTTTTTCGAGGCCGGGAGTTTCCGGCACCTGCAGGTAGTGCAGGGTATCCCGAACCACTTCCCGGAACACGGGAGCGGCTACCTGGCTGCCGTAATAGATGCCGCCTTGAGGCTCGGCAACCATGACCAGAGCAGCAACCCGCGGATTATCTGCCGGAGCAAACCCGGTAAAGGAAGCCACGTACTTCCCGCTTACGTAGCCGCCTCCTTCTCCCACCACCTGGGCGGTACCGGTTTTGCCGGCTACCCGGTAGCCGTCGATAAAGGCGTTTCTACCGGTACCTTTCATGACCACTGCCTGCAGGAGATCTGCCACCTGGCAGGCCTTTTCCTGGTCAAGCACCCGCCGCACCATCTCGGGCTGGAATGTTTTGATTACCCTGCCCGAAGGATCACGGATTTCTTTCACCAGATGGGGACGCATTAAAACACCACCGTTGGCCACGGCACAGGTGGCCGTAAGTAATTGAATGGGCGTCACCGCAATGGACTGACCGATGGCCATGGTGGCCAGATTCAGGCTGGTAGCCTTTTTCTCCGGTATCAAAATTCCCATGGCCTCGCCGGGCAGGTCAATGCCAGTAGGTTCGCCAAACCCAAAATTTTTGATATAGGAGTAAAACTTCTCCTTACCCAGGCGCAGGCCCACCTCCACAAATCCGGGGTTGCAGGAATTCATCACCACCTGCCCAAAGGTCTGGCTGCCGTGACCGCCATCGGCCCAGCAGCGAATGTAGCGGTCGGCCACCTTGATGTAACCCGGGTCGAAGAACTGATCATCCGGCTTGACCACCCCTTCGCTGAGGGCAGCGGCTGTAGTGATAATTTTAAAAGTCGAACCCGGTTCGTAGTTGTACCAGATGGCCGGATTGCGGTCCCAAACCCCTTGCGGCGCAGTCATCCAGTTTGTTGCATCAAAGCTGGGGCGATTTCCCATGGCCAGAATTTCCCCCGTCCGGGGGTCCATGACGATAATCACCGCCAGTTTGGGGTTGTATTTAGCCACCACCCGGTCCAGTTCCCGTTCCACAAATTGCTGAATGGTTTCATCCAGTGTAAGAACCAGACTGTTTCCCTGCCGGGGGGAAATATATTTATGCAGTGCTCCGGGAACATCCCGCCCGGTGGCATCCTGTTCTACCACAATGCGTCCGGGGGTTCCCTGTAATTCCCGATCAAACGTTTTTTCAATACCCGTAAGCCCCTGATTATCTATACCGGTAAAGCCCAGGACGTGGGGAGCCAGAGAACCGGACACGTAATCTCGAATACTTTCCTCAACAAAAAAGAGACCCGGCAGCTTCAGCTGCTTAATCTTCTCCACTGTCCCTGGTTCTAATTTGCGGGCAACCCATTCATAGCAGGACTTGCGCGTGAGGATTTGATAGAGGCGTTCTACTTCCATATCCAGAAGGGGAGCAAGCTGTTCGGCGGCCCGGCGGGGGTCTCTGACCAGGTAAGGAATGGCATAAAGGGATTCGGCACTGACGCTGGTTACCAGTAAACACCCGTTACGGTCGTAAATATTGCCGCGCCTGGCCTCCACCGGGATATCCCGCATCCGGACTTCCAGCGCCTTATTCTGTAATTCATCCGCCCGAACAAACTGGATCCAGGCAAGACGGCCGGTTAGAGCAACAAGGGCCACCGCAGCCAAAAGAAAAAGAACGGTCAACCGGCGGCGGATAATGATGCTGGTGGTGCGCATACCCTTTTCCTCCAGCCAGCGCCCACCCGTGAAAAGAAGTGTCCCTTAACCGGAATGTCCCTGGGAACGGTGAATGACCAGATCGGTCAGGGCCTGTAGTATCCAGTGCTGCCCCTTCGGTGCGCGGCCTTTCCCTGTATCATCGGCCCGGGGTTTTTCAACCGGTTTGGATTCGGGAGGAGGATCCTGGGCACCGTTGGCGGCCTGAACCAGCACCACCTGACGCTCGTCCGGCTTCACCATACCCAAACGAGTGGTGGCCACTGCCTCCACCCGTTCCAGGGAGGAAAGCCTGGACACCTCCTCGGCAAGACCCCGGGTCTGGATTTCCAGTTCGGCCAGCTCCTTCTGCATGCGGGTGATCTGGTACCCTGTAATGAGGATCAGGGAGTAAAAAATGGAAATCAAAATTCCCAGGGCAAAAATAAGCAGAACCAGGACCGTTAAGACCAGGCGTTCCCATGGTCGCACTTTAGGCCGGGGACGACTTACCGGGCTATACTTTTCCCCGGGCGGGCTTTGGTAGTAAGGTTGTTCTTTGGCTACGATCAAAGTTTATTCACCCCCCGTGGCATTTAGAACCGGCCCTGACTTTTCTGCCACCCGCAGGCGGGCACTGCGGGCGCGGGGATTTAAATTTACCTCCCGTTCAGAAGGTAACACTCCGCGGGGAGTAAGTACCCGCAACAGAGGCTTTTGCCCGCATACGCACCGGGGGAACCTGGGTGGACAGACACATGGACTGGCCAGCTGGCGAAATACATTTTTCACGATCCGGTCCTCTAGAGAATGAAAGGTAATCACCAGAATACGTCCCTCCGGCAAAAGCAGGTCTACCGCCTGCCGCAGAGCTTCCGGTAGAATTTCCAGTTCCCGGTTAACGGCAATTCTCAAGGCCTGAAAGGTTCGCCGGGCCGGGTGGGGACCGCTGCGCCTGCTTTTCGCCGGGATGGCCTCCTTAATCACCTCCACCAGCTGGGAGGTGGTTTTTATGGGTTGGTGCTGTCTTTTCCGCACAATGAAGGAAGCGATTTTTTTGGCCCACCGTTCCTCGCCGTAGCGGGCAATGATCCCGGCCAGTTCTTTTTCGCCCAGGTTATTGATCAGGTCCGCGGCCGTACGGTGCAGGGAAGGGTCCATGCGCATATCCAGAGGGCCCTCATGGAGGTAGCTGAATCCCCGTTCTGGAACATCCAGCTGGGGGGAACTTACACCCAGATCAAAGAGTATACCGTTTACTGCCGGAATGCCCAGTTCCGCCAGAACCCGGGGCAAATGGATAAAATTTTCCCGTACCAGAGTAACCCGTTTCCCGTAAGAAGCCAGGCGCCGGGCAGCGGCTTCCAGAGCATGGGGATCCTGATCCAGACCAATCAGGCGGCCATCAGGTCCACTGCTCTCCAGGATGGCCGCACTATGCCCCCCCCCACCGACGGTGCAGTCCACATAGGTGCCCCCGCTTTTCGGGTTCAGCCAGGCCAGCACTTCCTCCAGCAATACCGGTTGATGTAAGAAGTCCCTTTCCTCCATCCCTTTCCCTTCCCACCGGTCACTGGAGGGGCGGGTGCATACCCGCCCCTATCAGGCCCGGGGAATCTATATTCCCAAATTCAAATCCACAATTTTTTCCGCAATTTCTTCCACCTGACCGGCAGCCCGGATATTATAGGCCTCCCAGCGCCCCGCAGACCAGATTTCCACCCTGGCGGAAACGCCAATCACCACCACGTCCTTTTCGATACCGGCATATTCCCTCAAGTTGCCTGGAATAAGTATTCTGCCCTGTTTATCTGCTTCGCATTCACAGGCACCGGCAAAGAAAAAACGCACAAAGGCCCGGGCGTCGGCCCTGGTCAAGGGTAAGGACCGCATCTTATTTTCCAGTTCCGCCCATTCTTGAGGGGGGTAGGCGAAAAGGCACCCGTCCAGACCCTTGGTCAAAACGAATTTTTCGCCCAGGCCTTCGCGGAAGCGGGCTGGTATAATCAAGCGTCCCTTGGCATCAATGGTATGCCGGTACTCGCCTAAAAACATTACGGACGCCCCACTATCATCCACTTTAATTCCACTTCACTCCACATCTCACCACCCTAATTCTCCAGGGAGAAGTAAATTCCTGCTGGCCCGCAAGAAAAAATAAAAAAAATAGCCAGCATCTGGCTAATTTCAAGGACACAATCAAAGAGGTATTACTTCCCGCCGCCGTTCCCTGAACACTACCAGCTCACGGTAGCCGGCAGCCAGCAACCAGTCCCTGGCCCGGTCCCACCCGTAAGCCACCAGGTGTGGCTGGTGGGCATCGGAGCCCACGGTAACCGGAACCTGGTAGCGGCGGCACAGCTTAAGGAAATCCAGGGAAGGGTAAATTTCCCCGGCGGGCACCCGCAGACCGGCAGTATTTACCTCTATACACACATCACCCTCTGCACAGGCCCGGGCTGTCTCTTCATACAGCTCCCGCAAATCCATCCGGGCCCGGTAGCCAAATTTCTTGATTAAATCCGGATGGGCAATGACATCGAAAAGACCCGCGCGGGCTGCCTGCTGCACCATTTGAAAGTACTGCCGGTACAATTCATCCACATCCCGCCGGGTGTATTCCTGCACCAGGTCCGGATTATCAAAACCCCAACCGCCCAGATAATGCACCGAACCCAGAACATAGTCAAAGGGGTAACGGCAGAGCAATGTCCGGAGCTGGTCTTCGCAACCAGGGATATAATCGGCCTCTATCCCCAGGTAAATGGTCAAACCGGTATTGGCTCGCTGCAAACGCCGGACGGACTCAATATAGCGGGGCAATTCCTCCTCGGCCATGGCCAGTGCCGGGTCCCGCTCGCCGGGGGGCAACCAGTACATGGGGACATGATCGGCAAAACCGATACTTTTAAGGCCCCGGTAGCGAGCCACAGCAATATACTCCTCCATATCCCCCGTGGCGTGCCCGCAACGGCTGGTGTGCAGGTGCAGGTCGGGCAGCACGATTAAAATGCCCCCTCACGAACCCGTTCCGACACCTGCCGGGTGAGACGGTAAATATGCTCGGCCAGTTCCGGGGCTAAAAGCCCGGTGCCACAGGCAGGAGTGATCATGGACTGGCGGTACAACAGTTCCGCGGGTATACCCCGTTCTACCAGGCCGGAGAAGAGCTCATACCACCGGGAGAGCAGGGATTTTTCGTCTTCAGCAAAGGCCTTTTCTGAGGTCGGCACAATGCCCCACGCCATGATTCCACCCCTGTGGATGAAGTCATTTAATTCCCGGGCATAAACAAACAAAGAAGGACCGAAGTTATATGCATCCAGATTGATAATATCCAGGTCACATTCACAGAGTATAGACCAGTCAATGGCGTCACAGGAGTGCACTCCGGCCAGCCCGCCCGCCTGATGGATAAAGTCAAAAATGGTATTGAGATCATTTTTAATCATCTCACGGGTAACGGTGATGTAAGTGGACTGGCCGTAAACGCTGATGGCCGGCTCATCCACAAAAATAATGGGCGGCCGGTTGAGCCCGGCGAGGGTGCGGGCCTGCCAGCAAGCGTGAGCAGCCAGGGTTTTGACCACCAGATCCCGCAGCTGGTCTTCGTAATAGGCTATCCGCCCCCTGCGGTTTTTCAGTTGAAAGGCAATGGTGAGGGGACCGGCCAGGTGCCCTTTGAGATAAAGGGCTTCTCCTAAATCCCTTTCCATCTCTTCCAGGAAGGCATAAAAACCGGTTGCTGCCTCACGGGGCAGGGCAAAGGCTTCCAGTGCATCGAGGTCTTTTTCTTCCACAGCCAGGTAGGCGGTATAGAAATTGGTGAGCCCATCAGGCCAGTGGGGGCTTTCATCATCAAAGATGGCCCGGTCATTTTCCATGACCAGCAACTTAAACTGAACCAGGGGCTGCAGGAATTGAAACACAAAACCCTCGGCACCACCCCGCCGGGGCAGCTGGGGCCAGTGGGGGATAACGGGCATATTTTCTCGAATCAGGGGTAGGGCCAGTCCCGGATCGGTATAGGGCAGGCTGCCGATACCCGTGGCCAACCCCCCGGGGTAAAAGGTCATCACCAATCCCTCCTTAACAACGTAATTATACCCCCGACCTCACCCCGACGCAAACAAAAAAATAGCCCTACCCGGGCAGGACGCAGGGCTAACGGCGGTTTCTTCTTTCGTGCAGCAGGCGTTTGATCTCGGGCAGTGCCTGGCGGGCGGCCTCCTCTCCCCGGGCAATACAGTAAGCGTTGCGGGAGAAGTCCCAGGGGGTAACTCCAGTTAGAACGGGACGGATGACCACGTGGGCGTAACTTTCCAGTTTGCACCGGGTGACCTCGCTGCCGATAATATCCAGCGACTGGGTAAGTAACTGGACCATATTTTCAATGGGTTTATAGTGTTCTCCCTCGTAACCAACATCCACCCCCACCACCACATCGGCCCCCAGAAGATGGAGCACCTCCACCGGCACATTTTCCCGCAGGCCGCCGTCTACCAGCAACCGGCCGCCAATTTTTTTTGGTTCAAACAGCCCCGGAACTGAACAGCTGGCCCGCACCGCCTGGGCCACCGGTACCCCCCGAATAAAAAAAATATCCCCGGGTGGAGGGCTGTGGCTGACATCTTCGCTGACGAAAATGATGCGGTGTCCGGTATGCATATCCACGGAAGTAATGGCCAGTAATTTGCCCAGCTGCCGGAAGGTTTTCCGCTCTACCAGCCGTTCCACCCATCTTTCCAGTTTATAGCCCGACATCAGTCCCAGAGGTGAAGGAAAGGGTACGGGCAGGTGAAGGAAATCGATGAGAACCTTTACGGCCATGGCTCCCAGGTTAAAAAACATCGGTCCAACATCATAAACATCCTGATGATTTACCTCCAGGGCCAGCTTTTCCATCTCCCGGATACTCCAACCGCTGCAGTAAAGTGCGGCGACAATACTGCCCGCACTGGTTCCTGCCACCAGCTGCGGTATAATTCCCCCGGCAGTCAGTACCTTTAAAACACCCACATGGGCTATCCCCCGTAAAAATCCGCCTCCCAAAGCCAATCCCAGCTTAACCCCGTCCCCCATGGCTACCCCCCTCCTGGAGGATCATTCATACTATTTCATGTTATGAGGAAAGGAGCCTAGCGGTTCCAGTACACTTCTTCCGGAAAACCGCTGGTTTTTGCTCGATTATAAAAAAACCGGTTCCGCGCCGCAGAACCGGTCATCTCAAAAGTGATCTCCTCCCCCCCAATTCATTGAGGGGGATTACAGCCCCCCGCACTCCCCCGACTTTCTAAACCACCGCTATTATAACTACCGCAAAGATTACAACGACTATCAAAACAACCACACCGATGATCCACCACGGGCTCAAAAACCTTCGCGGGAAAGAGTTCAGCCAATCTGTAAATATGCTTTCCAGCTTCATTTAAACCGACACCCCTTGTTTTTTTAACATCATATTAGGTGAATGGCCCAATGGTGCCGGCTTAAAAGGGATGCCTGGAAAAACATCTTGATTTATCGCTGGAGATAACTTCTTACTAGAAATTTCCGGTAATTACCCTGGCCTCACGGCCTGCTGCTATGACGTGATAATAAACCTGGCGCGTCTGTTCGGCTATATACTGCCAGTCGTAAATAGTAATTACCTTGCGCCAGGCACGCCGGCACATTTCCACGGCCAGTTCCGGACAAGAGAGAAGCTTGATGATATAATGCGCCAGCATCTCCGGCCGGCCGGGCGGTACCTTGTAACCATCCACCCCGTGCTCCACAATTTCCCCCAATCCCCCGGTGTCGGCAACGACCACCGGCACCCGTGCGGCCATGGCCTCCAGGGCCACGATACCAAAGGGCTCGTACAGACTGGGAAACACCGCCACCCGGGCCGTTTCCAGCAGGCGGTTACGCCCCAGATCATCCACAAAACCTGTAAACTGCACCTTAGATGACAGCCCCAGGTCAGCCGCAAGACCTTTCAGGTATTCCTCGTAGGGACCCCGGCCGGCCACCAGCAACCGGACACCCCTCACCCGTTCAGATATGGATACTAAAGCCTCAAGAAGCACCTGTACTCCCTTTTCCGGTACCAGGCGCCCCAGGAACACGATATTCGGATCCAGCCCGTAAAGGTGTCCGCAATCCGGTTCTGTCACCCTCCCCACAGTCAAGTTGGCCGGATCCACGCCGTTAGGAATGACCCTGACCTTTTCAGCATTCAGATCAAAAAGCCGGGTTACCTCCTCGGCCATATAATTACTGCAACAAATAACCATGGCGGCCTTCCGGGTGAGCTGGTATTCCCTTTCGTGTATCCGGCGCTGCAGGTCGGTATGAATGCCCCGGTTTCGCCCGCATTCCGTAGCATGGATGGTGGCCACCAGGGGAAAACGGTGGTCTTCACGCAGCCGTTCACCGGCCTCCCCCACCATCCAGTCATGGGCATGGACCAGATCCGGCACCCCCCAGGTGTCTATAACTTTGTGGGTCAGCTCGATCATGCCCTGGTTTAGTTGCCCGACCCAGGTTAAGAAGTCCCTGGCGCCGAGCTGCTCCGGCAGCAGCCGGTGCACGTGGACACCCTGGTGCAGGCAGTAAGGTTCCTCTCCGGCCACCGGGCAGGTAATTACATGCACCTCATCCCCAAGACGGGCCAGTGCCCGGGAAAGATCGTAGACATGCCGGGAAAGGCCGCCCACGGTTGCCGGCGGGTACTCCCAGGATAGCATTAAGATCCGCAGGGGGCGCCCTGGTCCCACGCATCCCGCGTTGTACCGCCGGTGGCGGCTGTAAATACGGTAGTCCAGCTCGGGAAAAATGTTGGCACGATATTCCATTTCTTGCAGCGTTTTTTCGTTAATACAATCATTCTCCAATTGTTCCACCAGAAGGTTAAACCTGCCGATATGTTCGGTTATTCTTTTACGGGCGTATTCCACCGCCGTTTCCGTTCTAATGATGAACGCCCAGTCACTGCTCTGGGCCAGAAGCAATTCCCGGGCAGCCTGATTTAATGCCCGCCTCTTCAACCCCAGGGCTTCCGGATGCAAATCAGCCAGGTCGGCCATGGCAGTCTCGGCCCGGTGGAGGTGGCGGTAAATCCAGTCGTTGCTGGGGTTGAGCCAGACCCGGTTATATCCACCTTCCCCCCAGCTGCTCATGGGTAAATCCACTATCTGCAACCCGGGATACAAGGAGAGGTACTGCCCGGGAGTAATCATGTGAATAATATCCTGATCGAAACTTATTTTACGGCAGAGAAAATCTATCCACTGTGGACCCTCGTACCACCAGTGACCAAATAACTCCGCATCATAGGGAGCAACCACCAGTGGGGGGCGGTCCATCTTTTTACCGTGGTAAAGTACCTGCTGCTGCCGGTGGAAAAGAAAGTGAGCTGCATGCTCTGCCGCCCGTTCCCGGGCCAACCGGGGGTGATAGGGTTCCTTATGGGGACCCGGACCGGTAATCCGGTAATACTTAAATCCGGTATCCACCCGGATGTTACCCGCCGGTAGATAGGGACGTAAGTAGTCCAGTTCCAGATCATAACCGATGTCCCGGTAAAACTCCCGGTAAAAATAGTCGCCGGGATAACCGGTTTGCCTGTCCCAGACCTGGCGGGAACTTTCGGGATCCCGGCCGAAAACCGCCACTCCGTTGGTGCAACCGGCCGGAGCAAAAACACCGTAACGGGGGGCGGGATCGGCGTGGAGCAGCCCGTGGGTCTCCACAAAGAAATAACGAATACCAAATTCTTTAAGCAATTCCTCTACGCCGGGGGTATACCCACACTCTGGCAACCAGAAACCGGCCGGCGGACGGCCGAAATGCCGCGCAAAAAATTCCACCGCTACACCAATCTGCGCCCTCCTGGCCTCCCGGGTTCGCATCAGCGGTAGATACCCATGGGTGGCACAGGTGGTAATTAACTCAACTTTCCCCGATGCCTGTAAGGCTCGGAATGCGCCAACCAGATTGCATGCATATTTCTCTGTATATGCCCTCCAGACGTCTTTTAACCGGTCCAGGTACATCAAAGCCAGGGGATGCAGGTCGGCGTCTCCGGCAGTACGCCGGCATTCCGCTTCACCCAGCTGGATCATGGCTTCCAGGTGGCTTAAATAGCGCTGTTGCAGCAGGGAGTCGGCGAACATGGATAAAAGGGGCGGAGAAAGGGATATGGTCAGCTGAAAAGCCACTTCGTCCCGGAGCAACCCCTGCAGCACTTCCACCAGGGGAATATAACACTCGGTCATGGCCTCAAAGTACCAGCGTTCTTCCAGGCACTCGGGCATTTCCGGATGCCTCACAAAGGGCAAATGGGCATGCAGTACCAGTGCCAGATAGCCTGCAGGCATTTAGCTGCCCCCCTTTTCAACCAGTTGGTTAACACTTGTTCATCAAATCCAGGGAACTGTATACTCCCCAAAAGATATAGTTTTCTGGTATAGCGGCCGCATCCTGTGCCGTATCACCCCGGGTAGCAGTTTCAACTGTCAGGAACCGGGCCACTCCCTCCACTGCCCGGACACGGGGCGTAATTACCTGATTGGAACGAAGCAGAGGGTAGAATTCTCCCTCCGGCCCGTAATAACCCAGTTCGATCTGATAGGCATGATCGGGGAAAACATCACGAAAGTACCAGTCGCTGGTAAAAGGGGGGAGAGAAACTTCTCGCAAGACTGCACCTACCTGGTTTAACCCGGTAGCATAAAGCCGCAGAAACAAGGTACACCCTTCCCCCAGGGAATGCCAGACCCCCCGGGTCAGCTCCCAGTAGCCAAAAATTACGGTGGGCTCCTGTACCAGCAGGATCAGCCTGTTTTCATTGTAATGGCGCGGCAGTTCCATGCCAGAATACCCCCCTCATGTTTTTGTTTAGATTTACATCACTATCATACCCCACCAGCTTGTACCATTACAACCATCTAGAATTAATTTTAATACTTAATTTACAACCAGACAGGTATTTATGTGATTTTTTTCACATTATTTTCTAAACAAAAATTACCAGGGCACTGCTATCTGTGGCGAGATCATTAACCCTGCCTGCATGCACAGTCCTGGCAGTACCCGAAAAACTTTAACTCATGGTCTGTAATGCTAAAATTATAGGTTTCTGTGACCCGGGATTCCAGATCCTCCAGCAGATCCTCGTTGACCTCTATTATTTTTCCGCAACGGGTACAGATAAGATGATGGTGGTGATGTCCTTCTCCCCGTTCACCACCAAATTCATAGCGCTTGCGCCCATCGCCGAAATCAATGCTGTGAATAATATCAAAATCTAAAAAGAGTTCTAAAGTGCGGTAAACCGTAGCCAGCCCTACATCGGGAGCTTTTTGCTTAACCAGGTTGTAAATCTCTTCCGCACTCAAATGTTTGTCCTTGTTCTCTAAAAGTACCCGTAGAATATGCTCCCGGCGCGGCGTCAGTTTAGAGTCCCCGGCCCGCAGTTTTTCCTCCACTTCGTTAATGACTCTCTGCATCCAGATCACCCCGCCATTAAACCCTTTGTGTAAGTATAATGAACATACAGAAAAAAGTCAATGGCGGTTTCAAAATAAAAAAGCGCCAGCACGCAGGCTAACGCAAATAACGAGGGTAACGCACGCGCCGCCAACGCCGGCGCGCCATCATGGTCCGCAAGCGTAAAGCTACCAGAATTAAAATTGCACCCAGGATCCAGAGAGACCACCGCCTGGTTACACTGATTTCTACGGCCCGGGCGGACACCAGATCCACCCGCCCCAATTCTTTACCCGGGGTTTGCGTAAAAATCAGTTCCCCCACCTTTTGCCCGGCAGCCAGCGGCGGCCGCAAGTCCTGAAGGATAACAATTTTCTGTTCAAAAGACGGCTTCTGGTCAGCAGGAAAATTAAAATAAAAACTGCTCCCGGTAATGGCTTCTACTTCTTGAGCGCCACCCGGTACAGAAAAAGAGGACATGGCCTGCCCCTTTCCCACCAGATGGACCGGCTTGAAGGCTGAGAAGCCATAATTTAACAGGGCCTGGACATCGCTGTAAACAGCTGCTCCCTGACTGTTCAGGATCACGGCAATCAGCTCCCGCTCATCGCGCCGGGCAGCACCGACCAGGCATTGCCCCGCCTCAACGGTATAACCGGTCTTGACCCCAATGGCTCCCTCGTAACGGGAAAGAAGCCGGTTGTGGTTCCAGATGTGTTCCTGGGGGGGACCTTTACTCCTGTCTGCATCTGGACGCTGGATCTGCTTCAAACGGGTGGACACAATAGTTCTAAAGGTAGGGTTTTGCATGGCATAACGGGCAATCAGGGCCAGGTCGTAGGCAGTAGTATAATGCTGCGGGTCAGGCAGGCCGCTGGGATTGCGAAAACTGCTCGCCCGGGCTCCAATTGAGCGGGCTTTTTCATTCATCAAGGCAGCAAAGGCAGGTACAGACCCGGCTACATGTTCGGCAATGGCCACGGCCGCATCATTGGCGGAAGCCAGCAACAGGGCGTATAAAAGGTCCTCCATGGTAAGCCTCTCGCCTTCCTGCAGGCCGATAGCAGAACCCTCCACACGGGCGGCTTCCCGGGAAACAGTAACCACTTCATCCAGATTTGAACGTTCAAGAGCAATAATAGCAGTAAGGATTTTGGTGGTGCTGGCCGGATACATGGGTAAACCGGCATTTTTCTGGTACAGTACCTGCCCGTTGCGGGCATCCATCAGCAAAGCTGCTTCCCCTACCGGCTGCGGTAATGATGCCGCTTGTGCCGTTTGAGTAAATAAGAACAAAACGCAACAAAAAAGGGTTGTCCACAGGTGCCGCATGCTTTACCCCCGCAGGTTTGCTTTTTATTAAGTTAATCCAATTTCAGCACATCAAGGGTCAGTAAAAAATATTACAAGAACGACTTTATTATATTGAAGTTTCAAATTGATTTCAACAAAAAAGTAACAACCTGACACTCTAAGTTTTGCTCAAAGGGAAATACTAAGTATACTTTTTAAGGAAGGGAGGTATCAAAGAAAAAGATGGAAATCCGTGGAGTGGAATTTGCCGAACTGACCGACCCCCAGCTCAGCCAATTACAGGAAGCAGAGAAAAAATTAAATGCCGGACGGCAGGGTAAGGAAATAATTCTTTTAGCCTTTGCCCGTGAATCCCAGAAATAGTTTCATCACCGGGTGGGAAAGTTTCCCGCCCGAAATTTTTGCCCCAATAGGCCGCCTCTTTCCACACTCTTCCCCAATCTACCGTTTTTGCGATATAATGAAGGAAAATCTCAATTCGGGGGGCTTAAGGGCCGTTGCTGCCGGCAAACCTTACTCGCCAGGACTGGATTATGCTGGCCATCCTTTTTATTACTGAATTTGCCAGGGGAGCCTTTTTCCTATCCTTCCTGCCTTTATATACCGTCAAGTACCTGGGCCTGTCCATAACTGCAGCCGGTTTTGCTGTTTCGGCCCATTATTTTACCGAAACGGCCTCCAAAACTGCCGCCGGCTGGCATTTTGACCGCACGGGCAGACCGGTATTGTTGATTGGTTTAATCACCAGTCTGGCCTCACTGCTGGCCATGAAACTATGGCCCCTGCCGGCCATTCTGGTGGTTGCCTCGGCTCTTTTTGGCCTGGGTATGTCTCCTGTCTGGCTGGGAGTAATGAGTGAAGTAGCCCCGGTCCAGATGCCCGACCGGGTCAACCGCATTGGTCTGGTTTTTGCTGCCTGGTTGACCGGTGCCGGTACCGGGTTGGTAGCTGTAAACTTCATATTGCACAGGGGCTTTGAACTGGCCTTTTCCCTGATCATCATCCTGTGGCTGGTTTCCGTAGCCCTTACCCTGTTTATTTTACCTTCCAGATGTCGATGTAAAAAGCAAACCAGCCAGGGTATTACCCACTCTCTCGCTCGCCTGGCAGCCAATCCGGCAGTAACGCGCATTTTAATTCCGGGAATGTTTTTGCAAACCTTTTCCGCCGGTCTTTTGCTACCTGTGCTACCACTTTTTGTACAAAGCCAGCTGGGTTTAAGCTATGGCCAGTATGGTCTTCTTCTTCTGGCAGGCGGCGGAACTGCCGTACTGGGTCTTCTCCCTATGGGCATGGTAGTCGGCCGCCTGACCTTAAATTGTCTTTTAGCCGCCGGATTCGGGTTAAGTGCCCTTTGCCTGGCCCTATTTACCACCAGTCACGGCCCCCAAAGTGCCTTTCCCCTGGCCGTTTTACTGGGCCTTTCCTATGCGGTGATTCTTCCAACCTGGAACACCCTGCTGGCCAGGGTTATCCCCCCGGAACGACAGGCCACAGGGTGGGGGGTTTTTGCCACCATTGAGGGTTTGGGCGCAGCCATTGGTCCGGCCCTGGGCAGTCTGGTAGCCCGGTACGCAGGCATAACGGCCCCCATCATGCTGGCTACGGTTGTGCTGTTATTGGTAGCCCTCTTTTATTCCTTTTACCCTGTGGAAAAACTCTTTGCAAAATAACCAGGCATTTTCCTAAACTCTCATAAGCTGGAGAGAAGAGTATGACGGAAGCCGTGTTCAAACTGCTTACCTTTTTCTTAGGACTGTATGCCCTCCTGCCCACTGTCCTGGCCCGCTTATGCCATATTGGAGTCATCTGGCAGGGGCCCCGGGAGGGTAAGCGGGTGGCCATCACCTTTGATGACGGCCCCCATCCGGTCTATACCCCCCGGGTTCTGGACATCTTAAAGCAATACAACGTCCGGGCATGTTTTTTTGTACTGGGGTATAAAGCTAAAACCCACCCGGAATTGATCACCAGAATGATTGCCGAAGGACACGAGGTGGCCAGCCACGGCTTTCACCATCATTTTCCCTGGTTTTTAGGACCCCGGGCCATCATAAGGGAGGTGAGGGAAGCCAGCCGGGTAATTGCGGAAATTACAGGCCAGCCGCCGCGCCTGTACCGGCCGCCCTGGGGTTTATTTAACCTTTTCTCATTGCTCCACAGTTTCCTCTTCGGTCAGCGGGTAGTATTATGGTCTTTTATGAGCTGGGACTGGGGACGCCGGTGCACCCCCGAATCCATAACCCGTCAGGTTCTTTCCCGGGTGCGGGACGGTTCGATTCTGGTCTTCCATGATAGCGATGATACTCCGGGAGCAACCCCGGGAGCACCGGCCAAAATGCTGGCCGCCCTTCCTATGATTTTGCAGGAGCTGCAACGGCGGGGGCTGGCCATCGCACCTCTAGCGGAGCTGAATGTACAAAAAGAAAACCTCTGGCAACGCCTGGGGCAAAGGCTCGACTCCTTAATCATCCGTATATTGGGTATTAAGGAGCTCCACCTTAACGGTCGCCCCACCCTCTTTTGCTTCAGGTTGCGCCGTTATCGCGGCAGGCCATTGATTTTGTCCGATGGAACAACTATACAGCCACGGGATCCCATTGCCGAACTGCACCTGAATAACAAAGTGCTCAAGGAAATCACCTCAACCGGAAAAAGTCCGGAACGGATCGCCCTGCTCACTTTAAAGGAACTGAAGCGTTCCCTTCCCGCCCTGGCCCAGTGGGTGCACAGCAAGCCGCACGGAAAAAATATTCGGGCGGTGGTAGGGTTAACCATGCTTTACCGGGGAACAGAACGCCTGGGTTTTTCCGTCTTTGAACCCCCGGCCGTTATCAAAGGTCTGGCGAAGTGGTATCAGGGCTGGCTACTCACCCTCTACCATACCGAGGGCCGGTTGCGCCTGCACCGGAATAAAGAAAAGCTTTCCCCGAAAATTGTGGCTATGGGGAGGGAAGAACTGGTCCGCCGCTATTTGCGGGTGACGGAAAATCTTACCGGTGACAATCTGATGAAAAAACAAAAGGTGGGGCATTTGACGGGGTAACCGGTTGGTGCCGCCAAACCACCGGCAGGGGCGGCTGTGGTCCATAGCATCTTTGACCTCCCACAGGTGCAGATAAAAGATACAACTGTGGCAGGAATTTGTTTGTTGAAAAGAGAATTTTTTAAACAATAAAAATAGCCGGCTCAACAACCTTACATCTTTCATTTTTGCCCCGGGCTGCTCAAGGAGGTAAACATAATGAACCTGGCCAAAAGACTTGCCGAAGTCGGCCAGCTTTTTCCCGATCACGAAGCCCTGGTTTTTCACGGTCAACGTATATCCTATGCTACACTTAACGACCTGGTAAATCGCTTGACCAGCGGGTTAGTTAAGTTGGGGCTGGAACCCGGTGAACGGGTGCTGGTAGCACTGGAAAACTGTCCCGAATTTGTGGTAGCCTTTTACGCCGTCTTATGTGCGAGGGGTATTGTTGTTCCCATCGATCCCCTTTACACCATCCACGAAGTAGCCGTCATTGCCCGGGATGCTTCCCCAGCGCTTGTCATTTGTAATCCGGCCAACATTTCCCTGTTTACTGAACTGGCCCGGGAACTACCCATTCCCCGGGGCTTCATTGTTACCAACACTAATGAGACAGGACCAAATATATATTCGTATGAGGAACTGCTAGCCCGGTCATCTCCCACCGCCAGCCCTGTCAGACACAAAGAACGGGACGATATGGTGGAAATACTTTATACTTCGGGCAACTCCGGTATCCCCAAGGGAGTAATGTTAACCCACAGCAATCTCTACAGCAACGCCACTACCTTTGCCCGATTCTGTGGTCTGACTACGCAAGACCGGTCCCTGCTGGTAGCACCGGCCTATCATTCGGCAGCCCAGACCTGCGTACTGCACGCTTCCCTGGTAGCCGGAGCGGCAGTGGTCATCCATGAGAAGTGGCCCGGATCCCGTACGGTGCTGCAAACCATCCAGGATGAGCGGATCACCTTTTTCTTCGGCCCGCCCACCATGTATGTGTTGCTGCTGGAAGACCCGCTGGCCGAAAATTTTGATCTCAGCTCCTGGAAAATCGCCTTTTGCGGTGGCGCTCACCTGCCCGTCCAGGTTTTCCACGCCTTTGAGAAAAAGTTTGGCCTGCAGATCACGGAGGGTTACGGCCTTACCGAAACTTCCCCGGTGGTATGCTGCAATCCCGTGTTTGGAGTCAAAAAACCGGGTTCCGTCGGCCCCCCCATTCCGGGCGTGGAAGTAAAAATTGTAGATTATGAGGATCAACCTCTACCTGCCGGTCAGGTAGGAGAAATTGTGGTTAAGGGACCAAATGTTATGAAGGGTTACCTTAATCAGGAAGAAGAAACCCGTAAGGTACTCCGCAACGGCTGGTTACATACGGGTGACCTGGGTTATATGGATGAAGAAGGCTATGTATTCATCGTGGACCGTAAAAAGAACGTCATTATCCGGGGCGGGTTGAACATTGATCCCCGGGAGGTGGAAGAAGTTCTTTACCTGCATCCCCAGGTTTTCGATGCAGTGGTGGTGGGTGTTCCCGATCCGGTGATGGGAGAAGAAGTGATGGCCCTGGTTATGCTCCGGGGGCAGGAAAGAATGGATCCCGCCGAATTGCAAGCATTCTGCACCCAAAGGTTGGCTCCTTACAAAGTACCCCGCAAAATACAGTTTATCGAAAGCCTGCCCAAAACAACTTCGGGAAAGCTGTTGAAAAAAGAATTAAAACTGATGTTAGAACATATGTGTGAAAATACCCCTTCCTAGGGAAGGGGTATTTTTTAGCGTAATTGAGGGGGCTTTTCAGCCACGATCAAGGGAACGTAGCGGGCGCGGCCGTTACGGTAGATTTGCAGCACCACGCGCTGGCCTACCTTGCTCTTCTGGATTATCCGCACCAGATCATCGGGGGTTCCAACCTTTTGGTTGTCCACCTGCAGGATTACGTCACCCCGTACCAGTCCGGCATTATCAGCCGGGCTGCCCGGGATAACACCTACCACCAGCGCCCCTGCTGCCGCCGGCAGTTCCAGATAGGCAGCTATTTCTTCCGTTACGTAATCCATCTGCACGCCAAGCCAGGGAGTTCCCTTTCCATTACCCTGGAGGAGCTGGTTTAAAACCTCTTTGACTGTGCTGGTGGGGATGGCAAAACCAATACCCTGGGCCTGGGCCACGGCAGTATTGATGCCCACCACCTCACCATCGAGATTCAAGAGCGGGCCGCCGCTGTTACCCGGGTTAATGGAGGCATCGGTTTGCAAAAGGTTTTTGTAGCGCCGGTTTTCCACCGGAACCGGCCGGCCCTTGGCACTGATCACCCCTACCGTTACGGTGTGATCCAGCCCGAAGGGATTGCCAATGGCGATCACCCAGTCCCCCACCCGGATTTTGTTGGAATCTCCCATCTTCAAGGTGGGCAGGGACTTGCCGGCATCAACTTTTAACACGGCCAGGTCCAGGTCGTAGTCGGCACCGACTACCCTGGCCGGCAGGGGCTGGTCAAACCCCTGGATGGTTACGGTTATCTTTTGTGCCCCGTCGATCACATGCTCGTTGGTCAGAATATAACCATCCTGTGAAATAATAAAGCCGGAGCCAATACCGCGTTCCTCCCGGGGCTGGGTCTGAAAACCAAACGGCCCACCAAAGAACTGGCGGAAGAAGGGATCGTCAAAGAAAGGATCCACCCGCCCGCTACCCCGGATCTTCACTGTATCGATTTTGACCACGGCCGGTCCGGCCTTGGCAACAATATCGGCCACCGTACCGGGACCCACACCGGGCATGGCGCTAGCCACGTTATTGGCCTGCGGTATTCCGTCTTTTGGCGGCCTGAGATCATTAACCAGCAAACAACCACTTGCAAACATTATACCGGCCACAAAAGCCGCCAGCGCAATAAAGACTAGTGAACGCTTCCAGTTTTGCATGCCTGTTTCACACTCCTTTCACTTCAACACTACTTATAATAATGCATCCCGTTAGAATAAACAACAGGTACCGTGAAACGGAAGTCCATTTTTCTGCATATTACTCCTGGAAAAACGGCAAAACTGCCTTTTGGCTGCCGTTTGCTTGCCTGCACGTCCCGAACAACTCCGGCCACGGAACACCGCAGCAATACAGGCAAGCGTCACACCATGCCTGTTTCCTTTCGCAACTGCGGCTATTATTACCAGGAAAAAAACTCCGGTTTGACCGGAGTTCGTTTAATGATTGCACTGGTGGCCGTGGTGATGATGTACCATGTTGCCCTTTGGCGGCACCAGCAGAAGGATGAATCGCCCTAAAGGACGATGCCCCTTTCATCCCTCTTTTCCACGGCCTCCACCAGTGGTTCCAGATGCTGCCATGATACACCCTGATAATCCTCAATGCGCCCGGCGTCACCCATTTCCGCCAGCACCGGGTCCACGGGCAAAACAGCCAGTAACGGCAAGCCGTTTCTACCCGCCGCCTCCCGCACATGGCTGGAACCAAAAGGATGAATGTGTTCACCGCAGTGGGGGCAAACCAGGTAGCTCATATTTTCCACCAGCCCCAGAATAGGTACACCAGCCTGGCGGGCCATCTTGATGGTCTTGCTTACCACCATCATGGCCAGGTCCTGGGGCGAGGAAACCACCACCAGTCCCCCCAGGGGCAGGGATTGCATTACGGTCAGGGGTACGTCACCGGTACCGGGCGGCATGTCCACAATTAAATAGTCCAGCTTGCCCCAGGCCACATCGGTCCAGAATTGTTTCACGGCACTGGAAAGGATGGGGCCCCGCCAGATTACCGGATCATCTTCTTGAGGTAAGAAAAGGTTCAATGATATCACCTGGAGACCCAGCGACGTCTTCACCGGCAAAATATAATTGTTAAATTGTTCGGGACGGTCGACCAGTCCGAAAAGTTTCGGAATACTGGGACCGGTAATATCCGCGTCCAGTATACCCACCTTGAATCCCCGGCGGGCCAGGCCAACGGCCAGCAGGGCACTGACCGATGACTTACCTACCCCCCCTTTACCGCTCATGACGGCAATCACCTGCTTGATATCACTGGCCGGATTTGGTGGCAAAGTGGTGGAGCCGGCACACGACTGCGTGTTACACCGTCCCGTGTCTTTGTCATTACAGGTTGTACATTTTGTCTCGTCCATTGCAAAACTCCCTCACCTTGTTAATTTGATTTTTTTCGTACATAAGTTTAGCATATTTTTGCCGGACAGACCAGGGTCAGGTCGCCGGGAGAATTTATGCCCACAGGGTACTTATTTGCAGGAATACCCGCCATTGAAGAGGGAAACCAGAAGTTCAAAAATGCGCTTCCGCCCGGCCTGGGAGCGGAGGATTCGGCCGGAAGAGCCTAAAATGCACCGCCAGGGGCGGCCGGGCACGAAAGTTTCCGCCGGCCGGGTCGATTTTTCGACAAGAAAGCCCGGAGGCTCTGGACGGCTGACTCCGGGCTAAAGGCACAGCTATTTTCCGTTCGCTTCAAGACGGTCCAGCAGTCGGTTCAAAACCGTTGCCAGCTCTCCCCAGGTGACGGCAACATCGGGGGCATGGTCAGTGGTGATTAAGCCGCGTTCCCTCAAACGTTTTATTTCCCCTGCCGGGTCCCAACCGGTGCGCTTTTGCAAACCCAGTGTCTGTGCAAGCCCTCCCGCTATAGCCAAAGCCAGGTCCCGCATAAACACCGTATCGGCCAGGTAGGCCGCATCCCGGGGATTATCAATGAACAGATTCTCCAGCAATACGGCTGGCATGCTCGTCTCCCGCAATACGGCAAAATTGGCCCGCTTTAAACCCCGGTCCGGGAAACCTCGCCCCACGTAAAACCTGACCACTTCCCTGTGCAGGGTTGCTGCCAGAGACTGGGTTGTCGGGGAGGCGGCGGGATGAATGTAGCTTTCAAAGCCGCTGCCCCCACCGGAGTTAACATGCAGGGAACAAAAGAAATCCGCCTTGTGGTTGTTGGCCAGCTTTGACCGGGCAGCCAGGGGAACATCAACATCGCCGGTGCGGGTGGGAATGACCTCCACCTGATAATCCCCTAAAAAGGATAAAACCTGCCTGCCCAGGGTCAGCACCACATCTTTTTCTTTGAGACCAAAACCCACCGCCCCCGAATCCTGACCACCATGACCGAGATCGAGAACAATAACCATAGGACTTACCCCGCACAGGCCCAGAGCGGGAACTCACCTCCTTCTCCATACCGGCGCGACCTGTTTAGTTTTGCCCCGCAGCGGCAGGACGGGCACCCCTGCTTCCTGTGGAATTCTGATAACCACAACTCCAATCTAAGTTTATTCACCGGTAAGGGGGTATAATGATAACAAACAACCTGGGGGCGTGGGGGGCTCCACCGGCAAAAGCCCTAAAGAACACGTGTTCGGTAATATTATTATTGTAAGTAAAGAAACCTCACCCTGTCAAGCTTCCAGCACCCGATCAATCATGGGGATAGGGTGTGATGTTCAAATCTCCACAGCTTTCAGGCCGGCTACAAAGGCACGGCGGTTCATTTCCTGTAATTTTTCCGGAAGCATATCCAGCATAACCCCAAGCAGATGGTCCGCGGTAAAGGGCAAAACACCCAGAGCGGCCAGGGACCCGAGAAGAACTGCGTTTAGTGTCCTGGGGTGTCCCGCCTGAACAGCCAGAGAAAGGGCATCCAGCAGGTAAGCTCTATTTACCACTTCTTTCAGGTATGCAAGAACAGCCTGGTGATCATAGGAGGAATAACCCAGGGCAACAGTAACCGGGATGACTGGTGCCGTGCTGGCAATCATCATTCCCCCGGGTTTTAACTTGGGTAGGCTCCTTACCGCCTCTGCCGGTTCAAAAGCCAGAAGCACATCAGCACAACCATCGGGAATCAATGCCCCCATCAATTTCCGGCCCATGCGCACCTGGCTCATCACCACCCCTTCCCGCTGAGCCATACCAATAACTTCGGAGGTAAGCACGGCCAGACCGGCCTCCATGGCCGCGCGGGCCAGAATGCGGGAAGCCAGAACATTTCCCTGCCCGCCAACACCGGCAATCACTATGTCTAAATTCACAGCGCCACCTCCTCGATGGCTCCGGCAGGACACACACGGATACACAGGCCACAGCCATTGCATTGCCCGGCTATGTGCGGGTGTTCCGCTCCCGGGAAGATAGCAGGACAACCCAGTTCCTCAATACATTGATTGCAGTTAAGGCAGGCCTGGGGTTTAACCTGACACCGCCGCGAACTCCCGGTCAGAGCCACACACTCCCGCTTCATTACCACCACTGAGGGGCCGGGATAATCCAGTGCCTCCTGCACCACCATTACAGCCTGATCCAGGTCATAGGGATCCACTACCCGGACGAAACCTGCCCCACAAGCTTCGGCCAAAAGGGCAATATCTATGGAGACACCTTCCTCTCCCAGAGCCGTACGTCCCAACCCGGGGTGAGGTTGATGTCCGGTCATCGCCGTGGTACGATTGTCCAGCACCACCAGGGTAATGCGGGCCCGGTTGTAAACGGCGTTAATTAATCCGGGAAGACCCGTGTGGAAAAATGTAGAATCACCTAAAATGGCTATATGATGCCTTCCCGGTTCAACCCGTGAAAACCCGGCTGCAATATTCACACTGGCACCCATACACAAACAAGTGTCAACGGTATGCAGGGGAGGGGCATTGCCCAGGGTATAACAACCGATATCACCGGTGAACACCACATCTTTGCCGGCGGCCGCCTTTTTACAAGCGTAAAAGGAAGCCCGGTGTGGACAGCCCGCACAAAGAACCGGCGGCCGGACGGGCAATTCCGGTGGAGCTGGGGATGGAAAAGCCTCCTTCCATTTCCCTGAAATGCCAACGACCCTGCCCGCTCCCTGCAGAAAGGCAGCAAGTGCCGGACGCACCCGGTCCACGTTAAATTCACCTTCCCGGGGCAAAAGGCCGTCATGTTTGCCCCGAACGACCACCGGCAGCCGATTTTTGAACGCCAGAAGCATTATCTGCTCTTCCACCACCGGCTCCTGCTCTTCCACCACCAGTACCTGCTCGGCAACCTGTAACACTTCCAGAACAGGCTTTTCCGGAAGGGGATAGGGAGTGCCGATTTTCAATACCGGAATTTCTTCACCCAACAGGGCCAGGGCTTCCCGGACATAGTTATAGCTAACCCCACAGGCGATTACAGCTAAAGTATATTTTCCCCTCCCCCCTTCGAACCGGTTAAAGGAAGACTGCTCAAACATCCGCCTGGCCGCCTCCTGCTGCCGGTTAAGCCAGACATGCCTTTTGGCCGCCAGGCTAGGAAAAATCACCCAGTTGGGGCTTTTTTCAAAGTAAAACTGGCGGGCAACTGGTGTGTGTTCTTCTCCGACCTCCACATCCTGACACACATGGCAAACCCGGGTGGTGGGGCGGAGAATAACAGGCAGGTTTAAATTTTCGGATAAACTGAAGGCTTCCCGGGCCATCTCTCTGGCCTCCCGAGGTGTAGCGGGATCCAGAACGGGTAATTTGGCAAACCGGGCAAATTTACGGGTGTCCTGCTCATTTTGTGAGCTGTGGGGGCCGGGGTCGTCAGCCACAACCAGTACCAGTCCTCCCTTTACACCAATATAGGCCAGGGTCATTAGGGGATCCGCCGCCACATTCAGTCCCACCTGTTTCATGGTCACCATGGCCCGGGCACCGGCATAGGCTGCTCCCGCTGCCACTTCAAGGGCCACCTTTTCATTAACTGACCACTCCACATAAAAACCCCTTTTCACAGCCAGTTGAGCAAGTGTACTGAGCACCTCGGAAGAGGGGGTTCCGGGGTAGCCGGCTGCCACCTGCACGCCGGCTTCCACCGCCCCCCAGGCAATGGCTTCATTGCCCATGAGCAACTTTTTCATCCCGTATCTCTCCCTAGACAAAAACCTGAGACAAAAACCTGAACGGAGAAGTACATCATACTACATAATTTCTACATATGTCCAGCTAATTATTTTACTGCTGCAACCCCCCTCCTCCCCCGTCCCTTTTTGCGGGAGTAGCGGGATGGGCAGACGCAGGGGACCTCTTTCGCCTGGGCATAAAAAGACCTCCCTAATGGGGATGCCTCACCATAAGGGAGGAGTCCACTGTGTCGTGCCAGCACTACGGGATTCGCGGTTTACAGGCCGTCCCGGGAGAAACTGCCATCCCGCAAAGCCTTGATTTTTCTGGTGCCGGAGACCGGACTTGAACCGGTACGGGTGCATAACACCCCCGGGATTTTAAGTCCCGTGCGTCTGCCTGTTCCGCCACTCCGGCAGGTATCAGCAAGCATATCTTAACACAGTAGATGCAATTTTGTCAACGGCATCAATTTTTTATGTCGTCGGACTGTGATATTGTCACCCTGTAAGCGGTCTGAGAAAATGTCACCATGGAGAGAGGAGACATTTTCTTGAGCGCAAAGGAAGCAAAACG
>DYEX01000123.1 GCA_020725525.1 Desulfovirgula sp.
CCTGCCCTGTGGAGCTCGGACTTTCCTCAGGCGCCCCCGCGGGCACCCGCGACCACCCGGTTTACTCACAGCAACTCGTTTCTGTATAGATTATAGCACATGCAAACTGAGTTTGCAAATTTCGTGCCCTGGGGGGGCCCGTATCAAGATTCAGCAGGTAAACTCTGTACTCGCCTGCTGTTTTGCACGCGCTCGCTCCGTTCCCCAGCACTCACCCAGCACTCACCCAGCACTCACCGGATCCAGGTACCTGCGCAGGGACTAAAGCCGCACATGGTTAGCAGTTACTATTAGAGAACCCGGTTGCTGTGAGTGCTGGGTACCTGCACAGGGACTAAAGCCGCATATGGTTAGCAGTTACTACTAAAGAACCCGGTTACGGTGAGTGCTGGGTACCTCCGAAGGCATTTAAACAGTTATAGTCAGCACTCATCCCATCAGAGAACTCTGGTTGCAGTGAGTGCTGGGTCAAGGTCGCTCGCTTCGTGCAAAACAGCGGCCATTTTATCAGCTGTTAGTGACATTGAATGGGTCATGGGCTCCTACTCAAATTTTACACAGCCGCTCTGGGGCATGGCGCTGTACAACAGTGCTTTAGATGCTCCTTCTTGTTGCTCCATCTGACGTAACCGCTCCAGTTTCTCTTCCAGTTCTTCAAGCTGCTCCACCATTTCCGCTTTCACCGAGTGGGCCGGCCAGCGCCTTTTGAGTTCGGCAATTTCTTCCTCCAGGCGGGCAATTTCCTCCTTCAAGTCTTTGTTACCCACATAACCACCCCTACCACACCTGAAAACCGCGCGCCGGTCCTACCGCACCGACCACACCCCGTCTCGCTTCCGACCGGATCTCGCTCACGCTACTAAGGCAACTGATCGGAGCTGTTACCGGCACTTCGCAAGCCTTGCGCCTGGCACCAACACACGGCCCCGGCGGCGTGTTTTTAAACCGGCATTTTAGTCCTGCGCCCTAACCGCTTTCGTCACATTTGTGGTCTGATCCTGCATCACTTCTTCCTTTATCTCTTCCCTGACCGGGTTGGCCGCCCGGCGAAATTCCCTCAAGCCCTTCCCCAGAGCCTGCCCCACTTCCGGCAGTTTGGACGGTCCAAAGATCACCAGGGCAATGATCAGGATTAAAATCAGCTCCCACGGTCCCATACCAAACATAGATATCCCTCCTTTTTCGTTCCGATTAAGTGTTGCTCTTTACCACGCTCACTTTGTTCATTTTAGACCGGGACAGGCGGTAAACCAGGCAGGAAACCAGCACGCCTGCCTCGTACAGCAACGCCATGGGCAAGGCCATCATCAGCTGGGAGATTACATCGGAGCCCGGCGTTAAGATAGCCGCGAGGATGAAATTTACCAACAGAGCGTACTTGCGTTTCTTCACCAGCCAGCGGGGCGTGATCAGCCCCATCCGGGTCACAACAAAGGCCGCCAGGGGCAGCTGGAAAACCAGGCCAAAGGGAATGAAGAATGCCAGCACAAAGGAAAGATAATCGCGCACGGTGATCATGGGCTGCAGCCCTTCCGTTACCAGTACCAGCAAAAACCGTACGGTGAGGGGAAAGACCGTAAAGTAGGCGAAAGCAACCCCGGTTGCAAAGAGGGTCACCGAGAGGGGAAAGAGCACGAGCAAAAGGCGCCTTTCCCCTCGGGTGAGGGCGGGCAGGATAAAACCCAGCACCTGCCACACCATAACCGGAAACGCAAGGATGAATCCCGCCAGGAGGCTGACCTTAATTTTGGTTATGAACGCCTCACCCACGCGGGTGGCAATTACGGGCACATCCAGCTCTTTCAAGGGCCTGGTCAAGAAGGCCAGCAGCTGATCGCCAAAGGCAAAGAAGGCAATGATCGCACAGGCTATTAAAGCTATGGTTGAGACAATAACTACTCTACGCAGTTCCCCCAGATGCCCCGCCAGGGACATGGTCTTCCCATCCATCCCCTTCACCTCCCGCCTTTGCTGGCCAGCATTAAACCGTCATGTCCTGTGGTAAATTAGCCGCCCGTTCCCGGGAGCCTGGAGATTGGGCCCGCTTTTTAACCAGGCGATCATACCACAGGGGATGCCGGTGTTTTACGTATTCCAGGTCCACCTTGCCGGTAAACATTCCCCGCAAAAGGGGCCTGTTGGCCTTGAAAAGGAAGGCCGCCAGGTGGGCCAGAATGCCGAAAATCAACATAAAGGTAGCAAAAGTGTGTATATCGGTGACCCAGATCATGGTGTTACCCGTGAAATTAATGCCCGGCAGATTTTTCAATACCTTGATGATCCCGGTGACAATGATAACCAGAAGCCAGAAGCCAATGTAAGCATAGGCCAGTCTTTGCTCGGCCAGAAACTTGTCGCTGGGAGGCTCCTTGCCACCGGTAAGCATAGCCTTGATGATCATATAAGACTCTTTCAGGTCGCCTTTACTGGGCAGGATGCCGTATTCCTTGCGCAGGACGTGAAAAACAATGTGGTAAGCTACCGCAAACATCAACACCGCTGCGGCCACATAGTGTATGTACAGGGTTACCGAGAAATCTGCCGACCACCCCAGGCCCGGAATCTTATAGACCATATAGCGCCGGTACATGGGCATCTGACCGAAACCGCTGAAAATAAGCAGGATGGTGGAAATGGCCACGGCCCAGTGGACAAACAGCACCGATACATTGTGGCGGCGCACCTTGTTTTCCCGTACCAGAATCTTATCCGCCATGGTCTTCCTCCCCCTTCATGGTCCTGTAGGCCGCATAGCCGGCTGCGAAGGTTCCCGCCAGCGGGGCCACCAGCAAAGCACCGGCAATACCGTTGACCGAATCCAGGAAGTTCCCCACCCCCACCGGCATGCCCGGAAATCCCGGAGCAGTCGGGTTCGGCTGCTTGTTCTTTTGCGCCATCAATTGCTCATGAATTTTTTGAAAGGGAACCGGCGAAACGTAAAAGGTGGACGTCCCGCCGTTTTCCTTATCCCCGTAAATATAACCGCCAATTTCCCGGGCCCGTTTCCAGGCCAAAGCCCGCATTTCTTCCTTATCGCCAAAGGCAATGGCACCCCTGGGGCAGGCCTCCACGCAGGCCGGGATTTTCCCTTCTTTAACCCGGTGGTAGCACAGGTCGCACTTGTACATTACCCCGCCTCCCACGTACCTGGGGGCTAACTTCATGTACAGTCCCACCCCTGCCTGCCGGGCGGGTATTCCCCAGGGACAAACATCCCGGCACTTGGCACCCCCAAGGCAAAGGTTGGGGTTGATGATTACCGGACCCTCGGGGGTCTTGCCCTGGGCGCCGAAAGGACAGAGATTGGCGCAGGGCGGGTTGTCACAGTGCATACACCGCCGGGGGATAAATACATCCACCGTGCGACCATCCTGTTTCACCTGCACATGCTGCACAAAGGTCCAGTTATAGGGCGTCAGGCGTGTAGTCAGATCCTTTTTGTCCCGCCAGTCTTCTTTCTTCTTGTGGGGCCAGTAGTATTCAATGTGTTCGGCTGGTTTTGGAAACTTGAAACTGTTTTCCTCCCGGCAGGCGCTGACACACCGGGGCACCTTCAATCCCTTGCAGCCGTCACATTTCGTTAAGTCATAGAAGGTCCCCCGGGGGGTAATGGTGGCACCTTCGGCTGCCTTCCCCAACCCGGAAAGCACCAGCCCGGAAGCTACGCCTGCCGCCAGGGTGCGCTTGATAAAATCCCGCCGTGATAACAAGGACATCTGTTACCCCCCTTAAAAATTTGTAAACAACCCGGGTTTTCGTCCTGT
Organism: Desulfovirgula sp.; assembly: GCA_020725525.1. Lineage (GTDB taxonomy): Bacteria > Bacillota > Desulfotomaculia > Desulfotomaculales > Desulfovirgulaceae > Desulfofundulus. The sequence goes on from DYEX01000123.1 coordinate 3,765, forward strand.
CCGGGGCACCGAAGTGAGAGGGACGACTTCCGCTTCCAAAGATATGCATCTAAATTAAACTTCAAGGATTAAGATAAAAAGTCACCGGTTGTTTGCTACGGGTACCCGTAGGGGTATTTGGTGATTCTAGATTAGCACGCGCAACCCGCTCTGTCAATACCTTTTCAGGGAGGTTTTTAGGGAGGTATCTCTTTTTTCAGCGAGGAAGATTTAACAGCGGACATTAGATAGACAAAAATAGAATACCCTACAGGGTAAGGATAAGCTTTTTATTGCGGGGACATCCCGGGGGCATAGACGTTCTTCTGGGGCAACGCTTCCAGGTAAATAATGGTCCGCTCGGCCACCACCACCAGTTTTACTTCCAGCACATACTTTCTCCCGTCCACATCCACCTGGCGCCGGTCCACCACCCGGGGGATCAGCAGGTGGTCCAGGCGGCTCACCTCCTGCCCCAGTAAAGGATGCAGCCATTCCCGCACGTGATTTTCTATAACCAGGCGGGCCCTGGCCTGATCCAACCCGGGTATTTCCTTTTCCTGGACCAGCGTGACGTTAACCTCCAGGGCAGTAATGGTTTGAGGCCGGCGGCCGGCCAAATTTTCTTTTACCTGCTGCAATTCCTTTTCCGTAGCCGCCAGCTTTTCCTGCAGCTCGTTGTTGACCAGGGTCAACCGGTCTACCTGCTGTCCCAGCAAGGCATTAACCAGGGCACCGCCTGAAAGCATTCCAATTAACAAGGCCGCCAGTAAGCGAGCTTTCATTTATTACCTCCGCACAGGGCCAGGATCAGGTAGTGGGCCGTCTGAGTGCCGGCCAGGGCACTGACGATGTAAAAAAGCTGCTTGATCACCGCACGCACCTCTCCCTGGAAAAGCCCGCTTTCAAAGATTTCAAAGGTAGAAAAGGTGCCCCCGATGGCAGCGGCAATGGCCCAGATCTTAATATCCCGGGCCAGTTTAAGCATGGTGATTACCGGCGGTTCCCGAACCAGAACGGCAGCCAGGGATCCTACCAGCGATGCCCCCAGCAGAATGCCCAGAGCCGTAAAATAAATCAACACCATCTTATTGAGAAACGTCTCCATGCCGGATCACTCCCGGGACAAGTTTATAACAAAGGTATTTTTCCGGCAGGAAAGATATGACTGGTCGGGGATTTTTTAAAATAGTTAATTAAAAAGGCCCGGGCCAGGCTGTAAAGACAGTTAATATTGCGTTCCAGGCACTGTTTTTCGAGGTGCAAAAGCAAAAGGCTATTCAAACCCATACCCCGGTAGGCGGGATCGGTGGCACAGTTGGTCAGTTCGGCCCTGCGGTGCTCCCATTGAATTTCGGCTGCCGCCACGCTCGCCAACCGGTCACCGTGATAAACAACCATGAAAAGATCTCCCTTTTTCATGGAGCAGGCCAGGTAAAAGGGATCATATACCGGCGTGGGGTAGCTGCGGAAAACCTTTTTGAACAACCTGGCCATGGGGAATATGTCATCCCCTCCCGCCTGGCGCAGGGTGAATCCCGGCGGCAAACTACCCCGCCAGTCCTTTTTGCAGGCCAGTATCTCCTGGAGCACTTTTTGTTCCTGGTTTAAAACCCTGGAGTCTCTCCGCTCTGCCCGGGGGAAGGCTGCCAGGAAATAGGCATTCTCCCCTTGAAAATAACCATAAGCCGGCATAATAGGGCGTTATGGCCATGCGAAATTTTTTCAGGCAGGCTGCAATGTCCTTCATTTCACCGGCAGTAAGTTCAATAAACCGGGTCAGCTCATCCACGGTGGTAATGCGATGCTCCAGGTGCCAGCGCCAGTCGTTCCATTCCTCCTTAGTTACGTGCCACCTTTCCCACAACTTTAACTGGTTATTCATTAGACCACTCCCAAGTGTTTTTCTAAAAGATACCTGACAACTTTGTCGGTGTTTATAAGTTGCCATGTTTCCCCTATTATAACACACATAATTGTGAGGCAAACAGTTCAATAATCCACCCATTTTTGCCATCAGGCTGGATATGGCTTGATTAACAAGCCATATCCGGAAAATGCTTTTAAAAACACAAAAATCCGGCAACCATCTGGTTACCGGATTCTGGCCATATATTAGTAGGCCGTAAATAATGTGCTCGTGGTTCAGAAAGGAACAGTATTATCCTAAGCTAACGTGTAGCACCGGTAAGGGGCAACCGGGCAGCAACCCACCGGCGCGCCAAGAGTCACTAAGAGAAGAAATAAGGATCCTCTTCCGCATTGCTAAGCAAGCACTCTACAGCCAGACCCCTTTCCTGGCAGGCCTGGAGTAAATATTCCTGCAGAACCGGCAGGATTACCCTTTCGGTACCAAAGTGACCGGCATCCACAAAAGCCAACCCCGCCGCAAGCATATCCCGGGCGGTATGATAGCCGACATCTCCCGTCACGAAGACGTCTGCATTAAGTGCCCGGGCCCTGGTCCAGAGATCGCCGCCAGAGCCGCCACAAAGGGCCACCCGCTTAACCGGGCGTCCCTTTTCTCCTCCCCAGCGTACCGCAGGCAGTTCGAGAACTTCTTTCACATAAGTAACAAAATCCTTCAGGGGTAACGTTTCTTCCAGGTCGAGTAGAGGTATGCCTCACAGCATACCTCCCTCACAGAACCGTGCTTGCGCAATTAACGCACACGAGATC
>DYEX01000124.1 GCA_020725525.1 Desulfovirgula sp.
CCTGGACTTTGCCGGCGGCACGGTGGTGCACATTTCCTCCGGCGTATCCGGCCTGATCGCGGCCCTGGTGCTGGGCCGGCGCAAGGGTTACGGTTCGGAGCCGATGGTGCCCCATAACCTGCCCCTTACGGTCCTGGGAGCGGCGCTGCTGTGGTTTGGGTGGTTCGGCTTTAACGCCGGCAGCGCCCTTTCGGCCAACGGACTGGCGGCCAGCGCCTTTGTGGTGACCAATACGGCAGCTGCGGCGGCGGCCCTCTCCTGGGTCTTTGCCGAGTGGATCCGTCACGGCAAACCCACCGTTCTGGGCGGCGCCAGCGGCCTGGTGGCCGGTCTGGTGGCCATCACCCCCGCTTCCGGCTTTGTCGGTCCCATTCCTGCCGTAATCATCGGCCTGGTGGCTGGCGTGGTTTGCTATCTGGCAGTGAGCGTGGTCAAGACCCGGCTGGGTTATGATGATTCACTTGACGTTTTCGGCGTGCACGGTATCGGCGGTACGTGGGGCGCGCTGGCCACCGGCCTGTTTGCTTCCACGGCTGTTAATCCTGCCGGTGTTGACGGTCTGCTCTTTGGCAACCCCCATCAGTTGTGGATCCAGTTTATCAGCGTACTGGCCAGCTGGCTGTTTGCCGCCGTTATGACTTTCATCATCCTCAAGGTGGTGGGATTGTTCTTCAAGTTGCGGGCCAGCGAAGATGAAGAAGTACAGGGTCTGGATATTACCCAGCATGGTGAGGATGCCTATTCGGATATGGTGCTGGGCGCACCGGTGAGCCGTATTCAGAGCTTATCGGCTTCTCCTTCTACCGTGGTCACTACCAGGGAAGCTGGTGTATAAGGATAAATTAAAACTGCTTTTTCCCGGGACATGGATTACGTGAAGTAAAGGGGGGAACCTCAATGACCAAAATTGAATGCATCATCCGCCCCGGTAAGCTGGAAGACGTTAAAGATGCTTTAGGAAGATTTGGCATACATGGTATGACCGTATCGCAGGTAATCGGCTGTGGCCTGCAAAAGGGTCGTACCGAGGTCTACCGGGGTACGGAATACAGCATTAACCTGCTGCCCAAAATCAAAGTGGAAATTGTCATTGCCGATAAATTTGTGGATGAAGTGGTAAAGCTGATTACCGAAGCCGCACGTACCGGTGAAATCGGCGACGGCAAGATCTTTACTTATCCGGTGGAAAACGCCATTCGCATTCGTACCGGTGAAACCGGTGAAAGCGCCATCTGATGATTCTCTGGAAAAGGCAGATACTCCTCACAGACGAGGTTTTACCTGGCATTTAAACAATGGTGTTATTGAGAACAGGCATTGGCGCCTCGGGTTTAAGGGATCTACTATCCTCCCTTTAATACCGTGGCGCCTCTTAATTTGACAAACAGTGATGTGTTTTTGCGGGCAATGGTGCCGGTACTCCCCCGGGGGAACGGCACCTTTTTTATACTAAAAAATTTGGAGGGATGAACATGACCAGAAAAATCGCCATCTACGGAAAGGGTGGTATTGGCAAGTCCACCACCCAGCAAAATACCGCTGCCGCCCTTGCCCATTTCTATGGGAAAAAAGTTTTGATCCATGGCTGCGACCCCAAGGCGGACTGCACGCGGCTGATTCTTGGCGGCAAGCCGCAGGAGACGGTGATGGATACCCTGCGGGAATTCGGAGAGGACGCAGTGACCATCGAGCGGGTGGTAAAGACCGGGTTCTGCGGGATCAAGTGTGTCGAGTCCGGGGGGCCGGAACCGGGTGTTGGTTGTGCCGGTAGGGGTGTGATCACGGCCATCAGTTTGATGGAAGAGCTGGGTGCTTATACGCCGGACCTGGATTTCATCTTTTTCGACGTACTGGGTGACGTTGTCTGCGGTGGTTTTGCCATGCCGGTGCGTGAGGGCAAGGCCCAGGAGATTTACATTGTGGCTTCGGGGGAAATGATGGCTCTTTATGCCGCCAACAACATCTGCCGCGGTATGGTCAAGTACGCCGAACAGAGCGGCGTCAGACTGGGGGGTATCATCTGCAACAGCCGTAACGTTGATGGGGAGAGGGAATTGATGGAAGAGTTTTGTTCCAGAATCGGTACCCAGATGATTCACTTTATCCCACGGGACAATATCGTGCAGAAAGCGGAATTTAACCGTCAGACGGTGACCCAGTTCGACCCGAACTGCAACCAGGCCCGGGAGTACAGGGAACTGGCCAGAAAAATTATTGATAACGATATGTTCGTCATTCCGCAGCCGATGACCATGGACGAGATGGAGAGCCTGGTGGTCAAATACGGCCTGCTGGAGTAATAGGGTAGAAATGTAAAGACGGCATATGTAACTGAAACCTCAGAAGGAGAGGAAAAATTTATTACACCGGGGAGGTTAATAGTATGAAAATGATCAGGGCCATCATCCGTCCCGAAAAAAGTGAGGAAGTGGTGGACGCCCTGGCTGAAGCCGGTTACGTAGCCCTGACCAAAATGGATGTGGTGGGGCGGGGCAAGCAAAAGGGCATTCATGTGGGCAGCATATACTACGATGAACTGCCCAAGGTGATGATCATGCTGGTGGTAGAGGACGGCAAGGCGGCGGAGGTGGTAGAAATAATTACCAGAGCCGCTTACACCGGAAACTTCGGTGACGGGAAAATCTTCATCACCCCGGTGGATGAGGCCTACACCGTGCGAACCGGTGCTGCGGGGCTGTAATATGCGGCAGGGAAACGGTTCCCTATTTGTATACCGGTTAACACCGCAGGCGCCGGCTCTGTCGGGAGGATTTTGTATGGGGGTGAATATGCCGTGAAGGAAGTAATTGCCATTATCAGGCCCAATAAAATTAACGCCACTAAAGAAGCCCTGGCCGTACTGGGTTTTCCGGGTCTGAACGCCTGCAAGGTGGTCGGGCGGGGCAAGCAGAAGGGAATCACGGGTGAAGTGACCTTTGCCGTCAACCCCGAACTGGAAAAGCAGGAGGGCGGGATGAAATACGTGCCCAAAAGAATGATTTCTCTGGTGGTGGACGACCAGGACGTGTCCCTGGTCGTGGCTGCAATCATCAAAATCAACCGTACTGGCCGGATAGGAGACGGGCGCATCTTTGTCTGCCCTGTAGAAGAGGCAGTACGGGTACGCACGGGGGAAAAGGGCCTGGCAGCCATCTGATAACAGGACGGGTCATAAAACGTCCGGGAATTACACGTTTAAATGAAGTGTGGCGATGGTCCGTCGGGCCGGGGGGACGGCTGTCGCGAAAGATGTGAGGGGAGGAATGAAATCATGCCTATGGTAAGAATGAAGTGCAACGAACCGATTCCCGAACGGGATAAGCATATTTACCGCACAGAAAAGGAGAAGTCCATAATTCCTGCCTGTAATATCGCTACCCTTCCAGGGGATATGACCGAGCGCGGGTGAGCTTTTGCCGGTGCCCGCGGGGTCGTGGGCGGACCAATTTCCGATATCATCCAGATGGTTCACGCACCTGTAGGTTGTGCGTGGTATACCTGGGGAACGCGGCGCCATCTATCCGATTACTATACCTGGGCCACTCCCACACGCCTGACCAACGTAGCCTTTATCCGCCGCTACTGTATGTGTACCGACATGCAGGAGAAGGACGTGGTTTTCGGCGGCATGAAAAAGCTGGAGCAGGCCTGCCTGGAAGCCGTACGACTGTTCCCCGAAGCGAAAGGGTTGATCATTTTTACAAGCTGTACTACCGGCCTGATCGGTGACGATGTGCGGGCGGTGGCCAAACAAATAGAAAAGAAAACCGGCAAGCTGGTGTTCACTGCCGAGTCACCGGGCTGCTCCGGGGTGAGCCAGTCCAAAGGCCACCATGACTTCAATACACAGTTTTACCGTCAGATACGGGATTTGAGGGAACGCCGGCCGGAGCTGAAAATGCCCGAGGAAGAAAAGACTCCCTATGATATCTGCTTGATTGGCGAGTATAACATGGACTGGGATTTAAAGGTGGTCAAACCGCTCTTCGAAAAAATTGGCGTACGCGTTGTGGTCGTATTCACCGGCAACGAGCGCATCGAAAATCTGGTCAGGATGCCCGATGTGAAGTTAAACGTGGTGCACTGCCAGCGCTCGGCGGAGTATATCGCCCATATGATCAAGGACGGGTTCGATATTCCTTTTATTCGCGCCTCGCTCTTCGGGATCAGACAAACTGCGGAAGCGCTGCGGAAGACTGCCGCCTTCTTTGGCCTGGAGGAGCGGGCCGAAAAAGTGATTGCTGAGGAAATGGCCCGGGTGGAAAAGAGTTTGTCCTTTTACCGGGAAAAGTTAAAGGGCAAGCGGGTGGCCATCTATGTGGGCGGCCCCCGGGTATGGCACTGGATCAAGTTGTTGGAAGAACTGGGCATGACCGTGGTGGCCTGTGCCTGTACCTTTGCCCACGAGGACGACTATGAAAAGATCAATGCCCGGGCACCGGAGGGTATGCTGGTCATTGACAACCCCAACGAGTTTGAGATTGAAGAGATGCTCAAAACCGAAAAGCCGGACCTGTTTTTAACCGGACTGAAAGAAAAATATATCGCGCGCAAGATGGGTATTCCCACGGTAAATTCCCATTCCTACGAAAAGGGACCTTATGCAGGATTCATCGGGATGGTTAATTTCGCCCGGGACATCTATCAGGGCCTTTATGCACCGGTTTGGAAATACCAGTGGGGCATTGATGGTGCTCCGGCAAAAGACGAGGAGGAAGGGTCATGCAGCTGAAGGAAATTCCCATTACAGGCATACCCTACGATCAGATAAAAATTGAAAAAGTTCCGGCCACGCCGGAGTATTGTGAACGGCCGGCAGATTTAATTCCCTCTACAAACAGAGCCGTGGTGGTCAATCCCAACCGCACCTGCATGCCCCTGGGGGCCATGTGGGCGGTGCTGGGAATAAGGAAGGCGGTTCCTTTTGTCCAGGGTGCCCAGGGCTGTACCACTTACGTGCGATATACCTTTTGCCGTATCTTCAGGGAACCGGCCACCATCGCCACCGCCTCCTTCCATGAGGATGCAGCAGTTTTTGGCGGCCGGCGTAACCTGGTGGAGGGCATTCGCAACCTGGTGGTACGTTACTGGCCTGAGTTAATTGGTGTGGTGACCACCTGTTCCAGTGAGATTATCGGCGACGATATGGTCAGCTTTATCAAGATGGCCAGGGCCAACCTGCGTAAAGAGATCGGACCTGAAAAAGCTGATCAGATTCCCATAGTGCTGGTTAACACCCCCAGCTTTGCCGGGTCCCATGTGGATGGCTATGACCGGGCCTCCAGGGCCTTTGTAGAGACCCTGGCCACTGCTAAAGGAGAGCCCAACGGCAAGGTGAATATCATCCCCGGTCTGCTCTACCCGGGCGATATCCGTGAGATCAAACACCTGCTGCGCCATATGGGTATAGAAGCAACGGTGCTCTTTGACATTTCCGATACCCTGGATGCTCCCCTGAAGCCGCCAACGTCCGTCCCCTACTATCCTCCCGGTGGCACTACGGTAGAGGAAATCAAAGACATGGCCAACTCGCTGGCCACCTTTGCCCTGCAGCCCCACGCCGGCCAGGCCGGCGCCCGCTACCTGGAGCGCAAATACGGCGTGCGCGCCGTGGTGGGGCAGCCGCCGGTGGGAGTGCAGGGTACCGATGCCTTCTTAAAAGCCCTGCGGGACATTACCGGAAAACCCGTTCCCGATAGCCTCCTGCAGGAGAGGGGTCGTTTAATTGATTCTCTGGCTGACACCTTCCACCACACCATGATGAAGAAGGTGGCCATCATGGGAGACCCCGATATAGTGCTTGGCGTTACCCGCTTCGTGCTGGAAATGGGGATGGAGCCGGTGGCCCTGGCCGGTGGTACGGCCAGCAAGACCTTCGTCCACGATGTGGAGGCCATTCTGGCCGAAGCAGGCTACGAGGGCGAACCGCCGCTGATCATCAATGGCGGTGACCTGTTTGAGTTTGAGGAGTACCTGAAAAAACAACCGCGCCTGGACCTGATTATCGGCAATTCCCGGGCAGTGGACATTTCACGGGAGTTGCAGGTGCCCCTGGTGCGGGTGGGATTCCCCATCTACGATCGCTTCGGCTATCAAAAACGGGCCATTGTGGGTTACCGGGGCGGGGAAGTGCTGCTGGCCGAAATCGTGAACAGCATTTTGGGCCACCAGTACCCGGACGACCGTACCCAGCAGTTGTAGGGACTTTTACAGAATTACGGGTGATAGTTGCCACGATTCACTTCTTAATATTGTCAGGAAACGCCAGGCTTGGGTCGGGCCGGCCGGTGGGGGGCGTGAAAGCCCTCCCGGGCGCCCGGCCGGTCCCGGCTCAATTAATAAGCAACAAAAAGCAACGGGTGGTTATGAAACTGAGGGTTCAATGGTTTTTTTTGAGAAGAGGCCCGTTGGGCTCAAGAGGGGATGCTTTTCGATTAAGGAGAGGAAAACTATGAAAATACCCATTGATGTAATACCTGAACGGGCCGGGCACCTGGGAGTGGTGGAGATACCCGCATGTGACCAGCGTACCCTCCCCGGGGTAGTTTCCCAGCGGGCCTGTGTGCTTTACGGAGCCCGCTGGATGCTGGCGCCTGTTCGGAATGTGATTCACCTCATTCATGGTCCGGTGGGTTGTGCTTATTACAGTGAAACGGTGCGTAAAAAACGCTACCGGGTATTTTCCACTGCCCTGGATGAAAAGGATATCGTCTTCGGCGCCGGGCAAAAACTGGAAACAGCTATCAGGGAATCACTGAGTTTACGTCCCGGGTCTTCTGCAGTGCTGGTTTATACTACCTGCGCCGCGGGACTGATTGGCGAGGATGTCCCGGCAATTTGTAAACGGGTGTCGGCTGCCCTGGGCCTGCCGGTGGTGCCGGTCAACTGCCCGGGGTTTTGCGGGGTGAGCCAGGGCGACGGCCACGACGCTGCCGCGGCAGCTCTGCTGGAGCATTTTATCGGGCGCGGTCCGGCTGGACCACCTCTGGAAAACAGCGTAAACATTCTTGGTGAATTTGACGTTCAGGGTGATCTAAAGGAAATTGAGCAGTTGTTGCAGCGTCTGGGGCTAAATCTTATCTGCGCCGTATCCGGCCGGGCTACGGTAGAAAATATGGCCCGGGCTCACCGGGCCAGGCTCAATATCGTTCACTGCGGGCGCACCGGGCGCTGGCTGGCCCGGAAAATGGAAGAGCGTTTCGGCATTCCCTGGCGAAAGGTCTCCTTTTTTGGTTTGGCCGAAGCCGCGGCGGCACTGCAGGCCATTGCTGCTTTCTTTAACCGCCCGCGGGAGGCGGCGTGGGTGGAAAAGGAGGCAGAAGCCGCCAGGCAGAGGGCGCTTCCTTACCTGAGACGCCTGGCAGGCAGGCGGGTGGCCCTTTTCTTTGGTGCTTCCCGCATGGGTTCCATGGCTAGAGCCTTTGGCGAACTGGGTATGGAAGTGGTTTTATGCGGTTCCCAGTTCGGCTGCCGGGAAGATTATGCCGAATCCCGCCGCTGCCTGGGCCAGGGAACGCTGATGATTGACGATGCCCACCAGCGGGAACTGGAGGAATTTTTACACCGTTACCGGCCGGATTTGCTGGTGGGAGGCACCAGGGAAAAGTTCATGGCCCATAAGATAGGAATTCCCTTCCTGGTCTTTCCACAGGAAACCAGCCCTTACGCCGGCTTCAACGGTTTTGTCAATCTGGCCCGGGAAGTAGCGGCCCTGGTGGGAGCCCCGGTATGGCGGTTGATGATTCCCGCGAATCTGGTTGAACCACCGGCAAGGAGGGAAGGGCCGGCCGGCGGGGATTCCGCTGCCGTTAAAACGGTAGGCGATGGAAAAGGAGGAAACGAAGATGGAACAAATTTATGAGGAAATAACCAGGGAGCATCCCTGCTATAATAAAGCCGCCGCCAAGTGGTTCGGGCGCGTACACCTGCCGGTGGCGCCGGACTGCAACATAAAGTGTCGTTATTGTACCCGGCTCTATGATTGCGCCAATGAAAACCGCCCCGGCGTGACCAGCCGCCTGATGACCCCGGGGGAAGCCCTGCAGTACGTGAAACGGGTAGTGGAAAGGGACGGGCGCATCCGGGTGGTAGGTGTTGCGGGTCCCGGGGAGCCCCTGGCCAACAAGGCCACCATGCATACCCTGCAACTGGTGCATCACCGTTTTCCGGAGCTGATCAAATGTATCAGCACCAACGGCCTGCTGCTGGCTGAAAAACTGCCGGGGTTGCGGGAAGCGGGGGTGCGGGCGGTGACGGTGACGGTGAACGCTGTTTCACCGGCGGTGGGCGGCCGGATTTACGATTACGTATCTTACCGGGGGCAGGTATATAAGGGGACTGCCGGGGCGGAACTGCTGTGGCGGGCCCAGCATGCGGGCATCCGCCTGGCCCGGGAACTGGGCATGGTCGTTAAAGTAAACAGCGTGCTTATTCCCGGAGTCAATGACGATCACCTGGAAGAGGTGGCCCGGGCGGTGAAGGCAGCCGGGGCGCATGTCATGAACATTATCCCCCTGATTCCCCAGGGGAAATTTGCCGGCCTGCTTCCACCGCCGCCGGAGCGGGTCAACCTGCTGCATCAGAAGCTGTCTCCCATTATTAAACAGATAACCCACTGCCGGCGTTGCCGGGCAGATGCAGTGGGAATGCTGACGTGAAGTTCCGGATCCCCAACGGCAGGGTGAGTTCGCCCTGCCGCCTTTCCACTCCCCGATTGGAGGTGGCTATGGTGGGAGTCCGGTTTGTGGATACGACCCTGAGGGACGGAGAGCAGGCACCGGGGGTGGCTTTTAACCTGCAGGAAAAGGTAACCATCGCCAGAATGCTGGACCGCTTGGGGGTGGCCCAGATCGAGGCGGGCACGCCGGCCATGGGGGAAGTGGAGCAGCAGGCCATTGCGGCCATTGTCCGGCTGGGTTTAAAAAGCCGGGTCAGCACCTGGAACAGGATGGTGCCGGCGGATATTCGTGCCTCCCTGGCCTGCGGAGTGCGGCACGTGCACATTTCCGCACCCGTTTCGGACATTCAAATTAAATATAAGCTGGGGCAGAACAGGCAGTGGGTGCTGCAGCGTTTGAAAAGGACCTGCTTTTTCGCCGCGGAGCACGGGCTGTCGTTAACGGTGGGAGCGGAGGACGCCTCCCGGGCGGACCCGGAATTCTTACTGGAATTTGCCTTACTGGTCCGGGAGCTGGGCGCTGAGCGGCTTCGGTACTGCGACACCGTAGGCATCCTGGACCCGTTTACCACTTTTGAACGTCTCGTCTGGCTAAAGGAGCGGGTGGACCTGGAGCTGGAATTCCACGGCCACAACGACTTCGGCCTGGCTACGGCCAACGCCCTGGCGGCGGTGAAGGCGGGCGTGGAATGGGTGGATGTTACCGTCGGCGGTATGGGGGAAAGGGCGGGGAACACTTCTCTGGAGGAACTATACAGGGTACTTGCCGGACTTTACGGTCTGGACCCGGGACTGAACGCCCGTTATCTCCCCCTTCTGGGCCGCTTCGTGGCCCGGGCCGCCGGGCGGCCCTTCCCGGAACATTATCCCGGGGAAGAACAGGAATGTTACGCTAATAAGCCGTATCCCGGTGGTGGATTTCCCTTCGCCGTGGTGCTAAAATAATCGGAGAAGGGCAAAGGCGCTCTTTCCCGCTTCTTTCAACGAAGAAAGATTTTTTATGATCAGAGAAAGGGGCAGGAGGGAATGGAGAGGAACACGTCAGGTGCTGTGGTGCGCTTTGCCCTTCCGGTACTTTCCGGGGGAGCGGCCGGGATGGTTCCGGACTGGTGGTGGCCGCTCCCGGTGGCCGTACCGGCCGGCGCATTTCTGGGGGTTTTATTATGGCCACAGAAAGAGGGTTCCAGTCCATGCGCATAGCCCTGGCCCAGTTGAATCCCACCATTGGGGACGTCGGCGGCAACGTGGGTAAAATGAGGAAGGTCGTGGAGGCGGCCCGGCAGGCCGGCGCGGACCTGGTGATCTTTCCGGAACTGGCGGTAACGGGCTACCCGCCCCGGGACCTGCTCTGCCGGAGGGACTTTCTGCGCCGGGTGGAAGAAGCCCTGCGGAAGGAGGTGGCCCCTTTGAGCCGGGGACCGGCCCTTCTGGTGGGTGCTCCGGTCAAGGGAGAAAGGGACTTTCTTTACAATGCCGCGCTGCTCTACGTGGGGGGAAGTTTGTTTTTCCGGCAGGACAAGAGCCTGCTCCCCAACTACGACGTCTTTGACGAAAGCCGGTATTTCAGGCCTGCCCGGGAAAGGGCCCCGGTGCGGCTGGGGGATTTTAACCTTGGCCTGACCATTTGCGAAGACATCTGGAACGACAAGGACTACTGGAACCGCCGGCTTTATGAAATAGACCCCGTGGAAGAGTTGATGACCAAAGGGGCGGACCTGATCATAAACCTGTCGGCCTCCCCATATCATTACGGCAAGATCGGCCTGCGGGTGGACATGATCCGGAGCATTGCCAGAAAATACGGCCGCCCCCTTATTTATGCCAACCAGGTGGGGGGCAACGACGAACTGATCTTTGACGGTTCCAGCCTGGCCGTGAACCCCTCCGGCCAGGTGGCCTGCCTCGCGGCCGGTTTTGAGGAGGACATGGTCCTGCTGGAAGTAGCAAGAACAGACGCCATGGGGGTGCTGGTGAGGGCGATGGGAAGGCTCCGCTGCCCTGCCGGGGAACCGGTGGATGCCGCGCCGCAGCTTTACCCCTGTCTGGAAGTTTCCCCCGGACGCCTGCCCGGGGAAGACATCGGCTGCGTTTACCGGGCGCTGGTGCTGGGTATTGCCGATTACCTGCGCAAGACCGGCTTTCGTAAGGCCCTGGTGGGGTTAAGCGGGGGCATTGATTCCTCCGTCACCGCCGCCCTGGCTGCCGCGGCCCTGGGGCCGGAGAACGTACTGGGGGTTTCCATGCCTTCCCGCTACTCCTCTCCCGGCAGCCGTTCCGATGCCCGGAAACTGGCGGAAAACCTGGGCATTGCCTTCCGGGAAGTGCCTATCGAAGGAATGTTCAGTGCTTTTCTGGAAGCCATGAATCAGGGTGGCGACCCGTGCGGAGACCTGGCGGAGGAGAACATCCAGGCCCGCATCCGGGGCAATATCCTCATGTTCATTTCCAACCGGGAGGGCTACCTTACCCTCACCACCGGCAACAAGTCCGAGATGGCTGTAGGCTACTGCACCCTCTACGGCGACATGTCCGGAGGGCTGGCAGTGCTGGCCGATGTGCCCAAGGTGATGGTTTACCGGCTGGCCCGCTATATTAACCGGGAGCGAGAAATCATTCCCCACAGCGTGCTGGTTAAGCCCCCTTCGGCAGAGTTGAAACCGGGCCAGGTGGACCAGGACTCCCTTCCCCCCTACGAGGTGCTGGACGCCATCCTGCAGGCATACATCGAAGAGGAGAAGCCGGCTGATGAAATTGCGGCCCGGGGTTTCGACCCGGAGCTGGTCAGGGAAGTAATCCGCAAGGTGGACCGGGCCGAGTACAAGCGCCGCCAGGCTGCGCCGGGCCTGCGGGTGACCTCCAGGGCCTTTGGTATGGGCAGGCGTATGCCCATTGCCTGGCGGGCGGGGTAGATTTCGCCGGTATTACATGCGTATTACGGGAGTTCAGGCGGCCGGTGTCATTTTAAACACATTCATGAGCAAGTGATTACTTCCTGCTTCATGATGATTTCCGTGAACAACTCCACCAGGTAAGGGTCAAACATTTTCCCGGCTTCTTGTTTTAAGACCATACATGCTTCCATAGGGGTTTTGGCCGTTTTGTAGGGACGGTCTGTGGTCATGGCATCAAAACTATCCACAATACGCAAAATCCGGGCAAAAAGTGGGATATCTTCCCCGGCCAGCCCGTCCGGATAACCGGTACCGTCGTAATTTTCGTGATGGTGACGGATCAGCGGGACAATGGCCGAGAGCAGGGTAAGGGGCCGCACAATGTTCCCGCCCCAGTCAGGATGGTTTTTAATCATCTCCCATTCATTTTGATCCAGTTTGCCGGGCTTGTTCAGTATTTCCGGCGGTATCTCAACCTTGCCTATATCGTGCAGGTACGCGCCGCACTGGAGCAGGCTGACATGTTCCGGGGGAAGCCCCATCCTCTCCGCCAGGGCAACGGCGTAACCGGCCACCCGCTCGGAATGTCCAAAGGTATAGCGGTCCCTGGCGTTGATAATGGTAAGAAGGGTTTTTAAGGAATTAAAGAGATCTTTTTCCGAGTGGCTAAAGGCGCGCAGTTCGTCCACCACGGAGAAGTACAGGTGGGTTTTCCGGCCGTATTTGGCCCGGTAAAGGGCGTCATCCGCCACCCGGACCAGTTCCCGCGCGGTGGTACCGTCCCCGGGGTAGCAGGCTATGCCCGAGGAGATGGTCATCCTGCCTGCCGGCAGGTTTTCGGCGCCTTCAAAGGGAAAACCGGCCACCTCCCGCTTGATCTGTTCGTCCAGTTCCCGGGCTGCCTCCCGGTCCGCCCCGGGCATGACTACTACAAATTCTTCCCCTCCATAACGGGCCGCAAAAGAAGGCTCCTTTACCAGCCGGGCCAGTATACGGCCGATGGTGGTCAGGACTTGATCACCCTTCTGGTGACCGAAGGCATCGTTATAAAACTTGAAGTAGTCTATGTCCATCATGATCAGGCTTAAAGGCCTGCCGGTTTTTTCGGCTTCTGTCAGGCGGCGGCGCAGTTCTTCCTGGAAGTAACGGTGATTGTACAATCCGGTCAGGCCGTCGGTATTGGCCAGGTGAATCAGGCTGTTCCTGGTTTCGGTTTCGATATCCGTAAGCCCGCCGATAAACCACCCCGTCAGGACGATTACGCCGGCATTGACCAGATCTACCTGGAAAGCCTGGGGTGAAAAAGGACGCAGGATGGGGAATAAATCGCTGATAAGCACCACGCAGCTGGAAAAGGCGGCCACTGCCACCCCTACCTTTTTACCCCAGGTGGTGGCAGCGATAATTACCGGTATAAGGAGAAGAAATTTGGTTGCCGGAAAGGCTACAGACAAAGAAAGAGTGAGGGGTAGTAAAATGCAAATTATCAATAGCTCGCCTAAATAAGGCAGGTAAGGCTCACTTTTGAGGGTTAATTTTTTGATTAAATACAAAGTGATATTTAAAGCGATTGTTGCCGAAAGGACTACCGAGAAGTAAAAAAAATTATGGTAAGCTTCCCACGGTGTAAAATTATATAAAGCCGGTAGTACCAGTAATGCTAACAGGATGCATACGATATGGGTACAGGTAATATGCTCTGTAATATTTCTTTGCCTTTTATCCTTCCATGTAACCATAACATTTCCCCGTTGTGCAAAAGGTATTAGGAGAGGTATAAAAGCCTCTCCTAAATACACGAAATGTTACTTTTTTAAGGCGCGAGGTATTTCTGGTTGATAGAACCATGTGAAACATGCCGGTTTTATACTGACCGTGGCAACAAAAAGCAACACACTGAAGAGAGCTGTTAAAGCACTAAAATACATCCGCTTCATTGGTGGATCACCTCCATTTAGATGAAATTAAATATTTTGTCTATCCTGGCTACAAATCGGTGGCCAATACGGGTCAGGGAAAAAACCTGCCACAGCATACCCATTTCGGCAGCCAGGATTAGTGCCGCCATATTAGAAGCATGGAATCCGAGCAGGACAGACTGAAGCGTGACAATGCCTGCCACCGCTGATACGGAGAGGTAACGGAAACGTTGTCGTTCCCGTGGTGAGGTAATGGGCTTGGCCGGGGAATCCACCGGCGCCAGCCGCCAGACAACCGCAAAAGCCAGTGCCCCGCCGGTCAGAATCACCAGGGCCAGTAATGGGCGTGGAAAGAATGGGGTGAGATTGGTTGCCAGCGTTCCAAACAGGGGGACAGTCAGGATACTTAAAATAGTACACCGTGCGGGTGATGTACAATGGGCTCCGCCGGAAAAAGAGCGCAGGAAGGCACTTGTAAAAAGTGCTGCCAGGGCAGCCGACAGGCATCCCGCCAGCCATGCCACCAGCGATATGCCCAACATGGAGACGACGGTTTGAAAGAGGATCAGCAGGCTATAGGCCGCAATCTCTTCCTGCTCTTCTGTTAGCGCCAGGGTTTTGCGCAGGTAACCGGCTAATTCCCGGGAGGGAGTAAAGCGAACCATCGAGGCATCACCTGGATGCTTGTTTGCGATTCCGCTGGTTGAAATAATTTTTCACCAGGGCCAGCATTAATAAGGCAACCTCATAGGGAAGGCTGAAAAAGCCCCTTAATAGAGGGTCTTTAACTGCCTGTTCATATGAAAGATTGCTTAAGGCCATCAATGGCTTAACGCTAATCAATTCGACTAGAGATATTACAATAAAGCAGACGAGAACTGCCAAAAAAACCCTGCTGGGCTTGGCACCCGTGACCAGCCTGGTGTAGATTACCAGGGAAATGGCCAAAATCACCGTGTGCATCCCAAAGGCAATGGGCAGTAAACGCACCAGGTTGGTGACTGTCTGCAAAAGGGCTACCGCTGCGATCTTTTTCCATTCCAGCGGCAGGCCCAGGAGGGAAAAAACGGCCATGGTCATGACAATGCTTTCAGGCAGGTCCTGTACGGGTAATGCCAGCAATGCCTGGGGTAATGTTTCTCCAAACATGTTATAAGGTCTCTCCAGGTAGGAATAACCAGCCTCTTATTTTTTCTTCGTCATAAAACAAGAAATTCCTGCCACCCGGCGAAAAAAAACAAAAAATTTGCGGCAAAGTAAAAAAACATCTGCCCTCCCTGCACCTGCTAAGCCCCAAAATGAATTCTTGCCCGGAGGCACAGGTTGTGATATACTGAAAATGCAAACAATTGTGTCAACGGTGACACGGGATATGGCGACGGCGCCCACGGGCCGGTCCAGTAATCAGGGCTACCGGCAGTGGGCGTTTTTTGTCGGCAAACAGAGGAAAGGGGGGAATTGAAATGACCGGGTGCCCGCTGGCCTATACCGACCCCTGCAGTGCCTGTGCCCAGTACGGTAACTGCTGCCCCAGCCAGGCGGTACAAAAGCTACAGCTCCTGGAAAGCCAGCTCCGGGAATTAAAGCGTCTTCTGGAGCAGATTATGGCCGGGAAGCAGACAGGTTAAGGGCTAACTGTCTTTGCCACTCCGAGGGTGTAGTGGTCAACTGCTCGCTGATGAGCGTGGATTTCCCGGTGGGGAATCATGCTCTTTTTTGATCCTTTACGGTCAGTTGACCCGGGGAAAAAGTTATGGATGTCAAACAGAGGTCGCGGGTACAGGTATTGTCCCGCGACCGGCTTTTTTAGCTTCAAGCCCGCATAATATTGCCGGGACAATTTTTCCCCAAAATTTGCCCGGCAGTGGAACCAGAAGGCCATCCGGTTCGTCTATGATGTAGAGGTATGAGATGGTACAGGGATGTGCCGGGGGAGAAGGCCCGCTCTGGCCGGGTTGATGCAGGTGCCGGGCTTTACAGCACTTTAGCTTGCAGTTAGCTAAAGGAGGCGAACAGGATGGGCTTATTTCGAAAGCCCGCTCAAAATGAGCAGTGTGAAACGAAAGGGGTGGGGTCAAAAGGGTTGATGTGGCGAAATTTTTCCCAGCGGTTAACTGAATCACTGGCGGGAAATTTGGGCTTTTGCGTGTGTGCGGGCCAGTATCTACTTTTGCCGGCGGGGAAAGGTTGCTGCCACGGTGTCGCCGGACAATTTTTCCGGCGGCTGCCGGCAGGGCGCTGGCTGGCCGCCATACTCACACTTGTATTGCTCTTTTGTTTTTCCCGGGTGGTTTTTGCTGCGCCGCCGGCGGCAACTGTCCGGTCCGGTCCCGTCGAAATGAACGTGGAACCGGGCTGGCGGGGACAGGTGGTGCCGGGTAGTACGGGTCCGGCGGTGGTCACCCTGAAGAATACCAGCCGGCAGGATATCAGCGGCGTGGTGGAAGTGA
Organism: Desulfovirgula sp.; assembly: GCA_020725525.1. Classification (GTDB taxonomy): domain Bacteria; phylum Bacillota; class Desulfotomaculia; order Desulfotomaculales; family Desulfovirgulaceae; genus Desulfofundulus. The sequence continues at coordinate 15,938 of DYEX01000124.1, forward strand.
TCAACTATTACAGGCACGTACCGCCCCCGCCGCCCGGTTCACCGCCCGGTGCCAGACCATCAGGGCCGCCCATTTTTATTCCCGCCTCCGCCTTTGGCGAGAAAGTTTCCCTGCCCGCCGGTGCGGAAAAGCGGGTGGTGTTATGGTTTCCCTGGCATGGTCCCGGGGACAAGATGACATTCCGTTTTCTGGAAGGCCAAAAAGTCCTGGGAAGCGTAGAAGTTAAGGTGCCGGGCACTGCCGGCGTGATACATGGTCCCATGGCCGGGGCGGTGGGGGTGCTCGGGCAGGTGCCTCCGGCACTGGAAAAGGTGCGCCTGACCATGCCCGACGGTGTTCCCCGGGCTCCCCAGCTAATACCGCTTACAGCGGACCTTTTTCCCCGGCATGGTGAAGATCTGAATGCCTTTGCCACCATTTTTGTTACCGGTGCCGGCGCAGGTACACTGGCGGAAGAGCAGCGGCGCGCCCTGGCCGAATGGGTGGAACTGGGAGGGCACCTGGTGCTGGCCGGCGGGCTGGAGATCAACGAGACCCTGGCTGCCCTGCCGGCCGGAGTCACCACCATCAGCAGCCGGGGGATAACCGGCCGTGACAACTGGCAGCCGGCGGCGGCATGGTTACAACAGCCTGCCCCCGGCGTTGCAGTTGCTCCCGCGGCCCGTCTGGCCGGGAAGGGAACCTGGTGGGGTCCGGCGGAAAGCCCCCTGGGGCTGCAGGAAGAGTACGGTAGCGGCAGGATTACCGTACTTACCTTTGACCCCAATCAAGAGCCCTTCAATCACGGCGCCCTGGGCCGGGCCCTGTGGGAAAGGCTTTTGATGGTAAGGGGTCAGGAGGAGTACAGGTTCAGCCCCAATTCCCCCATGGCCCGGTTGGGGAACATATCTTACCTGCCCAATAACCTGCCCGGTACGGCCTTCCCCCGCTGGTGGGCAGTGGGGGTCTACCTGCTGGCTTTTCTGGTGGTGGCCGGGCCGTTAACTTATCTGGTGTTACGGCGGTTCAAACGGCCCGAATTTACCTGGCTGGCCGTACCACTTTTGGCTGTGGTCTTTACCGGTGGTCTATATCTTTACATGTTATGGGCGGGAACCAGTGTACTGGTCAATACGGTTCAGGTGGCCGATGCCGCCACCGGGGACCGGGTTCAGGGATACACGGCCGTAGGCTTTTTCGCACCAACCCGGCCCACCTTTACCGCCATCCTGGCCGGTCCGGATCGTCCGGTGCAGGTGCAGACCTTTGGGGAACGGCCCTGGGAAATTTACGGCCCACCGGCAGAGCCGCCCTATACCATTGTCCGGGGGAACGACCTGGAGGTACGTTTCAGCGATGCATCCCAGTGGACCATGCGCACCCTTGCTTTTCGCCAGGACATGGCGGAGGCCGTTGCCGGGCTGACGGCAAAACTGCGGGTGGAAGGATCCCGGCTGACCGGCACGGTGAAAAACGGTACCGCCCTTCACCTGGATCACGTTACCCTGCTGCTGGGCGATGATTACCGGGGTCTAGGGGACCTGGCGCCGGGTAAGGAGGTGGCCGTGGATATGCCCATTCCCGCGCCGCCTGCTTACAATCCCCAGGGGATGCCCCGCCCCAACCTGCCCGCCTGGCAGATTTTCCTGCAACCGGGTGGTCGCAGTGATAAGAGTAAAGCTGGGGCTTCTCCGGGGGGGCATTATCCGCCCGACTATCAACCCCCGCCCCGGCCGCTGACCGTGGAGGAGCAGCGACGGGCCATGATGCTGGACCAGTGGCTGGGCATGTACCGCTACGGGCCGGTGGAGAACGTGGACCAGCCCCTGACCCTGGTGGCCTGGAGCCGCGACCCGCTACAGGACGTGGAAGTGAAAAACCCGCGGGCCAAAACCCACTACCTCAGCATGATTTTCCTGCGCCCGGAACTGGCGATCCCCAGAGGGGCTTTTGACTTACCTGCGGGCCTGGTTGTGCCTCAACCGGTGGATATGCAGGTGCAGGGCGTCTCCGGCCATAATAACCTGATTGGCCTGGATGGCGGTTCCATTACCTATGCCTTCCGGCCGGGTTTGCCCGCCGGGGCAAAAGTAGAGGAAATTACGGTAGAACTGCCTTTCTTCCCCGCCCGGTCCACTCCCGGTATGCCCAAGGGGGCCATGGGACCGCCTGTTTCCCAGCCGGCAGATGTAGCTCCGGGGGCGCTGGAAGTGTATCACCCCGGGCGGGGATGCTGGGAGCCGCTGGCGGGGGCCAAAAGTTTTGCCCTGCCTGGAGAATATGTCAGGCCGGGCGGTGAAGTACTGCTGCGGGTAAATGGCAAGAGCTTTTCCACCGGCAAGGGATTTTACTTCCTGCCGCCGGCGGTGGCCTACAGGGGGGTGATGGAATGATCCGTACCACCGGGCTGGTTAAATACTACGGAAAGGTAATGGCATTGCAGGGGCTGGATATGACGGTGCCTCAAGGGGCCATATACGGGTTCATCGGGCAAAACGGGGCCGGTAAAACCACCACCCTGCGCATCCTGGCCGGGCTACTGCTGCCCGATGGCGGTGCGGCCGAAATAGCGGGCTACGATGTGGTGCGCCATCCCCGGGTAGTGCGGGGGGTGGTGGGGTACATGCCCGATTTCTTTGGCGTGTACGACGACCTGAGGGTGGGGGAATACCTTTTGTTTTACGCCGCTGCGTACGGCATCCGGGGCCAGCGGGCGGCCAGGTTGCGGGATGACCTCCTGGAACTGGTGGAACTGGGGGACAAGCGGGAGGCCTTTGTTGACACCCTGTCCCGGGGGATGCAGCAGCGCCTTTGCCTGGCCCGCTCCCTGATCCACGATCCCCAGGTGTTGCTCCTGGATGAGCCGGCCAGCGGTCTGGACCCCCTGGCCCGGGTGGAAATGAGGGAAATATTAAAGGAATTGTGCCGTCTGGGCAAGACCATCATTATCAGCAGCCATATCCTTTCGGAGCTGGCGGATCTCTGCACCCACATCGGCATGGTTACGGCCGGCCGGATAGTGCGCGAGGGGCTTTTGCACGAAGTGCTGGCCGCCGCACACCGGCGGAATTTTATCGTGCGCTGTTACGGGTCCCTGGCCCCGGCGCTGGCCGTCCTGGAAGCGTGGCCCGGTGTGGAAATCATCAATACCACGGAGGAACAGGTTGAGTTCAGCCTGTCCGACGGCCCGGCCCAGGCGGCGGCCCTGTTGAAGGAGATGATCTCCAGTGGGGCGGCCGTAATCCATTTTGCCGAGACACAGCAGAGCCTGGAGGATACCTTTTTGCTGCTGGCCAGGGAGGGGGGCGAAGCATGAGCAGGGAAAGGGATAGGGCTGACCACACTGCCGGGCCGCCGGGACCGGCCGGGAGCGGCCAGACGACGCGGGGGGACCGGAGGGAGTGGCTAAAAGCATTCCTCTGGAACCAGTGGGAAGGATTGCGCAACGGTCTCGTCCCCATGCTGGGCAAGGAAATGCGTGGCCGTACCCGGGGACTGCGTTCCCCTTTGTTACTCAGCTTTTTCCTGGGGTTGATGAGTGCCGGTACGGTGGCCTTTCTGTGGCTCATGACCGATCGCACCAGCCAGATCATGCCTCAGGTGGGCCTGAACCTCTACAGCCTTCTGGTCCTGGGCATGATACTGCTTCTGGCCTTTATTGCCCCGGCCATAGCCGCGGGAGCCATCAGCGGCGAGCGGGAGAGACGCACCTATGATCTCCTGCTGGTGACCAGGGCTTCTTTAACGGGAATTGTCCTGGGCAAGTGGCTGGCCTCGGTGGCCTACCTCCTCTTCCTGGTGCTGGCTGCCCTGCCGGTGCTGGCGGTGGTCTTTCTTTTCGGCGGGGTACCCCTGGCCAACATGGGCATGGCCCTGGTGGTGGCCTTAACCACCGGTTTGGGCTACGGCGCCCTGGGCCTGGCCCTGTCGGCCATTTTGCGCCGCAGCCAGGCGGCCACCATTGTTTCCCTGGTCCTGGTCTTTATGCTGGTCTTTGGTTCCCTGGTAGTGGCAGGAGTGGTCAGTGCCGGCAGGCAGCCGGCGGGAGATATGCCCGTGCCGGCTGGTGAGCCGTGGCAGTCCGTCCCCGGCCCACCCTGGTATGTTTACCTGAGCCCTCTGGTGGCTCTTTCCCCGGCCCTGCCCGGTATGGAAAATGAAGGGCTGTCCATGAGCGGCCGCATCCCCCTGGTGGGAACGCTGCTCAACGAAATCCTGCGCCAGTTCCGGACGGGTCCGGAGGCCGGAACCTATGTTTACGGGTATGCTTACGGGCCGGGCTACCCGGGCGTATATCCCGGGGCCCCGGGAAGGGCCGGGTTACCGTCATGGGCCCGTTTTGCCCTCTGCCAGGGAATACTGGTGGTGATCTCTCTGGTGGTATCGGTTCTGGTCATTGCTCCCCGCAAACCCTGGTCGGTGTGGCTGGTCTCCCGGCGGGCCAGAGCCAGGGGGCAGGGAGGGATTCCGTTATGAGCAATGGCATTCGCGTAATATTGTTGTCTTTTCAAAAGAAACGCCATGGCTGGCCTCATGCCGGCCTGGCGGATGCCCTGTCGCCGCTGTTGAGGCGGGTGCGTACCCGCTACCTGCTGGAGAGCCTGCGTCTGGCTCTTTTATGGGGGATGGCCCTGGCCGCCGGAACACTGGTTTTGCTGCGGTTGACGCCGGTAGGTTTGCCGGGCCTGTGGGCCGCCGTAACGGGCGGGGTTTCGGCCCTGCTGGTGGTTGCCTGGCGTACCTGGCGACGTCCCGACGCCCTGGATGTGGTGCGGGTGGCCGATTCCCTTGGCCTGGACGGGCGTGTCGTTACCGCCTATCGCCTCCTGGCCCGGCAGTCACCGCCGGATCCCTGGGCCTGGGCGGCGGTAGGGGAGTCCCTGGCCGCCTGCCGTGAGCTGGGTTCCAGTCTGGAGCGCATCTACCCAATCATGCCCGCCGCCAGGCCCTGGAGGCATGCCGGCCTGATGGCAGCGGTGCTGCTCGTCCTTTCCCTGCTGCCCAATCCCCTTGCTTCCCACTGGGACGCCCGGCGTGAGGAACGGGCGGCCCTGGCGGAGGCGGCCAGGCAGTCCCGGCTGGCGGTGGAAAAAGTACAGCACTTAAAGCTGGGTGCCCAGAAATTGCTGCCGGAAGAAGTGCGCCGTGAGCTGGCCGCCCTTCCCCGGACAGTGAGCAAGGCCCGGAATAGGATGGAGGCAGCTACCCGGCTGGAACGTTCGAGCCGGGAGCTGGATGATCTGCTGAGGGGCCTTAACCCCGGCGCCCACCGGGATGTCCGGGAGCTGGCGGCCCTCTGGGAGCGTAAAAATGACCGGGTTTTAAAGGGCTTAGCGGCCGCTCTGGAAAACGGAGATGCCGCGAAAGCCCAGGAGCTGGCCCGCCAGCTCTTCGGGGCGGCTGACGGAAAAGAAAGGGTAGAGCGGGCCCTGGCCCTGTTCCAGGGGGCGGAAACGGTAAAAACTCCCGCCCTTCGCCAGAGCCTGCGGGATGCGGCCCGGGCCATGCTGGGGGGCAAAGACGGCGGTGAGGGTGATCCGGCGGGCAAGTCTCCGGGGGCAGGAGGCGGTAAGGGTAATCATTCTGACAGTGCCGGTGAAGCCCTGGCCTCTGCACTTGGTGAACTTGCGGAAACGGCCCTGGCCGCCTCCCGGCTGGCCGCGGCATCCTCCGTCTTTAACGGCCTGGCCCGGCAACTGGCTGCGGGGGCTCCGGCATCTGCCCTGGCTGTGGCCGGAAACGCCGGTTATCCCACCGGTCCGGGGGCCGGAATGGCCGGGGCCGGCGGTTACCCCGGTGGAGCCGTAAGTCCGGCAGGTGCAGGCAGTGGTGTGCCGGGGACGGCAGGCGGCGCTGCCGGGAGCACCGGTTCTGATGACGGTGCCGGCGGGAGCGGGGCCGGAAGCACCGGTCAGGGCCAGGGCACGGGAGATGGCCCCGATGGTGGTAATGGCAGTGGGGAGAGTACCGGTTCCGGTGGACGGGGTAATGGGGGCAATGGTGGCGGTAGGGGTGGTGTCGGCAACGGGACGGGCGGCCAGGGAGCCGGTCATTCCGGCGGAGGAATGGAGACAATCTACGCTCCTTCCTTATTGGGGGGCAGGGGGGAGGAGTCCCGGGTGGCCGGGCAGGTGCGTCCCGGTGAAGCCGGCGAACAGGTGGGCCTGCACCAGTCCCCCACGACCCTGGGGGCCATACGTCCCTACAGCGAAGTTTATGCCGCGTATAAAGCCGAAGCCCAGGAATCGTTGTCCCGGGCGCCCCTGCCGCCGGCCCTGCAGTCCCTGGTCTGGCAATACTTCGAAGGGGTTCGGCCGGAAGAATAATGAAGTTATTTTGAATCTTTGGGCCCAACCTGAAAGACTTTGCCTTTAAATAATTCTTAACCCAGGTACCGTCCCCCGGCATCAAGGACCGTCCCCCGGAAGGCATCGAGAAAAAAGAGCGTGGGTTCGGCCACGTCTCCCAAGGAAAATCAGGGAACTGCTGGCGGAGGCGCACTTTCTAGGAGCAATTCCGGCAAATCTGGCTCTCCTTTATTGGCCATCCCGGGAGTCAGCCTCCTTTTCCCGGAGATTGAATATTCGCCAGAAATAGCGGCGCTTCTCATTCGCAGGATAATACCACCAGCCTGCCCTCCTCGCCGGACCGGTCGTCCCGGATATAGACCAGCCGCTTGCCGTTTGCTCCCAGGACCATCTTTTGGCTGCCGTCGGCGGTGATTTGCGTTGCGCGGTCACCCTGCACCCAAAAAATCTCCTCCTCGCCCCCTTCGCCCCCGGTGAGGAAGAAGCCGTCCGCGCAGCCGGGCGCGGGGAAGAGGTCATCCCAGAAATTAACGACGGAGGCGACTTCCACCGGCTTTTCCCCTTCCCGGGCAACCCACAGGGAGCGTTTATCCTGCCTGCTCGCAAGGTAATGCACCTGCCTGCCGTCCGGGCTGACGTTTAAGGGTGTAATATAGGCGGCGTCAGGGGGTAAATCGGCCACTTTCGTCATTTTCCCCTGGAGGTCGGCCACCCACAGGGACTGCCATTCCATCGCGGCCGTGTCCCATGTTCCGGCCCGGCCGGCGGGGCTGCCCTTGACTTTCCCGGCGGCAAAAGCCAGGTGATTGCCGTCCGCCCCCCAGCGGAAATTCGCCACCTTCGCCCCGGGGACAGTTAAACGGGCAACCTTTTGCCCGCCCGAAGTAATTATTTCCACCGCCGCGGCTACCGGCGCGGGGCCGTTTTCCCCTGGCACGAGGTCGTAGTCGTTGGCGTACCGGCCGGCCTTTTGACCGGGCTTCAACGGCGCCGCGTAATAGGCCAGGTGACTGCCGTCCGGGGAATACCGGGGGAGGAAGTTCCAGTTCTCGCTGTTTAGCGCCAGGGCTTTTTCCCGGCCGCTTTCCAGGCTCAGGAGGAAAATCCCTTTTTGGTCCGGCTCCCACAGTTCATAAACGCAGCTGTCGCCGGCGGGGGAAAGCCGGGGATAGAAAAAGCCGTCGTAGGAAGGGGTATTATCCTTTAAAAGAGTTTTTCTCCCGTCGGCGACATCCACCCGCCACAGGGCGCGGGAAGCCTGCACAAAAACGCCATCAATGCCGGGGAGCAACTGCACCTGGCGCACCATGCCCTCCGGCACGGGCAGCCAGGCTATCTCCCGGGCTTCTCCTTGATCCGGCGCAGCCGCCCGCAGGGAAATCCCCCGCTGCACCTGGTGGGCTCCGTCGGGCTGGGTTCCCTGGCGGGCGA
>DYEX01000125.1 GCA_020725525.1 Desulfovirgula sp.
GCGCAAGGGATGGGAGATATTGCCTTTCAAACTCGGGCCAAAATAAATGAAGCAAAAGAAAAAACTGGTTATTCAAAAGTTATTGTTGTAGCTCATAGTATGGGTGGACTTTTAACACGTGCGTATATCCAGAGCGATGAATATGAAAATGATATTGATAGGTTTATTATGTTAGGCACTCCAAATTCGGGGTCATGTGATGCATACTTTTTGTATGAAGGTGGCAATCCAGATTTGTTGGACCAGGAAAAAGGTCTTCCTAAAACCAAGATTGGGGGCTGGATCCATATACCCTATGGCTTTTCATTTGAACGCACAACGCATGGTTTATTAAAAAGTATGACCTCAAAAGGCCTTGATCAGCTATCCACTTGTGAGATTAGAGACTTTATTCAAAATAACGTTAAGAGCCTCCGTGATTTAATGCCAACCTATCCTTGTCTTACGCGTCCGCCTTTTGGCTATACAAAATCGTATGATGGTAATATATTTTTAAGTAATTTAAATAAAGATCCTGATAAAAATAGAATGGTGAGATTTGATGGTGACAAAAGCAAGGTAAGGACTTTACTGCTTTTAACTAATAATTTAGATACGATCAATGAAATTGTGGTGACAAGTCCAATTGAAGAAAATGGATGTTTTTATGTAACAAACACTGCGATTCCTTTATACGCTATTCATAGGAATAATGGTGACGGCACTGTTATTGCTGAAACAGCTATTATGCCTTTTAAAGATAGTGAAGGAAATTGCGCAATTTCATTTTTATTGGGAGATTATGGTGAACATGCTCAAATGTATGGTAATGAGTTAGTTATTAATACGATAATTGACCTGCTTAATAAAGACCGGGTAATTGACCTGCTTAATAGAGATCGGGTCGGTGGTGGAGGTGCTTTTTAATTGATTTACTCAATTAACAATGGCATAACCTGGCAGGATTATGGTAAATTCATGTTCAAGATTATCAAGCTGTTTACAAGAATGCAGTGACCACCCTTGTTTAAGATTTGGAATTTAACGACTTATGTACGGGTGTAAATGTTATGGGCTGGGGTTAAAAGCTCCAGGCTGTGCTAACCGGCTTACCGGTGAACCTTGCCCGGCACCGGCAGTCTTCCAGCCGGGCTGCAGTAAAAAACCGGGCCGGTAGATTGCAGGGAGGACAGGCTGGTTTGGAGAAGATGCCAACCGGCTGTCCTCCGGTGACATGTTTTTTCTGACCCGCCGGTCCGGGCCTCCAGCAAGCCCCCGAAGCGGGTGTCTTGCTGTTTCTTGAGGCAGGTGCACCAGTCAAAGCCCCCAACGGGGATCTACCAGCAAAATCTTTAATGTCCTGGCTCGGTAAAGAAACGGGATGGAGAATACGAATATTTGCAACTATGTAACATATTGATTTAGCAAACAGGTGAATGTTATGTTTATGAAACGATACACGCTTCTATTTCTCACTACCTTAGCAATATTTCTTCATTCTCTGCCAGCAGCCGCAGCAGCGGCATCAAACCAGGCCGCGTTTGTGGTTGGCAGGAATGATTACAGTGTAAATGGCGCCGTATATAGAATGGACGTGGCCCCCTTTATAGAACGGGAGAGGGTATTTGTCCCCTTACGCTACCTGGCCTATGCGCTGGGCGTTAGCGAAAAAAACGTCGTCTGGGACGCCAGCAGTCAAACCATCGAATTGCATGTAGATGAAAAAATCATAAAACTTACGCTGGATAACCAGATAATCAATATAAATAATAATATAAATTACCGGATGGACACCTCTCCCGTCCTAAGGAACGGCCGCCTGTTCCTGCCGGCCATGTGGGTTGCCGAGGCGCTGGGCTACGCTACGGGATGGGACGAAAAATATCAGGCATTGCTGATCGGCCCGCCGGGAAACCTGCCTGAAGCTGGCAGTCTTCCACCTGCGCTGACAGAAGTAAAGATCAGACCGTGTGGGTTTATGGAAGACAGCTTATATGACAGCTTATATTTAGAAAGAGAGCTGTCTTCCAGCTCCATATTTTTTCCTTACTCAGCAGGTGAACAGGCAAATGTCTACAATGCGGGAGTGGCTGCCAGAATCTTAAACGGCCTGGTTCTGGCGCCGGGCCAGGAGTTTTCTTTTAACCGGGCGGTAGGGGAAAGGACGACCCAAAAAGGCTTTATCACTGGTGAGGACGCCGAAGGGAATTTAACTTTGGGCGGCGGGGTCTGCCGGACTGCTACCGTTATCTTCCAGGCAGCAAAGAAGGCCGAACTTCAGATTACAGAAAGGCACCCCCACTCCCGTGCTGTACATTACACGCCCCCCGGCACCGACGCCGCCGTTGACTGGAACAGGCTGGACTTAAAATTTATCAACAGCCGCCCCTTTCCCCTGGTAATTTACTCGGAATTAGTTAAAGAAGAAAAGGGCCGCAATCTCCGGGCAGCTCTTTTCGAGCGCCGGCCCTTGCAAAAGATTAAGGTGGCGGTTATAAAAGAAACACCTCAAGCGAATTTGTGGGAAAGCATAGAAGACTACCAGCTTGACTCCCTGGTAATTGATAACCGTGCCTATGTATCAATTGAGCAATTGAGCGACCTGTTCAGGTTTAATTATGAAGTAAAAGAAGAAAACGGGATCAATAAAGCATTAATTAATTTTAACGGCCAGTTAATAAATCTAACTGAAAAAAGCAAAACAGGCGCCATTAACAACACACCTTTTGTGCTTTCCGGCGAGCCTTTTACCCTACCCAAATGCAACTGCAGGTTCTGGCTGCCGCTTAAGGACTGGACCAGACTGGCGGGAGCGGAAGTCCTCTGGATTGACCGCTCCCCTCCTCTTATCCTTTTAATTTTGAAGTAAAGTTAACAGACCCGGGAGGGTGTATTACTTTGAACCCGGGGTTCTAACCCTGTTTTAATGCCTTCACATACTTTGCCAGTTCTTCCTTCCGCCCCTCACTGAGGAGGGCCGTGATGATCTGGACGTGGTTGATGAAGTCGTGGCGCTGGCCTCTAAGGATATCAATTTCCCGGCGCATCTCCCCGGCCAGTTTCTCCTGGGCGGCCACAACGGCTTCCCGCTCGGCAAAGCGCAGGACGCGCCAGATATGATAAAAGGAGAGCAGCGTGGAAACAAGCAGGGTTAATACAATAACTGTTTCCTGTACCAGCGTAGCGGGATTTGGCTGTGCAAACACTATCAGCTCGGACAGGGCGTAGGTAAGCAGGGTAACCTGGATGAGAAGGGGCAAGATCATTTGAAAGGGCATTTTAACCTGCTCACTAACGCGAAAAATAGTCCAGCGTCGCCTGTGGCCAATGTAAGCAAGAATGACAAAAGGAATGTTATAAAGAGGAAATACTAAGCGAATGAGGGGAGAAGCATAGTAAACATTCATCGGAACTCCGAAAACGAAGACCAGAACGAGGGAAAAGGTAACTTCACCCATTAAGAATACAAAATATAAGGTAAAACTAATAAAGAAAGTCCTTACAATGCTGAATCCAAAGTAAAATTTTAAAAAAGCTAAAAATGTAATTACCAGCAAGACAATTCGCAATAATTGAGGGAAATAATAAAAAAGTTCAAATGCAATTCCTAAAATAAAAGTGGCAATAACAAATTTCTGCCAGTCTTCCGTAATATTATACCCATTCAGGATTAGACTCAAAGCCAGTGCAACTCCAACAACGATTAGCCCATGATAGAAGTGGAGAATAAGATGGATAAACAGTGGGTTAAGTCCACTCACGGCTGGAAAATCACCGCCCGCCGGCTGAAGAATCCCCGGTTTTTAGCCAGGTGCCTTATGTCAGTGAGTGCTGGGCCAGCCAAACTTAGCGAGACGAAAAGCGCAGGCAGGCCCGAGGGAATGGATACCCGAGACCGGATTCTTTCGGCAGGATTATAGAAAAACAATCGCAAGGGAGCAGATGCCGCAAACCGTCACCTATTCACCACCACCGCCCTCACATACCCGGCAACATCACCACAAACCGCGTTCCGTTCGTTCCGTCCGAATAGACCCGCACCGTGCCCATCAGTTTTTCAGCCAGGGTTTTGACTATGTGCAGGCCCAGGCCGCTGTGCCCTTCTCCCTTGGTGGTGTAGCCGGGCTCGAAAATTTTCTTCAGCGTCCCCGGGTCGATGGCCGGCCCCCGGTTGCTTACCTCCAGTTGCAAAAGGGGCCCGGTCCGGTGGATCTTCACCGAGACAATTCTTTCGGGCTCCTCTAAGGGAAGAACCGCGTCAAAGGCGTTGTCCACCAGGTTGCCGATGATCCGGGCCAGATCCACGGCCTTTGGGCCCAGTCCAGCCAGGGAGGCGGAGATGTCGATGTCCAGCCTGATGCGCTTCACATCCGCCTCGGAGACCTTCGCCTTCAACAGGGCGCCGATGATGGCGTTGTCCACCTTGAGGACGTTGTTTAAAAAAGTTATTTTATTGCAAATATTTTCAAGGTGGCTTGCCAGATCATCCCACCGTTCCTGCTGGATTAAATTAGAAATTTCCTCGATATAAAGATTAAAATCCTGGTTTTGGACCTTGATGGAGCCGGCGAGACTGACCAGGCTCTGCGCCATGGCCTCCCGGGCAGACAGGAGAGCTTCTTTTTCGTAAACTTTGACCATCCTGGCGACGATGAAAACGTTGAGGGCTATGCTGCCGGCAAAGGAGCCGAGGATGATCAGGTGTTTGGATGTTTCAGCAGGTTGAACCGGATGCTGGAGAAGGTACTGCGCCAGTACGAAAACCAGGAGGACCAATTGGAAAAAAGCCAGGAGAACGACGGAGTATTTGCTCTTCTTCATTTCTGAATCATGAGGCAAAAGGCCTCAAATTTCTCCCGGCGCATGGTTACCCTGGCGGGGTAGTTACGGAAAGTCACTTCATAGGCGCGGTCCGCATAGGGTAAAACCTTTTCCACGCAGTTGATGTTGATGATGAAACTTTTGTGGCAGCGAAAGAACCGGGCGGGGTCAAGCCTTCGCTCGAGAAGGGAAAGCCGTTCTGATGTCTCATAACGGCCGGAGTCCGTGTGGATGACGCACTTTTTGCCCACTTTTTCTACGAAAATAATGCTGTCCGTGTTTATGATGATAATCCCGTGCCCGCTTTTGATGGTGAGTTTTGTGTGGTTATCTGGCGCGATTTTTGAGCTGCCGCCCGGCCCGGCAACCGTCCGGTGATCTTTACCGCCGGCGGTTCGCATCTCTTTGAAGCGCATCAACCTGTCCAGCGTTCGCCCGATTCGTTCCCGGTTGAGTGGTTTGATCAGGTAATCGACGGCGTCCAGGTTAAATGCTTCGGCGGCATACTGGGGGTAGGCGGTGATGAAAACGATAAAGACGCCGGGGTGTTGCCTTTGCAGCTGATGAACTGCCGAAAGGCCGTCCAGCCCGGGCATCTGGATGTCAAGAAAAACGGCGTCCGGCCTGGTATCCTTTACCAGTTTCAGAAGATTCCTGCCATTGTCGGTCTTGCCGACGACAGCGACACCCTCGAATGTGCTCAGTATATCGCTTAACAAATTGCGGATGGGCTCGTCATCATCGGCAATTACTATCTTTAATGCTGAGCCCGACATATGAACCTCCACGAGCAGCAGGGTGTCTTTAAAATATTAATACGTTAAAGCAGTGAATAAATAACCTTCTTTCTTAGGTATTCTCTTCTCGATTGAAAAATCCTTCTTGCATGGAAGGAAGATATTGGTTTTAAACATATTCCAGGTGAATAATTGAATGGAGCCTCTCTATAAAATTAACCGGTGGATACCAGGCATATTTTTCCAATTAAGAGATATTTAGATTATTTTTTACTTTGACGTGATTCCTGAATAAAAACGGAACAGGGAGTATTTTTAGCCAGTATTTCTTTAACCCTTCTGGAAGTGTTTCCGGGAGAGGCCGGCTTGGTCCCCAGAACCACCAGGTCGTAACCGCCGGCCTTTATTTCGTCCAGGATTTCCACGGCGGGATTTCCATTGCGGATCTTCCATTGATAATTGATTCCCTTTTCAGCGGCCAGGGCATCAAGGGTGGAACGCACCCTGGTTTTGCGTTCCGCAGCCTGATCGTGGATGTAATGTATAAACTGCTCCCTGGCAATGGAACTGGCCAGCTGATCGACATAACCGTAGTGGGCCAGGGAGGTTTCCGTGACGTGAAGGGCGGTAAGGTTCGCCCCGTAACACAGGGCCAGGTCCATGGCCAGACCGATGAAATTTTCACTGGTCTCTTCCCCGCTAACAGCCAGCAAGATATTTTTAAACATGATCTCCCTGCTGCGCACCTCCTAAAAGCGAAGTGGCAGGACGGTTCATTACCGTCCCGCCAGTGATCCTTCCTTGATTTTACCGTTTTTTCAGGCCAGAATCTTGGCGACGAAGAGGAGCATGATACCTATGAAAATAACGGCCCAGTCCTGCCTTCTTACTTTGTAATCTTCGGAACCCATGCTTATTTCCTTCTTGCTTTCACCGGACATGGCAATCCCCCCTTTAGTTTACAGCGGCAGGAGCCACATTACGACGGCCAGCGCAAGTACGGCTTTAATCAGCGCCACGATAAAGCCCAGGATGATCCCGTCCTTGCCCGCGGCCTTCATGTCGCTGAACCTGGTGGTCAGGCCGATGCTGGCAAAGCCCAGACAAAAAGCCCAGATCATGATGTTGTTGGCCAGCTGGAGTTCGGCTTTGGTGAAGAAGCCCATGGTGTTCAGCACCACGGCCGCCAGGAAGGCCACGATAAAGATCGGGAACTTGTCGCAGACAAACCTGGTCTTATTGATGCTTTCAGTAGCCTTGCTGTCGTTGCGGAGCACAAGCATAACGATGAACAGCACCACAAAGGGCAGGAGCACCACGCGACCCATATTGAAAATACCTGCCATCAATCCGGCATCCTTGTGGAAGGCAAAGCCGGCGGCCAGGACCTGGGCGGAGTTCACGATGGCCACCCCGACCCAGGCGCCGAATTGATTGGGGGTCATACCGAGGGCGTGGCCGATGACGGGCAGGGTAAATAACATCAACAACCCAAAGATCAGGATCGAAGCGATGGAATAGGCCATTTCCTCACCCCTGGCCCTTACCGCCGGGCCGGTGGCCACCGTGGCGGAAACACCGCAGATGGAAAAGCCGGCCGCAAGGCAACCCGCCAGCTGATCGGTCATCTTGAAGTAACGGCGCAGCCAGAAGAGGAGGGCAACGGTGCCGAAGAGGAAAACGGCAATAAAGATCATGCTCATGGTGCCCACTTTAGCCAGGGAGGCCAGAGTATACTTGGTACCCATAACCACGATCCCGGTCTTGGTCAGGACGGTGGAATATTTTAAACCGGGTTCCATAACCGCAGGGACGCCAACGGTGTTACGGATGAGCATGCCAATTGTAATGGCAATGAGGACGTAATTGAAATGGGCCACCTCGTAAAACTTCTTAAAATTCGTTTTGAGGTAACCGTCCGCCCAGAAGGCAAATACTCCTAGAGCGACAACCAGTGCCAGGCCCGGGAGAGCCTTGACAACGTTGTCAATTAAAGTTGGCTTTTGTTCCAGATGTGCAACCCGGGTCTGAGACATTAACAGAAGACACCTCCATGTTAAATGATGTTAAATTGGGAAATTTCCGCCTTTTTATTCCGCGGTGTGAACAGCGCCTCTAAACCACATCAATACACGGATACCGATGGTTCGGTGGTGTATACCTTTCCGGAGGAAAGATCATACAGGCACCTGATGGCAAATTTTCCGTCCGGCTCTTCCCGGCCGGTCAATCTTACCGGGCTGTTTTCTTTTATTTCGGGGATGACGGCGTTTTTAAAACCCACATACTTCAGATAAGAACATTGTTTGATCGAACCGTTAGTTGCCACTTCCAGCTCACCCGTGATTAAATTCAGCCCGTCAACCACCTTCATTTCCCAGTTAGCCCCAAGTAGTGTCCCTTCCACGGAAGATTCTTCACTAATCCTGGATTTCTTTAAAAGTGCGTTGATCCTGCTGGTGTTCGCCATGATCCGGGGTAGGAGAAGGATGATGAATGGCGTAAAGGCAACCAGCAGGATGGTTATCCAGCCGTACCACCTGATAAGTTTTTCCTTCTTCTCCCGCGGCACGTCGAATGTTGCCTGACTTTTCATCAAGCCAAACTACCTTCCTTGAAATTAGTTAGTTGCGAGTTCATGCCGGGAACATGAAAGTAGTTCCCCATCGGCCCCACTACACCCCAGAGGCTTCGTTAATTATTCTCTACTGCTACCACCCCCTGCTTATAATTTCAATTAGTTGCACTTATCTTAATCCGGCACGCTTTGACAGTCAACAATTCCAGGGCAAACTGAATGCTATGTGCAAACAGATGAAGCATTTCGTCCTTTTAGGTGAATTTTTTTGTTCACATAACGGCGATTTTTGGGTCTTGGGTGCACAATATGGAAATAATTAGGGCCTTGTGCCGTAACCAGAAGATCCCCGCAGGATTTATGCCATCCGTGCCGTATTTATTCATTAAACCCGGCGTGAAAATAAAGAACCTGACACGAAGGTGAAAAAATGAAAAAAAACAGGATCTGGCTACGGGGAGCGGCCTTATTAATTCTGGTGCTCCTGCCAGCCCTGCTGTTATTTTATACAGGTTACACATTACCCCGGCAGCTTAACAGGCTGGAGCGGGAAATCGAACGCCAGTTAAAATACAGTGAAATATCGGCGGACATTTATCATCTCACAACCAGCGTCCAGGAATACATCTTTTATGGCGATGAACAGGCTCTAAACAATTTCCGCCATTACATTGCCCAAACGGAAAAGAAGGAGCTGGAACTGTATAACCTGGCCGAACAATCCCGCAAGCAGGACATAGCGGAATTAATGACCCTGACCAGAACCTACCGGTCCTTTGTGGAACGGGAAGTGGTGCCCGTCAAAGAATTTAATTATCTTGACAACCGCGAGCTGTTGCTGTGGCAGTACCGGGACCTCACCCGGCAGCTGGTTTACCGGGCTGATTCCCTGGCCGGTGCCGGCCGGCAGGAAAATAAAACCGCCCTGGAGCACGCCGTAGCATTGTTGAATATAAAAGGGCTCCTGATGGTGATCCTCTCCCTCCTCTCCCTGGGAGCCTTTGGGGGAGGATATATGGCCGTCCGCCCGTGGCTGACCCGGCATTTATACCTGGGCACCCTGGTAAGGGATGCTGCAAAGGCGATCATTTTCATCGACCGGAAAGAAAGGGTGCAGGATATCAACCCGGCGGCGGAAAACCTTTTCCACCTGTCCCGGGAGGCGGTAATGGGAAAAAGCCTGGGGGAAATACTGCTCCTGTACCCCCACCTGCAAAATATCGTACAGCCCCTTTACCACGCCCTGTGGCAAAAGGAAAGAATTACGGACTACCGGTTGGTCTTTACCTGGGAAGATGCCCGGATTACCCTGGCCGTGGACTGCACCCCCATCCATTTCCTGCATAAAACAGCCGGGGCCGTACTGGTAGCCCGGAGGACTTCGGAACCTGAGAACGGCAATATCTTGCTGGATACCATTGAAAGGGAGCGCAAGCGCCTCTCCATTGAAATTCACGACTGGATCGGCAGGTACCTGTCCAGCGTCATCCACGGCCTGGATTATGTGCTGCGGGTCAACGGGGACAGGTTGCCGGAGGAAGTGCAGGAGAACCTGCTCATGCTGCGCACCCAGTGTCAAAATGCGGCAGTGGACATGAGAAGCATCATGAACGACATCCACCCCTATATTATTGAAAAAGTAGGCCTGATCCCGGCCCTGGAGTCCTACAGCGCCAACTTTGAACGCATGCATAACAAAAAGGTTTACATTTTTTACCATCAGCGCTCCCTGCACCTGCCCAGGGAAAAGGAAATCCTCATTTACCGCATTATCCAGGAAGCCTTAACCAACGTGGCCAGGCACTCCCAGGCCACAGAGGTGGACATCCATTTCACCGAAACAAACGACACCCTGCAGATAGAGATTCTGGATAACGGGGGAATGCAGGATACCACACCGGTGCCGGGAAAAGGATTGTGGGGAATGAAGGAACGGGCCAGACTGATTGGCGGGGACCTGGTTTACGGCTTCATGGAAGGCGGTTTTGCCGTTACCCTGACCGTACCCCTGGCGAAGGGAGGGAAAGCAGATGAAGAAGATCGGAATCATGCTGGTGGAGGATCATAATGTTTTCCGGGAAGGCTTGAAGAAGCTGCTGGACATGGAAGAAAACATGCAGGTGGTGGCGGAAGCCGATTCCTTTGCCCAGGCTTTACAAAACATCAACCAGGACGTGGATATTGTCCTGCTGGACATTGGTTTGCCGGACGGGGACGGGCTGGATCTCTGTACACGCATGGGCGAGTTGTATCCCCGTTTGAAATTTGTAGCCTTAACCACTTACGACGACGTCACCTTTATCCGCAAAGCCATGGAAAGGGGCATCCACGGGTTTGTACCCAAATATGCTTTTTTTGACGAGATCAAGTCAGCCATTAACATGGTGCATAAGGGCGGCACCTATCTCTATCCCGGATTGCAGGTGGAACTGCTGTTAAAACCCGTTACCCCCGGTCTTTCCGACCTGGAAACCAGCATCCTGCAGCTAATAGCCAGGGGGGAAGGCCAGAAAGAAGTGGCCGCCAAACTGTACATCAGCCTTTCCACCCTGCGCCGCCGGATCAGGGGTATATGCACCAAACTGGGAGTAAAAACCCTGGAGGAAGCCCTGGCAGCAGCCGCCAAAAGGGGCCTGGTACGTTAAAGAAAAATGCGGTTTTTTAAAAGTGTCACCGAACCCTCAATAAAAACATAGGGCTGTTAATCCCCCACCGGGCAGGGAAGCGGTGATTTGCCTAAGGAGCGAGCGTATGAAAAAATCCTTCGAAGCCAACAGCGTCCTCTTTATGTTCATAGCCCTCTTTTTCCTAAGCGTCATCACGGCGCTCTTTATTATGGAGTTCCGTTTTTTAAAGGGCATTATGACCCAATACGAGGACAGCATCCGCCAGGTGGCCGTAAACAAAACCAACCTCTTTTTTAATGACCTGCGGGCGGCAACCGAAGGCGCCGCCAGGCAACTTGCCCGGCAGCAGGAAGACAGGAACAGGGCGTTAGGGAAACTGTTTGCTTTTGATTCCCGTATTACGGACGCCTATATTATTAACGCCAGGGGCCGGATTACTTATGGTACTCCCGACCCTCACCTGAAAGCCATGGCCAGGCAGGTTCTGCAGCTTACGGGGACATCTATCCTGGGAGTGCATAACAACAGCACGGGCCAGGTGGTCGTTACCGTTGTTACACATCTTGACGGGGAATGGCTTGCCCTGGATTACCGGATTAATGATTTCCAACAAGAAATGATCCAGGAGTTTCTGGGCAGTATCTGTAAGGTAGCAGTTTTCGACCAGAACAATTTTCCGGTGGTCTGGCCCTTTGAACCGGAAAAGCTGGATCAATTTACCGGACGCGAAGAAAAGTTCCACCTGGACATGCCGTACAACGTGAGCTCGGTACAGCTGGAACAGCCCCCCTGGAAACTTTACTTTTTCCAGCAGGAGAACAACTTTGACACCTACCGCATCATCACCATCATGTTCCTTTTGTTTGCCCTTTACTGCTGCCTCTACCAGCTGGTGGTGGAGTTGTGGCGGGTAAACAGCGCCCGGTCTTACTTTGAAAACATTGACTTCACCATCTTCAACTATATCAACGAAGGCGTGATCATTTCCAACAACGCCGGCCGGATCATTTTTGCCAACAAGGCCGCCCATGAAGTTTTTTCGGGAAGAAAAACCATCTTGAAGGATATGCCTTTAAAAGAACTGCTGGGCCACATCGGGGATACCTGCGACGGCAAAAACAAATACGGAACCCTCACTCTGAAAATGTCCGACCGGCTCCTGGAAGCCATCCACTCCCCGCTGATAAAAAAAGGCAAGGTGCTGGGTGCCATCACGGTGCTGGGATCGGGAGGCAAGGAAGAAAAAACCTGCCGCAACTTCCTCAGCAAGTTGATTGAATCACTGCCCCTGGGCGTTGTTCACGTGGACAGAAACCACAAGGTAGTGCAGGCCAACCTGATGGCCCGGTGTTACCTGGGCAGCGTTGAACAGGGTATGAGCATCGACGGGGTGGACCCGGAACTGGCCGGGTTCATTTACCGGAACATGGGATCGCCGTCCATCAAGCCGGTGCGGCTCACCTCCAGGAACCTTACCGCCGAGGTGGTCTACGTCTACGACGAAGACGGCAATTACGACGGCGCCCTGGTAATCGTCAACGAGCCGGGGGAGGAAGGTGAACAGGTAAACAAGCAACACGCTGCCCGCCACGCTGGCCCCCGCCGGGATCAGGGCGTGCAACCCCATGGTATCCAGGCTGTGCAGGACGGCTTTACCGGCACCCAGCTGTGCCCCCATGGACCCCAGCAAAATAAAAAGAGCCGCCAGGGTTGCCTTCTGGACCAACCTCACCCTGCGAGGGGGCAGGGGACAGGCCCAGCCAATGAACACCCCGGCAGCCAGGCTTAACAAAACGAAACCCAACGCGGCCCCCCTTTAGTGTTCTTACTATTAAGATATTACACCGGGGCAACCGCTGTCCAGAGATGTTTGCCCGGTCTACCCCGCCAGGGAAAAGCGCTGCAACAAAGGGAAGGGATCGACCAGGTGTTTTTTCAACCAGCCGGGTGCCTCCTCCAACCCGAAAGCCAGGCCCATTAATTCGGTAAAGTAAAACACGGGGATGCCCTCTTGAGCCGGGCGGCGCATCTCCAGATTGTTCTGGCACAGGGGACAGGCAGTAACCAGTGCGTCGGCCCCGGCTTCCCGGGCGGCAGCTAAAAGGCGGGCAACCAGCTGCTCCACCACCTCCGGCCGGGTCAGGGAAAGCCCGGCCCCGCAACAGGTGGTTTTATAACACCAGGGAACCGGCTCCGCCCCCAGGGCGGCAGCCAGCTCATCCAGGGAGGTGGGGTCCTCGGCCCGGTCAAAGGGGCGCACTTCCGGAGGGCGCACCAGCAGGCACCCGTAGTAGCAGGCCACCTTCAGGCCGGTCAGGGGTTTGCGCACGGCCCGGGCCACCTCATCACAGCCCACCCGGTCTTTCACTATTTCCAGAAAGGAATAAATCTGGATCTTGCCCGTGTAGGAAAAGCCGGCCAGCCTTTCCGCCCGGGCCTTTTCTGCGGGGTCATGCCTCATCTCGTGGTCGGCCTTGCACAGGCGGGTGTAACAGGCCGAGCAGGGCACAACCAGGTCGCGCCCCTGCTCCTGGGCCAGGGCGATGTTGTGGGCCGCCAGGCCCAGGGCCAGGTCTTTATTCACCGCATGAGCAGAGGAGGAGCCGCAACAGGTCCAGCCGGGCAACTCCACCAGCTCCAGCCCCAGGGCCCCGGCCACCGCCCGGGTGGAAAGGTTGTATTCCACCCCGGTGGCCTCCAGGGAACAGCCGGGATAGTAGCTGTATTGCATGATGATGCACCTCTTCTTTCAGGAAACATTTCAAGCCGGAAGGGCATTGGTTGCCGTAAGGAGCACGGCGTTGTCCCCGCTTACCCCTGCCCGCCGGCCCGCTCAAAAATCCGGCGCACCGCCGGGTCTTTTTTCAGCCGCGGCACCAGGGGCAGCTTGCCCCGCCGGAAGAGCTGCCAGCCCAGCTTCATGTCCGCAAAAAGGTTGCCGGTTTTTAACTTGTACTTCAGCATCAACATGGTTTCGTGCACCCGGCCGACAGCCCGGATTTCGCATAGAAACAGGTTATGAAACAGGGGGCCGGTCTCACCAACCGGTGCAATGCCGCGGGCAGCAGCCATTTGTTTTAAAGTGTCCATAACCTCTGCAATGCGGATGCCGTTGGGACAGCGCAGGCCGCAGGTTTCACAGGACGTACAAAGCCAGATGGTCCTGCTCCTCAACACCGCGTCCCTGGCCCCGTACTGAATCAGGCGCATAATTTCATTGGGCGTATAGTCACCTTCCTGGGTGGGGTAACAGCCGGAAGCGCATTTCTGGCACTGGAAGCAGAGCTCCAGGGGCTGGCCGCTTAAGCGGGCCACCTCTTCCCGGAACGCCGCATCCACCGTTATTTCCCCTGCCGGAAGGTGGAGAGTGGCCGTGGCCATGAAAACTCACCTCACATCCATGGGAAACATGGGGTCGCTGCCGCCTGCGGGATTTAGAGACTGCTGGCATTACCGTGGCTCCAGCTCGTGCTCCTTGTAGGTGGTCAAGGGAGGCGGTTCGTCCACACTGGCACCGGGCACATAGTCAAAGAGCTGCTGCAGTTGTTGCCCGATGGTGCGGAAAAGAAGGGTCAGGGGTATCTTGCTGGGACAGCCGCTTTCACATTGGCCGCAGCCCACGCAGCTGACACCCATGTGATGCATGCGCGTCAGGTGATACAGCAGCGTGTCGGTGGGCAGCTCCAGCGCACCCCGGGCTGCCGCCCAGTGCAGGTACCTGGACGGCTCGTGTTCAAACAGGTTGCTGTCAAAAACACACTCCCGGCAGACACAAATGGGACAAACCTCCCGGCAGTTATGACAGCCAAGGCAGGGAGCCAGTTCATCCAGCAGCCGGTTGACATCCCCAACCCGTGAAGCAAAATCCCGGCACATTTCCTGCGCCAGCTCCCGGCGCTCCTTTTGCAGGGATTCGATGAGGGATTGCCTGGCCGCCGGCAATTCCCCGGGCACTAAAATACCGTTGTCAAAGAGGGCATCCAAACTCACCCGTTCCTCGTCATAAGTAAGATAGAGCTCCCGGCGAACATCACAGCCCACCCAGTGCAGAGACAAATGAGCACCGGCAGGAGATACGGCATCGCAAATGGTACAGGCCGTTCTGACTTTCGTTCCGTTCAGGGCAGCATTACCCGAACCGGCTGCCTGCATCAGCCAGGCATCGGCATCCAGACCCGCTCCCGCCAGTTGATAATAATCCGGCGGCTCAAAGGTGCCCAGGCAGTCCATACCGATGATCAGCACCTGTTCCAGGGTAATCTGCTGCAATTTGGCCATTTCCACCAGCGCCCGGATTTCACAGGAACGCAAAACCGCCCCCACTTTCACCCCGGGATCCCGGGAAGTCAGCCTGCTTACGGCCCGGGCGGCATTGATAATGGCCACCGGAGCAAAAGGACTGGCGCCGACCACACTATCCCCGGATACCGCCAGGGCGGGCACCACCATGCGCCGGGAAGGCACTTCCCGGGGAATAATAAGGGCATCCACGACCTGGCGCTCTAAAAGAGCCTGCAAAAAGTCTGTTGCAGCCTGCCGGGGAGAACCGGATTCAACCTTAACCAAAGCCGTTTTCATAAGCCATCACCTTTTTGTAAGCGACCCATTAACCCCTTCAAACATCCCAGCGGCGGCGCAGGGGGTTGGGCCCCAGTTTTTTCAACTCGTTAACCATTTCCTGGACTGTTTCGGCAAACCGCTTGCCCTCGGAAGCGCTGATGAAACGGAACCACACCCGCTCTTCTCCGATGCCAAACTGTTTCAGGATGGCCCTTAAGGCCGCAAGGCGGCGCCGGGCCTTGTAATTGCCACTACCATAGTGGCAGTCTCCCGGGTGTCACCCGCCTACCAGCACGCCGTCGGCCCCGTCCATCAGGGGGCGCAGGATATACAGGGGATCCACGGAACCAGTGCACATAACCCTTACCAGGCGGATGTTGGGCGGGTACTGGATGCGGGAGGTCCCCGCCAGGTCGGCACCAGCGTAGGAGCACCAGTTACACACCAGGCCGACAATTTTGGGCTCGAAGGAAGCCACCACTTTCAGGTCGGGTTCCTGCCGTTCCTGCGAAACCGGGTCCGCTAACGGCGGTTGCGAAAGCATCACGCTCATGGGAAAACCTCCTCAGTTGAATACTTAACGGTGCACGGACTTGGTGCGCCGGTCTTTTGGTAACGGCCTTCGGGAGACCAATTCTCGTGCGTTGTTACACCGCCTCCAGGGCCGCGCTGACCATGGCCAGCAACTGTTCCTTTTCGTAACCCTTCTGCTGGGAAGCGCCGTTGGGACAGGCGGCCACACAGGCCCCGCACCCCTGGCACAGGGCTTCGTTTACTTCGGCCACCCGCCGCAAAGGGTCTATGCTCCGGGCCTGGTAGTCACACACCTTAATGCACATGCCGCAGCCCACGCAGAGTTCCTCCTCCACCGTGGCGGTGATGGCCACGTTGGCCAGCCTGTCCCTGGCCAGCAGCGTCACTGCCCGCATGGCCGCCGCATTGGCCTGGGTGATGCTTTCCCCCACCAGCTTGGGCGAGTGCGC
>DYEX01000126.1 GCA_020725525.1 Desulfovirgula sp.
CAAGGCCCTGGCCCGGCGGTTTCAGCGGGCCGTCCTGCGGGAACAGATACGGGCGGAGAACGACTGCCCTGATGGTTTCATATCTGACCGGTCCACCCTGGACTGCTGGGCTTACTGGGCGGCCTACGGCCTGGGGAATGACCCCGAATACCGTGACCTTTGCCTTTCCTGGCCTTACGACCTGCTTGTTTACGTCCCCCCGGAGATACCCTGCCAGGCTGATGGCTTCCGGGACACGGACGAATCCCTGCGCCGGCTGGTGGACGGATTTATCCACAAAGATTTGCTGTGGCAATGCCGGTGCCCCGTCCTGCCGGTAACCGGCAACCCGGAGGAACGGGTTAAGGCCGTCCTGGAGTGGCTGAAAGGAGGAAACGGCCGTGTCAGGCCCCTACCCCGTTGACAGGCGCGGATTCGCAAAGCTGGAGCCCCTGTGCGATACCTGCGCGAGGGCAACCGCATTGCTTTGCCCATTTATGCGGTTGAAAGACCTGGAAGAGGGACTGCAGGCTGCCGGTGCAACGGCGGCGTGGGTGAAAGTCAAAACCGGCCCGGACCACTGGGAGATGCTCTACAAAGTGACTAGGTGCCGCAGCTACGCCAAAGGCCCGCCCCCACCCCTGGGCGCGGGTACGGCCCGGCGGCAGGCCGTTGACATAGACGGGCGGCTGGGGAAACCCGGCCGTCCACTCAAAAGGGAGGCCCAGCTATGAAAAAACGGTCAAAGAAAATCATCCGGCTGAAATCCATTCTCGATGCCCCACTTGATTACCTGCACCTTCGCCACGAGCGGGAACGGGCAATCTACCTGGCCGCATACTGGCTGGGCGTGGCGGACGGGATTGACATTGCCATGAAGTCAATTCAGGACTTCGCGGAACTGCGGAAAATGCCGGGGCACCCTTTCCCCGGTTACCGGTGGCTGGTCCTGGTACTGGGCCTGGGAGAAGATGGGGCAAACTTCCTGCGCTGGTTGGATAAGCGGATGCTGAGTTAAGATTAGAGTTATACCCAGCTCAGGGGTTAGAATACTGAGACTGTAACAAAGGCCCAGTTTGAGGTAAAAAGCAAAGACCGGGAGGCGGGAAGGCGGTGATTCGCGTGGATGACGTTGCCCGGCTGCTGGCCCAGGACAACCGGGAAAAGAGACAGGCACGGGGCGGCCAGGCCGTGGGCAAGAAATCCCCCCGGGTGGTGCTGATGCCGTCTGTGCTGGAAGACCGGCGAGGCCCGCCCTGGTGGCAGGTGGCCCCGCCCCTGGTGCGGGTGGACATCACAACCGGCCGGGTGCTGGTCTACAGGTGGCCGGTGGCGGAGGGCTGGGAGGTGATAAAGTGACCAACTACAGGCGGGGTTATGCAGCAGAGCGCAAGGCCATGAAAGTGCTGGAGGCAGCCGGCTATGTGGTGGCCCGGACGGCGGGGCAGCCACAGCCCTTTTGACGTAGTGGCCGTCGGCCCCGGCGGGGTACGGCTGATTCAGGTTAAGCGGGTAAAATTCGGCCGAATCCGGGTGACGGTGGAAGCGGCCCTAGAGGAATTGCGACAGGTGCCCAAACTGCCCGGTGTTTCCCGGGAGATATGGGTTTGGGTCGATGGTGATGGCTGGGTAGTGCAAGAGGCCGTATGAACAAAGGAGGCTTGAAATTGTCCACACTCCCCGCAT
Organism: Desulfovirgula sp.; assembly: GCA_020725525.1. GTDB lineage: Bacteria > Bacillota > Desulfotomaculia > Desulfotomaculales > Desulfovirgulaceae > Desulfofundulus. Next base: position 1,666 of record DYEX01000126.1, read on the forward strand.
ACATCCGGCGGTTTTGCAAGGACGTGCTGCGTCAATACCCGCTTTTCAAGCAGGAGCTGGCTGCACTCGAAGAAGAGAAAAAGGCCGTGGCCGAATCCCTGCCCGTGGCCACGTGGCGGGAGGCGGCCAGCAGACAGGCCATCGGTGACCCCACCAGCAGGCAGGCTTTCCGGCTGTTGCGGCTGGAAGAGATGTTGCGGCAGGTGCGTTTCTACGTCCAGGCTGTGGAGGACCTGCTTGCTTACCTGGACGAAGAACAGCGAAAACTGGTGGAACTGCGCTTCTTCGACAGTTACCCTCCCTGGCGGGTGGCCCAGGAACTTGGGATGAGCGAATCAAGTTTTTTCTGGTACGAGAAGGAAATCCTCACCCTGCTGGCCCATAGGCTGGGGCTGTAAATGGAAAGGGGGTGAAGAACATGGACCTGGCGAAGCAGGTTGCAGCGTTTGCCAACAAACTGCGCTTCGGTATCACCGAAGACGAAACTACCAGTAAAGCTACCGGCAAAAAACAGAGTATTGCTGAAGTTATTGCGGCGTATGCAAACAAGTACAGGCAAGCAAAACAAAACAGGAGGGGATAACCATGTTTGGTAAAATGGGATTAACCGAGCTGGTTGAGGCATTTCAGAAAAAGAATAGCGAAAGACGCAGCAAGATTAAAAACAGAATTGCCGGTCTTGAGGCCGAGGCCGCACAAGTTACCGCTAAAATCGAAGCAACCACAAAGCAGCTGGTGGATTGCGAACTAGCGGGAGATGACGCAGGCCAGGCTAAATGCCAGAAGCAAATCCGCGAACTGCAGCTTGAGCTGGACAGAGTGCAGGGGCTTGCCCAGGCTTACCGGGCGGAGCTTCAAAAAGTAGGCTACGACAAAAAGGACCTGGAAGCTATCAGGACTGCCGCACAAAGGGAGCGCGAGACCCGGTTCAGGAAGTTTGAAGAGCTAAGGGCCGAGAGGGAGAATGTACGGCAGCAAATTAAGCAGCTGGAAAGCAAACTTGAACAGCTTGACCGGGAAATCGACGCGGCCAAAACCAAAAAAGAGGCGCGGGCGTTGATGGCCATAGCAACGTTCATTGACCCGCGAATTGAAAAACTTCCCAGTTATGAACACGAGCAGTTTCTGGATTACTGGATCGCGGGACAAGATGAAGCTATGGAACAAGCTCTGGCCCGGTATGCGAAGCCCGAGGAACCGGAGCGGCGAATCACTTACCTGAATCAACCGGAGAAGATTGTTCATGCTTGAAACCTATGAGGGGGATGGCTTTGGACAAGCAAGTTGTCAGATGCCCCTTTTGCGGCGAAGTGACCATCAGGCAGGAATTTGGCTTCTGGAAGTGTCCGGACTGTGGCTGCGAGATATGGCCGGAGGAAGAAGAAATAGAGGCCCGGGAGGAATAGTCCCCAGGCGCACGAGAAGGCCCTGGAAGGCGAGAAACTGACCGGGCAAGGTATTCCCCCCCTACCTGCCCGGTTTTCCGGGGCTTTATAGGGCCATCTACAGCCTTCTGGCGGGTCCTTCCAGAGAGGTGAAGGGTTGCGGGTCTCGCGAGCCCCGAAATTTGTCTAGGTGAGAACTTTTCTCATTAGGGTTTTCTTTCCAGTGTGGTAACTAGACGGTTATTGATGATGAAAATAAAGAAACTGGAGGGTTCATAACATGGAAATCACATTACAAAAACCTTTTGTGAAAGACGGAAAGACCATCGAGAAACTTACTTTAAACCTCGAATCCTTAACCGGCCACGACCTGGTAAAGGCTGAGAAAGTCGCCAGGACGTTCGGAGAGGAAGCAGCCAACCCCTTATTTACGCAGACCGGCTTGGCCGTGGTTGCCGCCCAGGTTTCCGGTTTTGCAGTAGATGACATTCTCGAACTGAGTGCGCCTGACTTCCTCCTGGTGACCAACACGGTGGGCAATTTTTTATTCGGTTGGGTCTTGTCGGCGGTAGTACAATCAAAGATTTACGAAAAGTAATCCTGGCAATGGCCCGATACCTATCAACTTCCGTTGAATTCTGGCTGAACATGCCGCTTGGCGAACTGGTTGAGTGGGTCGAAATAGCGGCAGAAACTGAAAAAAACCGTAAGCAGACTTAAAGCGAAATCCGGCCGGCGGCCTGGTGCTGCCGGCCAATAATCAATCCAGGGAGAGATTGAAATGACCCGAACCTTCGAAATCGCTTTTCAATTAGCCGGGAAAATAAATTCCTCCTTCGGCAATATGTTCACCTCCGCCAGTGCCCGGATGAACCAGCTTAACCAGCGCATTATCTCCCTGAAATCCGAGATGCGCGCCCTGGAGAGGGCACAGCGGGCGGGAACCATCGGCGCTCAGGAGTACGCCGAAGCATATGCCCGCCTGGCCGAACAACTCCAGCGCGTCGAAGCCGTCCAGCGGAGGCTGGCAATAACAACGAAGCTGGACAGGCAGCTTACCAATATCGGAAAAAAGGCACTGGGTTACATGAAGTTGCCGGCGATGGCTGCCATGGGAGTCACGGCAATATCTGCACCCATTATTTTTGCCGGCTCCCTTTCCAAAGCCATGGCTTTCGAGGCCCAACTGTCCTCCATCCAGGCCCTGACCGGCCTGACCGGTGAGCAGATGGCGAAAATGAAAAACCTGGCCCTGGAAATGGGCGCAAAGACAAAGTATTCTGCCCTGGAAGCAGCACAGGGAATCGAAGAGCTGCTTAAAGCCGGCTTGACGCCGGCAGCGGTTCAAGCGGGCGCGCTGGAAGCCGCCTTGAACCTGGCGGCGGCCGGTGGCCTGGAGCTGGCCGAGGCGGCCGAAATCATGTCTACAGCTTTGAACGCTTATAGAGCCGATAACATGCGGGCTTCCGATGCTGCTGACATTCTTGCTGGCACTGCGAACGCTGCGGCAACCTCTGTAGAAGAACTGCGCTACTCGTTGGCTTCCGTATCGGCGGTGGCTTCCGGCGTGGGCATGTCGTTCAAAGACACAAATATAGCTCTTGGCCTTTTCGCCAATAACGGGCTAAAGGGCTCCGATGCCGGGACATCCCTGAAAACAATGCTGATGAACCTGCAGCCGTCTACAAAGCAGCAGATTGATTTATTTAAAAAGCTGGGCATTATAACAAGGGACAATACAAACCGGTTCTTTACGGCTGAAGGAAAACTTAAATCCCTGGAAGAGATCGCAAGCATTTTAAGGGAGGCCCTTAAGGATTTAACCGATCAGCAGCGCATGGCTTATTTAGAGGTTATGTTCGGGTCGGACGCCATCAGGGCCGCGAACATCATCTATAAAGAAGGCGCGGAAGGGGTTAAAAAATTCGCGAATGAAATGACAAAATTCACCGCCCTGGAAGTGGCCCGGCAGAAAATGAACAATGCGGCGGGAGCTGTGGAGCAGTTCAAAGGGGCTCTGGAGACACTGCAAATATCTGCAATGTATCCGTTTCTGCCATTGGTGAAAAGGATTGCCGAAGGTGCGGCGGACCTTACTCAGAGGGTGGGTCCCCAAATAACCGCCTCAATGGAGAGTGCGGCTCAAAAAGTGGAGGATTTCTTTGCCAGGCTCTCTGCGGACGAAAAATTCCAGCAGATGAACTGGGGCGAGAAAATCAATTACGCCCTGAGAGAGTTGATCCAGGCAATCAATGAATGGCTGAGCGGTGGGGGCGGCAAACAGGTAAAGGCGTTTGGGGAGCAGATGGGCACGTTTATTTCCATTGGCCTGGAGGGTGCCGCCCCCATACTGGTGAAGTCTGCCGAAACAGCGGGGGAAATCATGGGCAAGGCCGTCATTTCCGCATTTGGGGCGGCGTTGCAAAGCAGCCCCTTTGGTGCAATAATTGTCGGTGCCCTGGGTGGCGCTGCCATAGGCTCCGTGGTCCCAGGGGTAGGGACGGCTGCCGGTGCCCTGGCCGGTGCGGGAGCCGGCCTGGCTTCGTATGTCGTGTCAAAATCGGTAAGTGATATTTCGGCTCACCACGAGAAGATAAAGGACGAAATTCCCGAAGGGTATATCACGCGCCCCGCCCCGTTTTCCATCGGGGCTCCCCGCAAACGTGTCGGCGTTGGCGATCTTCGCGCCATTGAACAACACGCCCGTGGCGGTATTCTCACCAGGCCCCACCTGGGGATGGTGGCTGAGGCCGGACCGGAAGCGGTCATCCCGCTGACTCCCGGGATGAGGAGCCGTGCGCTGGCGTTGTGGCAGCGGGTAGGCTTCATGCTGGGTGCAGCACCTGAAATGCTCATACCTGCCGGGCAGGCAGTAATCACTCCGGTGCTGGGTGCGGTACCGAGGTTACCGGAACTGGCCGGAAGTGCGGTTTACCGGGCAACCGTTACCGCACCCCGTTTGCCTGAAATTAAAGCCTACGCCCACGGTGGTATTCTCACCAGGCCCCACCTGGGGATGGTGGCTGAGGCCGGACCGGAAGCGGTCATCCCGTTGGACGGTTCCCGGCGTTCCGTTTCACTCTGGCAGAAGGCCGGGGAGATGCTGGGGGTTGTCCCAGCACGCACCGAAGGCGAAAATACCATCAATATCAATGTCACCTTTGCCCCGGTTGTTCATGGCGCCGGTCCCGGCACAATGTCGGCGCTGAAAGAGCAGCAACGATACTTCGTAAAAGAATTAGAAGAGGTGGTGGAGCGGAAAGTAAAAGAAATGACCCGCCAAAAAAGGCGGCTGTCTTATGAATAGTTTAAACGCATGATGTTGATACCGGGCAGGTTTTTGGTTATTTTGGTTGCGAACACCGGTTTTGTTTTGGTATAATTTAGCTACGGTTTTAATTTCCAAGGTTTTTAATTTCCAATTTACCCTCCTTCGAGCCGGGACTAAGCCCCGGTTTTTTTTGTTGACCGCCCAGCCGGCGGGATAAAAAGCAGAAGCCAGAATTAAAAAGCAGTAAAGGCGCCGGGTATTTCCCAGCGCCTTGTTTTTATTGGCCGAAATGTTCTTTTATACAGGCGTTAATTTTGCTAGCAGACTGCTCTTTATACGCTTTTACGAAGGCGTCAATCTCCTGAGTTAATACGGGCAAAACATCGTACGGTATCATTTCTAGCAGCCTGAGCCTAAAGTAACTAATCTCTGCTTTATCGTCTTTCCAGTTTTCATAATTATGTGGCTTGTACTCCCTCAGTAATTTTCTACGTCGCCTTTCGTGTGACAGAGGGCTGTGTTCTTTTTGCCACCTGCGGGCCAGTCAGGCCAGGTCTCTAAGAAACACGATTAAGCCCGCCGGGTATAAACGCAACAATTCAGCCATCATCTCCTGTACGGAAGTTTCCTGTTTTTCAGCGGTTACCGCCATAATTAAGATCCCCCTTTCAAGATTTTTCAGGACAACCGAAAAGGCTGCCATTTTTCTGTCCATGCAGTTCTTTTGTCCGGTTTTCGCTAGGGCTGGCCTTTTCTTACCCAGTGAAGAAGCCGGTTAGCGAAGTAGTCTGCCTCCCTTTCGTTTTTGGCTTTTAATTCTTTTGGTGAATCGAAGTTGTACGCCGATCCTCTATGCAATGCGTAGTGGCCTAGTTCATGAGCCAACGTGAACTGCCTTTGCTCTTCCGGGAGACTGCTGTCAACAACTATGGCATTGAACTCATTTTTCCCTATGTAAAATCCTCTTACCTCCCCTTCTAAAGGAGTGCCCCTGAAATCATCCGCAAACATTTTAATGCCCCTTTTGGTCCCAAGGTGAACAAGCCTTTGCCATACCGGGTTGTTGCTTATCTTGATAGCAGGGATAAACATATCTTCTTTCAACGGAATCATCAACGGCTTCCTCCTCCACAAAAAATAACCATTATTTCACGTGAAATAATCCAGGGCCCCCGACCGACTTTTCCTTCTCTTCCTTTGTGAGGCCGCGCCAGAGCAAAGACCCGTCCTTGTTGAAGCAGGCAATGGGGACACCCGTGAATTTCAAAGCCCTGGCAAAGCCATTTCCAAATGGGTTGTCTACCAAAATCTCTCCGGTATTACGGTTTACACCCCAAAGCTTCTCCAGAAACGTGCCGGGATGGCTTTCAAACCAGCAAAGAGTATAAACAAACCGGCTGCGGGGTAACATGTCGAGATCAATAACCACCAGGGAATCAGCAGGAATTGGTTTGTAGATTAAGGTGTTTATTTGTTCCCTGATGCGGTAGACTGCCAGCCTCCGGCCTGCGAAGTAAAAGGCGTCCTGCGGCGGTACTTTAAGCCCGTCCGCTTGTCCATCCGCATTGAACGTTATGTTTGTTTTCTCTACCACGGGCATACAGATTGCCTCCTTTTATCTGTTGCACCGGCCAGCATTTGTGCTTCCTCTTCCCGCCGGGCTAAAAAACTTTCCGCTTTTTCAACCACTTCCCGAAGTAACTTTTCGTCCTCCGCTACTGCTCTGGGAACGTAAAGTCTGACCCTCCCGACCTCCCCAGTTTCCAGGTTCAGGCTTAGTTCCGGAGCTGGAAAATCCCCCTCCATTACCACGATTTCATGAATGCGGCTCTTCTTTGTGCACCAGGTTAGTACGTCCACGCAAAAACTGCCCCCCTTCTGGTTATGTATTAGAATGTAACTGTCTGTATGTGTATAGTATAGTATTCCTCTCTTTGCAATGTCAACGGTTTTTTGACAAAGGGATGAAGGCTTTGGTATACTGTTGCATGAGAAGGAGGGAATAGCCATGCAGTTACTGACCATAGAAGATGTTGCAGAAATGTTGAAGGTTTCAAAGCGGACCGTTTACGAGTGGATACGGGCGGGCAAACTGGAAGCCGTCAAAGCGGGGAGCCTGTGGCGAATATCGGAAGAGGCTTTGCAGGACTTTTTGGTAAAGGGAAGCCGGAAAAGCGGCGGGCAGGAATAGCCCCCAGGCGCACGAGAATGGCCCAAATTTGCGAGAAAAAAAACCGGGCAGAAATCCTACTGCCCGGTCTTTTTTGTGCCCTTTTAAGGCCATCTGGCGGCCCAAAACCGCAAGCAAGTATCCCCGAAACCTGCCCAGCCCGCACCAACCGGGCACGAGGCGGCCCGCCTGCTTTACGCCGGATCAAATCTCAGCTTCCTGGTGCGAAGATTGCGAAGCAAGTTTCGCACCAATAGCTGGAATGTAACCAGGCCCGCTTATTCCGGAAATAATGGCCTTTTCCCTGCCATTCGCTACGCTTGATTTGCTTCTTCGCGCGAACTAGTAGTATCGAAGTAGGCGGGCGGCGGGGGTGCCCGCAGCCCCCAGGCAAATCGCGGCCTGGAGGGTGCAAAGCCCCCCTTTTGGGACACTTCCAGGCGGTATTACTCATACACGCTGGTTGGGTATTACGTGGCCAGCCTTCAGTGTGCCGGTGCGGGACACTAGTACACAACACTAGTATCCCTTTGAATTGTGCAGATTCTGCAGAGTAAATCTGTCTGCGGTTATAATGCAGGCGGCTGTAAGCACGAACCCTTTTCTGCAGAGTGCAGAGTGAGTAGTAAAGGAGAAAACGAACCTGGCGGGTCCTTCCAGGAAGGGTAGGGGTTGCGGGTCTCGCGAGCCCCGAAATTCGTCTAGCGATAGGGCTGAAAAATTAATTTCCGTTTCCGTTTTAGGGCCTTTACAGAAAGGATTGAAGCCCTGGAAAATCAATGTTCTGCGGTTTTTGCCTGCTGTTTTCTTCCCGCCTACGAATTACGAAACCCATTCTGCTGGCGCGTGATCCCATCATCCATTTTGGGAGCAGCAAGGCCTGGAGGCCGCGTGGCTGTAAGCGAAACTGGATTTTCGCTTTGGGAGCATTTTGGGAGCAGATTGGGAGCAAACACCCCAAAACGAAGCCAAAAACCACCCATTTATTCCCTGGTAGCTTCTAACAACACAAGGTAAATCAAGCCTTTGCAAACTTCGCCAAACTATACAAAGGCCGTATTTCGGTCTCCAAAACCGTAGGTTGCGGGTTCGAGTCCTGTCTCCCCTGCCAGCCAGTATAAAGAAAGGCCTTCCCAAACAGAAGGCCTTTTTCCTTATTTAGGGCTAAAAATAAAGCAGGAGATTTGCTCCTGCCTATTTTTCTGCCTCCGCTGCCGCTTTAGCCTTTTTGATAATTTCTTCGGCTAGGCGAGCAGGCACTTCTTCGTAATTGGTAAACTTCATCCGGAAGGAACCCCTGCCCTGGGTCATGGATTTCAAGTCGATGGCATAGCGATACATTTCCGCCAGTGGTACCAGAGCCTTCACCCGGGAGTTTTTCCCTGCCGCTTCCATCCCCAGAATGCGTCCCCGCTTTGTGTTGAAATCACTGATGATGTCACCCATGAAGTTTTCAGGCACGGTGACTTCTACTTCCATGATTGGTTCAAGCAGTACAGGCTTGGCCTGTTGCTGTCCTTTCTTAAAGGCCATAGAAGCCGCGATTTTAAAGGCCAGTTCCGAGGAGTCTACCGGGTGGAAGGAACCGTCATAAAGCACAACCTTTACTCCGGTAACCGGGTAACCGGCCAGCACACCTTCCTGCATGGCTTCCCGCACACCTTTTTCTACTGCCGGGATGTACTGTTTCGGTACCGCTCCGCCGAAGATTTCTTCCGTAAATTCAAAGGGTGCTTCGGCCAGAGGCTCCAAGCGCAACCACACGTGGCCGTATTGTCCGCGACCGCCGGTTTGCTTCTTGTGTTTGCCTTCCACCTTTACTTCGGCGCGGATGGTCTCCCGGTAGGGTACTTTCGGTGTATCCATGGTTACATCCACACCGTATTTGCGTTTTAGCCTCTCCAGAAGGATATCCAGGTGTAATTCTCCCATACCGGTGAGCAGTGTTTGTTTTGTCTCCGTATTTTTCTCCACCCGAACCGTGGGATCTTCTTCCAACAACTTGGACAGGGCGTCGCCCAGTTTATCCTCGTCACCTTTGCTCTTGGGTTGAATGGCTACCGTCAGGGTTGGTTCGGGGAAGTTAATTCCCTCCAGCTTAACGGGATGATCCTTATCACACAGGGTGTCGCCCGTACTGGTATCCTGCAGTTTTACCAGCACGGCTATATCGCCAGTGGGTACCTCCGTGGTAGGGGTTGAGTTTTTACCCCGTACATAAAGGATTTGTCCGATCTTTTCCTGCTTTTCTCTGGTACTGTTCAGCACAACGGTATCGCTCTTCAGGGTTCCAGTGAAAACCCGGATAAAGTTCATCTTACCGACATAAGGGTCAGCCAGGGTTTTAAAGACCAGGCCGGAGAAAGGAGCCCCTTCCTCCACCGGTGGAGCAGGGCAGTTTTTCACCAGGAAGTCCATCAGGCTGGTTACAGCCATGTTTTTGGTAGCTGACCCACATAATATGGGCACTACTTTGCCGGAAATAACCCCCTTTTGCAGGCCCTGCTTAATTTCCTCGCCGCTCAATTCTTCTCCTTCCAGGTACTTCATCATCAACTCATCGTCAGCCTCAACCGCCGCTTCAATCAGCTTCTCCCGGTAGGAGGGAATTTCCGACACCAGGGTATCGGGAATGGCTATTTCCTTGGGTTTTCCATTTTCAAAGGAGTAGGCCTTTTGTTCTACCAGGTCTACAATACCGGTGAAATCATTGGCCTGGCCGATGGGCAACTGAATGGGAGCAAAATTGGCATTAAACCTGGCTTGCAAATCGTCCAGCACTTTGTAGAAGTTGGCGTTTTCCCGGTCCATCTTATTAATGAAGACTATCCGGGATTGATTGCCCTGTTCAACCAGATCCCAGATGACCTCTGTCTGTACTTCTACCCCGTCAACCGCCGAGACCACAAACAGGGCTGTTTCCACCACCCGCAGTACACCGCGCACTTCCCCAATAAAGTCGGAGTATCCCGGGGTGTCTAAAATGTTCAGCTTGCAATTTTGCCATTCGCAAGGTACCAGGCTGGTATGGATGGTTACCTGGCGATTGATTTCCTCAGGATGGTAATCGGCAGTGGTGGTACCATCTTCTACCCGGCCCAGTCGGGTAATGGCCCCGGTATTAAAAAGTATTGCCTCCACTAGAGAGGTCTTACCGGCCCCACCGTGGGCCACCACGCCAATGTTACGAAGTTGAGAAGTCTGGTAATTTTTCAAAATCCCGTTACCTCCTTTTTTTGTAAATAATGGTTTCCCCCAGATCTGTATTCTATACTCTATCGCAGCCAGAACTGGGCATATCTGGATTAGGCACAAAAAACAACCCCACAAGGGGTGCCCTTTTGTGCAACCCGCAACTCCGTTATTGCGGTGCTTAAACTCCTGTTATTCTACGCTGTACCGGCAAAATCCTTTGGAAATATGAAAAATTTTTTTGACAGACATTCTATCAAGCTTGACAAGGTTGGCCACATAGGCCACCGGGTACGAACATAGATATAGCAAGAGGTGGCAGGACATGTCCCGGCAATCCTTTGTGTATGGTGCCTTTATCCTATTATTGGCCAGCCTGTGCAACCGGCTGATCGGGTTTGTTTATCAGATTTTAATGATTCGTTTGATTCGCCCCGAGGGTGTCGGCCTTTTTAACATGGTCTACCCTTTTTATATCCTGGTGCTGGTTCTGGCAACTGCCGGGATTCCGGTAGCTATTGCCAAACTGATGGCTGAAGAGGTGGCCCGGGGCAACCTCCGGGGAGCTTACCGGGTTTTCTCCATTGCCTTTTGGTGCATTGTGGCGAGCAGTGTCTTCTTTACCCTGCTGATCATCTTTGGGGCACCGCTATTGCAAAAGTATGTCTTTCCCAACCCCAAAGTTTACTACTGTTTTCTTAGCCTGGTACCGGGTATTATCATTGTTTCCCTTTGCTCGGCCTTTCGTGGCTTTTTTCAGGGCCTGCAGCAGATGGCCCCCACCGCGGTAACCCAGGTGGTGGAACAACTGGTCCGCGTTATCGCTGGTTTGGGGATTGCCTGGTTTATGCTTCCCCGGGGAATCGAATATGCTGCCATGGGTATTTCCCTGGGAGTGGTACTGGGAGAATTTACCGGATTTCTTTTCATGCTGGCTATTTATATCAAAAAACACCCTTCCCTTTCGGGGTTTACCCTTTATTATCCGGAACCAGCACTGGCAGTGACCGGGCGGATCTTCGAGCTAGCTGTACCCGTAACCCTCACCCGCTTTGTTTCCACGGCCTTTTTATCGGTGGACGCCATGTTAATCCCCCGGCGCCTGCAGGCCGCAGGGATGACTATCAATGAGGCTACCGGAGTGTACGGTCAATTTGTAGGTATTGCCGAGTCCCTATTGTTTACTCCCAGTATTGTTACCATTTCTTTAGCCACGGCCCTGATACCGGCAATAAGTGATGCCCTGGCCCAAAACGATCTTCCTCTGGTACGCGGTCGTACAGAAGAAGCTTTACGTTTAACCATGCTGGCCGGATTGCCCGCAACGGCGGTCTTTTTCCTTTTGCCTCGGGAGCTATGTCACGTGCTTTTCGGTTATGCTGATGCGGGGCTGGCCCTGGGCACCCTGGCCATGGGGGGGCCATTTCTCTACCTGCAGCAGACCACCACGGGAATTTTACAGGGTTTGGGTCGTGCCGAAAGACCGTTACGCAACCTGATTATTGCCGCAGCTTTTAAGGTAGCAGGTATTTATTACCTCACGGCCATCCCCGCACTGGCCATCAAGGGTACCGCCCTTTCCCTGTGTGCTGCCTATATCATTATGTCCCTGTTGAATTACCGGGATTTGAAGGAGTTGATTGCCTTACGGGTGGATTTTAGTTACTGCCTGGGTAAACCTCTGCTGGCCACCGTGGGAATGGCGGTGGTCATGTGGTATGTCCGTAACTTCATTATTGGTTCCGGTGATATATCCCGGGCCGGCCTGTTAGTTGTGCTTCTCCTGGGGGCAGTAACCTATCTGGTATTGTTGTTTCTTTCCGGTGGGGTACACAGCCATGATTTGCGGCGACTGGCATCATTCCTTGGCTGGCGTCCTAAATATTAAAGGGTATTTCCCCCCATTGCTGGCGGAGAATTTGCAGCGCATGGTGGTCAGTCAGGTCCAGCTGGATTGGAGTAATGGAGATAAAATTTTGTTTTATGGCCTGTACGTCTGTATCCTCACCGTTTTCTTCCAGATCCAGCGGTTCCCCCGCCATCCAGTAATAAATGCGCCCGCGGGGATCGGTACGTTTATGGAAAATATTTATGTAACGCCGGTTGCCCAAACGAGTAATGCGCATACCCCGGGGCTTGGCGGGTGGTACATTAATATTTAATAATGTCCCTGGCGGCAGGCCATTTTTCATGACCAGAGTAACCACTTTCCGGGCCACTTCCGCAGCGGTAGTAAAATCATAACTGCCATAGCTGGTTAAGGAAATGGCCAGGGACGGAAAACCATTAATAATCCCTTCAATAGCTGCGGAAACCGTTCCGGAGTAAAGGACATCGGTGCCCAGGTTAGGCCCCTGGTTGATTCCAGCTACCACCAGCTCCGGAGGCCTGGGTAGCAGATCCTCCACAGCCAGCTTTACACAATCGGCCGGTGTGCCATCCACGGCCCAGGCCCTGGCATTAACGCCGGGAAGGGTAACTGTTTCCAGGCGCAGGGGGCGGTGAACGGTGATACCGTGACCGGTAGCGCTGCGTTCCCGGTCCGGTGCCACGATGAATAGCTCACCCAGTTCCTGCAGGCTTTCAGCCAGTGCTTTTAAGCCAGGGGCATGGATGCCATCATCATTGCTAAGCAGGACAACCATGGCAACCTCCAATCATATTTCGTAAATTGAAATAGTCATTGTTCCTTTCTCAGGATCTTTAGTTAAACCAAACATAACTTTCTTGTGCTTAAGGCTTTTATTTAAAAAATCAATTACCTTATACATTTCCGCATAGGGAGCAAAGCTCTTTGTGGCTATTAATTCTAATTTTCCCTCTTTTTCCTTTTCCTTCATCGGTTATTACCTCCAAAGTTATTACCCCCCAACAAGCATAGCCGCCTAGCCCTTGATTAAGGCCAGGGCTTCTGCTCTGGTTGCTTCGCTTTTCTGAAAGGAGCCCCGTACTGCCGAAGTAATGGTTTTAGACCCGGGCTTGCGAATTCCCCGCAGAGTCATGCACATGTGCTCCGCTTCAATTACAACCAGCACTCCTTGCGGATTAAGCCGGCGCATAATGCTGTCGGCAATCTGGGTGGTCAGGCGTTCTTGTAATTGAGGACGTTTGGCGAATCCCTCTACCACCCGGGCCAGCTTGGAAAGTCCGGTTACTTTGCCCCGCCTTGGTATATAGGCCACATGGGCCTTGCCAAAAAAGGGTAGCAAGTGGTGCTCACACATAGAATATATGGGGATATCTTTAACCAGTATCATTTCCTCATGTTCTTCGGTAAATATTTTTTCTAAATGCAATTCGGGATCTTCCCATAGGCCACAAAAAATTTCTTTGTACATTCTGGCTACCCGGGCCGGCGTTTCCCTCAGTCCTTCCCGGTCAGGGTCTTCACCAATCGCTTCCAGAATCATGCGTACCGCTTTTTCAATCTTTTCTGTATCAATCATTACCTCTCCCTCCTGAATTACAAATGACCAAAAAATTTATGCGTTTGGGGGATGACCCTGACGTCGGTTAATCTCTCTAGTGCCCGGGATTGCCAGGTGAGTACTTTTTCCTGGTTCAACTGAATTTTGCCCTCTGGAGTTGTAACTGGCTGGATCACCAGGGGTATATCCCCCACGCCACAGATCAGGTCTAAGGCCTCTTCTATCTCTTCAAGTTTACTGTTTTCATCGACCACCAGCTTCACGAATACATATTTCCTGCGGGCCAGGTTCAGAAATTCTCTGTGTTCCTGCCAGCAGGGGCCTATTTTTGCCGTTCCTGGAAGTTTGATGTCCATGGCGATAATATCCACCAGGGGAAGTATTGTTTGCAGCCTATCGGGTAAGGTGCCGTTGGTTTCCAAATAGATACCTTGCCGGGTTTCCTTAAGTAAAGGAATGAGCTCTAACAGAAAGGAAGTGTGTAGCAGCGGTTCTCCTCCCGTCAGACTGATGGAGTGATGGATGGCCGGGTTTAATTCCCTTACCTTTAAGGCTACCTCCTGAGGAGTAAGGGGGTTGGGTAGAAAAGTGAATTCCCGGCTACCCGGCCTGATTTCCCAACGGCATTGCCCGGGTGTGTCCCGGAGAGTATCACAATAGCTACACGCAAGGTTACAGCCTGCAAAGCGTAAAAAAATCTGCCGGCATCCCACCAGTATACCTTCACCTTGAATGGAGGAAAAGATTTCGATCAAGGGGGCAACCGGAAGGGACATTTACCCCACCCCCCGTACCTTACATCTGGAGCGTATGACACCCTGCATTTCATCCGCGTAAGTCCGGCCAATTTCCTGGGCCAGCTCAGGGATTGAGGCAACCGGCCAGCCCAGTTCCACCAGTCCTGCAGCTGGCACAGGTGTGTTTTCCGCGGTAATATTTAAGGCTGTGTGAATCATGGTCGATACGGGAGTGGCAGTGGCAATGGAAATGGACAATTTGCGTTCTTCATAATATAAATCATCTCCTGCTCGCTGCAGGCCGGGTTTCCTTTTTTCCAGTATCTCTTTGATTATGGTCACCAGCAACCGCTGTCGCAGGACCGCCTTTTCCAGATCGTGATCAAAGTGTTCAACAATAAAATGCAACATGTCATCACCATAAATAGGTGATTGTACTCGCACATCTTCCAGATCCACCATATGGTCGAAATGGACACGGCAGGGCCCCCTGAAACCCACAATGCTGTCTCCTAAGAGACCAAAAGAACGGTAGGCCCAAAGGGAAGAAAGTTGCGTACCGTCGTACAGGATGGTCTGGGGGACAAAATAAACATGCATGGGTTTCACCTCCCTGCGGCGGCCATGGCCCGCGCCAGTCGCCGGCAACTTTCACAGCGTCCGCACATGTTTTCCCCACCGTGATAACAACTCCAGATAAGGTGCCAGGGCACCCCCAGGCGCTGTCCCAGGCGTACTATTTCTACTTTATTAAGCCTGGCGGTGTAACTGACTACCCGTACACCGTTGGCCGTAGAATAAGCCAGAGAACGATTAATGGCCTCTAAAAAATCAACGCTGTTATCAGGAAAAGTGGCGGCTTCTTCCCGGTTAAAACCGGTCACCACCTGATCACAGCCTAAAGCTTCCGCAAAGCACGCGGCAATATTAATGAACAAACCGTTCCGATTGGGTACCCACACTGCGGCGGCACTGGCTGCAGCCTGTTGGGGATCGTCTAAAGATTCTTCGCTGGGTTCGGGTATGATTCCTTTGCCGTTCACCAGGGAAGTGGTGGTAACCTCATTTAGAAAGGGAAGCTTGATCACCCGATGGGCCAGTTGATAGTAGGCAGCCAGAGCAGAAGCAGCGGCAATTTCCTTTCTGGCCGCTCGCTGGCCGTAATCCATCGTCAGGCACAGCTCCACCTGGCCTTCTTGCAAGGCCTGGGCCATGGATACGGTAGAGTCCAGACCACCAGAAAGCAAAATTATACTTTTCACGGTATGGCATCCTCCCGGTAACTGGCACAGACATCGGGTGATTCCCAGACCCGTACCTCGCTGATGATTAAATCCGGGGGCAGTAACGGCTTTAGTTTATCGAAAATATACCTGGCTAGATTTTCAGCGGTGGGGTTATAGTCATTCCGATTAAACGGAGGTAAATCATTCAAACAGCTATGATCCAGTTCCTCTACTATTTTGCCGACCAGTTCCTTTAAGGTACGAAAATCAACGAGCATGCCGCAAGAGTCTAGTTTGTTTCCCCCCACCGAAACCTCTACGGTCCAGGTGTGTCCGTGTAACCTGGCACATTGACCCCGATAATTGACCAGGCGGTGGGCGGCCGCAAAGCGCTTACTTACGGTTAATCTGTACATACATTTAATTCCTCCACCGAGTAGTATAACTCAACCACCTGGATTTTAACTATTTCGCCACCATTCCCTAACGTCCTTCTTCTTTCTACGGAACAAAGACAAAAAGGAGCGGATTGTACCTTTTGGGAAGACCCGGGTGATGGCTTACCGCACTGTTGTTACGCGCAGAATCCTCAAAAAAAGGCGACGGTCTTCTCGGAGAAGCGAGCGCCGGGGAAAGACCGCCGCGCCAAAAACGTGTTTTAAAAACTTTAAACGTAGTTTTTATCTTCATTTTTCTGCTGGTGCAGCCGAAGGTGGCATGGAGGGGCTGACTTAATAATTTCATTCCCGGAACAGGCCCAGTGCCCGGTTATAACATTCCACCGCTTCTGAAGTTCGCCCCATCTCGTTGAGCACATTGCCCCGCATACCCCAGGTTTCAGAGCAGCCGGGCTGCCTGGCCAGTATTTGGTCACATATGGCCATGGACTCGTCATACCGTTTTAACTTGAGTAAACATGCTGCCTTATTTAACATCAAGGTTCGGTTATCCGGTTCCAGGGCCAGGGCCCGGTTGTACAGTTGAAGGGCTTCCTCGTGCCTGCCCGTTTCATCCAAACAAAGGGCATAGTTGTTCAAAGTAGTGGCGTCACTGGAGCAACAAAGCAGGGCATTTTCATAACAGGAAAGGGCTTTTTGATACAATTGGGCTCGCTGGTAGCAGGAGGCCAGATTGGTGAGGATAGTTGCATCACCGGGACACATTTCCCTGGCCAGTTCATAACAAGCAATGGCCTCTTCATAGCGCCCCAGATGGGACAGGCTGTATCCCTTGTTGTTCATAATTTCCACGTTATTTAATCCTCCAGCCTGTGCCCGTTGGTAATATTTTAAAGCCTCCTCGTGTCGACCCAGCTTACTTGCTGCCAGTCCCATATTTAGATATAGCTCGGGACTGGCTCCCTGACAGAGCTGGACCTGTCGGAACAGTGCCAGCGCCTGTTCGGCCCTACCTATTTCCAGTAATTGCACCCCTATTTCATCCAGGGGTAGGGTGTCAGACCGCCTCCGAAAGAGGTCTCTAAAGCGAGCCAGGGAGTTTTTTCTCTGCTTGCCGGGAGAGGGAGGGCTCTTCTCCTTTTCTTCAAGAGAGTAAGTACCCGTCTTTTGAATCAGCCGGGAGGCATTAAAAGCCCGTTGGTTGGTCCGGTTAAGCCAGTATAAAAGGCTGGTTTTACCCTGTTCACCGGCTACCTTTTTCCAGTGCAGGATTGCTCGGTCCAATCGGCCTCGTTTCAGGCACAGCCTGGTTGCGTGCAGGTGGAGTGTTGCCTGCCTGGGATCGAGCCGCATGGCCCGATCGATCCATCGCAGGGCTTGTTCATCGGCTCCCAGGGCTTCCAGGATGCGGGCCCCTACTTGCCACAAAACTGCCACGGTACTCTGGCGCTTCA
Organism: Desulfovirgula sp.; assembly: GCA_020725525.1. GTDB lineage: Bacteria > Bacillota > Desulfotomaculia > Desulfotomaculales > Desulfovirgulaceae > Desulfofundulus. The sequence continues at coordinate 18,927 of DYEX01000126.1, forward strand.
GTGCAGGCAGTGGGTTCCACATCTGAATCGCTCCTTCTTCCGTTAATGTTACATCCTCATTTCTTTCTGCGCCCTGGTTATTCCTGCTAATAATGGCAACTTTATTCCATCAAGTATCCTATTCTTACGACAACAGGTCTGGATAAAAAAACCGGAGGCGACAAAATTACCTCCGGTTTTGCAAAGTTTATGGAAGCACCAGGTAGCCTGCCTTTTTTACGGCTCTGGCCAGTTCTTCTCTGGTTACCGTAGCTTCGTGGGTTACCGTAGCTCTTTTATAATCCAAATCAACAGCAACATCCTTTACCCCCTTGATTTCCCTTAAAGCCTTTTCCACCGCTGCCTTGCAATGATTACAGGACATGCCTTCAATCTTTAGTAGTGTCTGTTGTGCTGACAATGAATTCTTCACCCCCTTCGATCCGGTAGCTGCTTCCTTATTATCCCCCGCCTGGTATTCCGTATAAGGACAAGCGCAGCCGGTGATGATATAAAACCAGTATTATTTCAATTTAATGTACCGGTAAACCGCCGCAGCCGAAATTCTCCCCCTAACTTGCGGGCAATTTCCCGGCATCTTTCCACATCCACTCCCGGCCATTGCACTACCGAAAGCACCACCCTGGGGATTTTCCCCACACAACAGCAGGCAAAATCCAGCACCGCCTGATAGGCCTTCTCACCATATATGGGTCGGCAGATTTCTACGTACCGGGCAACCGACTGAGCGTTTAAGCTGATACAAACAGTGTCTACCAGATCCTTTAATTCCGGGACCACATTTCTTCCGTATATGAGGTTCGCCTGGCCGTTGGTATTAATTCTGATTCGCGCACCCATTTGTTTAAGCTGCTCTGCTGCCTTCCTCACCAATTCCAACCGCATGAGCGGTTCCCCATAACCACAAAACACTATTTCCTGGTAGCGGGTGGGGTCTGGCACTGCCGCAAGCACTTCTTCCAGGGAAGGTTCATGTTTAAGCCAGAGGTCATAGCCAACGCCTTCGACGGTGTGGCGAATACAAAAAAGGCAATTATTGGTACAGCGGTTGGTAATATTTAAGTACAGGTTTTTCCCCAAAGTATAAGCCACAATTTGTTCCGCCATTTTTCCTCTCCCGACCAAAATTAGTCATATTAGCCACATTCGTCTACTATAGATTGAAAATAAAAAACGGAGGTGATGGTTCTTGCTTAACCAGGAAACTCCAGGTTCCTTTAGTCTCCGGGAAGTGTTACGGGGAACCCTTTTAGGGCTGGCAGTATCTTTTCTGGGTAGTGCTTTGATTGGCGTGGGTTATTATTTTACCAGCCTGTCTGAAAACTGCCTGCCCTGGTTTGCCGCGGGCCTGTTTTTCTTCAGCGTGCTGGTGGGAGCCTGGTCAGCTGCCAGCCGGGCCGGGAAGCGGGGGTTGTTTCACGGTTTGGGGGTGGCCGCTCTTTTTTTCATACTTTCCTGGCTGCTTGCCACCACTATACTACCCTCCCAGGTCATGCTGGTTTCCATGCTCCAAAAATTAATCCTGGCCCTGGTGGCGGGTGCCCTGGGTGGCGTACTGGGGGTAGGTTCCAGCGATCAGGGTTAATTACTTTGACTTTCTACAAGAGTATGGCGAAATCCTTCTTTTAGCGATGCAACAGGGTGACTACCATTAATATCCCTCCTGTACTTAAAAGGAGCAATCCCAGATATATGCGCCATCGTGACAGCTTCGTCATCATGATCACCCCGGGAAAGAGAACCTGCAATATTATATGTACAGAAAAAGACACCGGCCTTCGGAAGACGGTGTCTTTTCATTTCTTTAGTATTAAACTTTCCCAGGTAGGCCAGCCAGTTGTTTATTTACCGGGGGCGTACAGGTTAGCCTGGGCCAACCAGATTTTCATAACCTCTTTAGAATTCCGGCGGAAGCCGTTTAAGCTGGCTTAAGTAAAATACGGGGCCATCCAGGCAAACGTATTTGCTGCCGATGTTACAGCGGCCGCATTTACCAATGCCGCATTTCATTTTCATTTCCAGAGTGGTAATGACCTGGTCATCGGCAAAACCCATCTTCTCCAGAGCCTGCAGGACAAACTTAATCATGATGGGTGGGCCGCAGGTAATGGCATACTTGTTTTCCGGGGAGGGATTAATCTCCTCCAGGTAGGCCGGAACAAACCCCACATGTCCCTCCCAACCCAGCTCGGCCCGGTCAATGGTGGTATAGACAGTGGTACCGGGCATTTGGGGCCAGCGATCCAGAATATCGTATTTAAAACAAAGATCATCCATGGACCGGGCACCGTAAATGATTTCCACCTTCCCATAGTCCCCCCTGTTTTCTTCGGCCAGCACAAAATCAATGAGTGACCGTAGGGGGGCCAGCCCAATACCACCGCCAATGAACAAAAGGTCCTTCCCCTTCATTACCTCGTAGGGAAAGTGATTGCCATATGGCCCCCGGATACCCACTTTACTACCCACTTCCAGCCGGTGCAGTGCACTGGTGAGCATACCCACCTTTTTCACGCTGAACTCCAGAATGCCCCGCCGGGTGGGCGACGAGGTAATGGAGATGGTAGCTTCGCCCACACCAAATACGGAGAGTTGGGCTACCTGGCCCGGCTTTTGTCGGAAATTTTCCATCACCGCCGGGTTATCGAAAACCATCTGAAAGCTCTTAACGTCTGGAGTTTCATCGATAATTTTAATGATGGTGGCCGGGTATGGTTTTAAAGGGTTGATGCACTGGCAGTTACGCATGCTGAGCCACCTCCTGCAGGTCGGCAATAATCTGACGGATATCAATATTCACCGGACACTTGGTGACACACCGGCCACAACCGACACACCCGTCCAGGTCGTAGCGATCCCGGTGGTACTTGAGTTTGTGCAGAAAACGGTTGCGCACCCGCTCCTTTTGTGTGGGGCGGGGGTTATGTCCTCCGGCCATTCTGGTAAAATGACTGAACATGCAGGAATCCCAGCAGCGTGACCGCACTCCCCTTTCCCCATCCGGGGCAAAGTCGAAAATATCAAAGCAGTGACAAGTGGGGCAAATGTAAGTGCAGATACCACAGCCCAGACAGCGACGGGCAATTTCATCCCAGTAGGGTAGTTCGAAGTTTTGATCCAAGAATTCCTTAACACCGGTAGTATCAACAGTGCGGGTAAACTGGCCGGCCAGTTTTTGGCCCAGTTCCTCTCTCGCCAGTATCACCCGGCTATGCTGGTCCGGGGTAAAATAGCCTTGGTACCGGTGGATCAACTCCTCTCCCCGGGAAGTTAGTGCCTCAAGCCCATAGCCCCCGTCAATCTCCGTAACCAAAAGATCAGCTCCCCGCCCGTCGGTGGGACCGCCACCCATGGAGGTACAAAAGCAATGGCGTTCAACCCGGGTACAGCACAGACCCACCAGAATGGTATTTTCCCGGCGATTCTGGTAATAGGGATCCGGATAGGCACCGTTAAATACCGGATCTAAAGTGAGAATCCCTTTGATGTCACAGGGGCGAAGGCCAAAAATTATGGCCGGTCGGGGAGCTTGCACGTCCGTAAGGTTGATCTGCCCACCGGCGGTGGAAAAGTAAAACATTTCTTCGGTCTGAGGGAAAATCCAACCTTTGGGTGATACAGTACTATTGGTATAGTTCAGGTTTATCTCGGCAAAACCCTTGACTGGTTTAAACAGGATCACATTTTCTTCTTCCTTAACCGGTGCAATCAAGGTGAAATCCCTGGCCAGGGTATCCAGCCAGGCCCCCAAGTTATCCCCTGTCATGATGTATGCCTTCATCTGGCGTCCCCCCTACATAAATTCATCAGGATCAGAATTGGTAAATATCCCCAGGGCGGGCAGCTCTTCTAAACTGGTACCCGGGGTGGGGACGTTGAACAGTTCCTTGACGTCCTTGAGTATTTTCCGGTTCAGGAGCGAAAGGGGTATATTCACCGGGCATACCCGATCGCATTCACCACAGTCCACGCACCGTCCGGCCACATGAAAGGCCCGGATCAGGTGAAAAGCCATATTTTCCGACAGGTTGTTGGCTTTAGTCACCCAGCATGGTTCCGCCTGGTCAAAGATACACTCGCGGCAGGTACAGGCCGGACAAACATTGCGACAAGCATAACAGCGTAAGCACCGGCTGAATTGCTTATCCCAGTAAGCGCTCCTTGCCTCTACCGGTAGTTCTTCCAGTGCTTTTACTGCTGTAAAAGGGTCCAGCGGAGTGGTAGGCGGTATCTCTTCCCCGATTATGAAATCAGAAATTACCGGGGTGTGGTGCTCGCAGTACCGGCATTTTTCCAGCAGGGCCTCGTCCCGGGTAAAGGTGAAGATTTCCCGCTCCGTTTGTAAAGAAAAATCCTGCTCACTGGTGGTTACGGCCTTAATTTGCGCTTCCGGGTCCAGGCGGGCTGCCACTAAATCCGGGTTGATGAGACCGGGGCAGGATATACCCAGGATGATCACCTGTTCCCGGGAGATCTGGTTATCCTGCAGCAGGCGAACGATGGCACGGGAATCACAGCCCTTTACTACCACAGCCACTTTGCCCGGTTCGTGACGATAATCCAGAAGATATTTAACCAGGTTGTTGATACAAAGGGGATTCCAGACCAGCCGGTCTACATCTTCCTCCCGGCTGATAAAGGCGGGGACTACCCGACTCACTTCGCTGCCCGCAGCGTAACCGATCACCACGCCCGCCTCACCCCCGGCTAACAATTTCCGGGCTATCTCCCTCAGTTTCTCCTGTATCTTCATTTCCTCCCTCACTCTACCTTCACCCCGGTGGAAACACCTGTTTCTTTCAGTAACGGTTCCTGTCTCATTCTGGTATTTGGACCCAGGGCTTTAATTTGTTCCGTCATCTCCTCAACCGTCCGGGCGAATTTAGCACCTTCGGAGCCGCTGATCCAGCGGACCTGGAAACGTCCCGGCTCAAAACCAACGAATTCCAAAAGGCGTTTAAAAATGAGATAGCGCCGCCGCGTATGGTAATTGCCACTAACATAGTGGCAGTCACCGGGGTGTCACCCGCTGACCAGCACACCATCGGCACCCCTCTGGAAAGCACGTAGAATAAATGCAGGATTAACCCTTCCCGAACACGGCACCCGGATCACCCGGATTGAAGTGGGATAGTTCAGGCGGCTAACGCCGGCCAGATCGGCACCGGCATAGCTACACCAGTTACAGCAAAAGCCAATTATTTTCGGTTCCCATTGTTCGGTTACAGACACAGCGCATCCACCTCCGCCAGTAGCTGCTCGTTGGTAAAGCCTTTGACGTTGATTGCCCCGGCCCGGCAGGCTACCGTGCAGGCGCCGCATCCCTGACACAGTCCAGTATTCACACTGGCTACCGTGCGTTCGACTGTTTTACCGCCCATCCGTTCGCTGATGGTTCTTGATTCAATGGCCCGGTAGGGACAGATCTTCTTGCATTCCATACAACCGGAACAAAGAGCCTGATTGACCTGGGCAATCATGGGGTCCACGGCCATCTCGTTGCGGGAAAACAGAGCACATACTTTCGCAGCGGCAGCACTGGCCTGCGCTACGGTATCGGGGATGTCTTTGGGTCCCTGGCATGCGCCGGCCAGAAAGACTCCGGCGGTATTGGTTTCCACTGGCCGTAGCTTGGGATGGCCCTCCATAAAGAATCCGTTCTGGTCGGTGGAAATGCCGACAATGCGGGCAATTTCAGCGTATCCCTTACTGGGTACCATGGCCGTGGCCAGCACCACCAGATCAGCCGTTACTTCCACCGGCCGGCCTAACAAAGTATCTACACCCTTGACCACCAGGCGGTCACCTTCAGGGTAGATTTTGGATACCCGGCCGCGGATATACCGCACACCTTCGTGGACAGTGCGCAGGTAAAATTCCTCGTAACCCTTGCCGGGAGTACGGACATCCATGTAAAAAACGTATGCTTTCGAGCCCGGAATTTTTTCCAGCACCTGGTGAGCGTGTTTGGCCGTATACATACAGCAGGTTCGGGAGCAGTATTCCTTACCCTTGGCTGCATCCCGGGACCCCACGCACTTGATGAAAACCACGCTTTTCGGTTCCTTCCCATCCGAGGGCCTCAAGATCTTGCCACCTGTGGGTCCGGAAGCATTGTTCAACCTTTCGAATTGCAGCCCGCTGATTACATCGGGATAGCGCCCGTAACCGTATTCACCGTAGGCCTGCTCCCATTCAAACAGGTCATAACCGGTAGCCACCACAATGGCTCCCACCTGTTCCTTCACTAACTGGTCTTCCTGCTGGTAATCGATTGCTTGTGCCGGACAAACTTTCTGACAAACGCCGCATTTGCCTCTGGTAAACTGCCGGCAGTGCTTCCGGTCGATTACCGGTTTATTAGGTACGGCCTGGGGAAAGCAGATATAGATGGCCTTACGCGTTCCCAACCCTAAATTGTATTCGCTGACTACCTTGGTGGGGCACTTTTCCCAGCAGGTTCCGCATCCGGTACATTTGCTGTGGTCCACAAAGCGAGCCTTTTGCCTGATGGTAACCTCGAAATTGCCGATATAACCTTCCACCTTTTCCACTTCTGCGTAAGTAAATAAAGTTATATTAGGGTGCTGCGCCGCAGCAACCATCTTGGGCGTGCTAATTCAGGCCGAACAATCCAGGGTGGGAAAGGTTTTATCCAGCATCGCCATTTTCCCGCCAATGGTAGGCTCCCTTTCCACCAGAATGACCTGGTAACCGGCGTCGGCAATGTCCAGGGCGGTCTGTATACCGGCAATGCCGCCGCCGATGACCAGCGCCCGCTTGGTGACGGGAATGATGGATTCAAAAAGGGGCTCCAGCTTGCTCACCTTGGATATGGCCCGGCGGATTAATTCAATGGCCTTTTGGGTGGCTTTTTCCGGTTCCCGTTGATGTACCCAGGCACACTGTTCCCGGATATTGGCCATTTCCAAAAGATAGGGGTTCAATCCAGCCCGGGAAAGGGTTTTGCGGAAGGTAGCTTCGTGGAGACGGGGAGAACACGAGGCTATCACCACCCGGTCCAGGCGGTATTCCCGCACTGCCTGGATAATGGTTTCCTGCCCGGGTTCAGAGCACATGTACTTGTAGTCGGTGGCGTAGACCACTCCCGGGAAAGTGGAAATAGCTTCCACCACCCGCGATACATCCACCACCGCGCCAATGTTCGAGCCACACCAGCAGACAAAGACGCCGATACGCTGCATACTCCTATCGCTCCTTGTCGGTGATAGTCTAACCAACCAGTTTAAGTACCTGGCCGGTATCTACAAAATGGGTGTGCAGGCTCAAGTCCTGCGGATTTAAACCCATGGCAAATCCCAATAGCTGGGTAAAATAAAATACCGGCAAGTGATAATTGGTTCCCCGCAGGCGGTTAACCTTTAACTGGCGCATATCAAGGTTGAAGTGGCACAGGGGGCAGGCGCACACCAGGCAATTGGCACCGGAGAGTGCCGCCGCATTCAGGATACGGGAAACCATGGGAATGGCTACTTCTTCATTGCTTACCGCCAGGGAAGCCCCACAGCATTCGGTTTTATGCGACCAGTCCACCGTATCCGCCCCGGTGGCCTGCATAATTTGCTCTATAACTTGCGGGTTTTCGGGATCGTCGATCTGGATGGCCCGGGGTCGCACCAAAAGACAACCGTAATAAGCGGCAATTTTTAGCCCTTTTAAGGGCTTCACCACCTGAGCCCGGATCCGCTCCAAACCAACGGAACTGATCACTTCCAGGATAGATATCACCTTAATCTTGCCGTGAAAAGGCCGCCCTGTAATTTCATTGACCTTTTCCCGTAACTGCGGGTTTTGGTTCAATTCGTGGCAGGCCAGAGCCAGGCGCTGGTAACAGGCAGCACAAGGTGCGGTTACATCCAGACCTAGTTCTTCGGCCAGGGCCAGATTGCGGGCGGGCAAGGCCAGGGCCAGAAGGTGACTCGTGCTGTGCCCAGCAGTGGCCCCGCAACAACTCCAGTCGGGAACCTCGGTAAGTTCAATGCCCAGGTGTTTACTTACCGCCCGGGTGGAAAGATCGTATTCCTTCCCGCTGGTTTCCAAGCTGCAACCGGGATAATAGGCAAACTTCACGTTTAAACCTCCTTTTCCGCCTGGCGTACTTTTTCAAAGATACGGTTAATTTCTTCCAGACCCCGGGGTTTGGTCACCGATAGCTTTAACTTGCCTCGCCTGAGCATGGTTAACCCCGTATTTGCTTCCCGGAAAGGTTGGCCAGTTTTCAGATTGAACATGGCCATGGTGGCAAATTCAAACAACCGCCCGTACTTTTGGATTGAACCCAGGAAATTAGTATTGAACAGGGCCGCATTCCGGCCCCTGCCCGGCGGATTAATTCCCTTGCGCCGGGCCATAATCCGTAAAGTATCCATGACCATGGCTACGTCAATATTCCGCGGACAACGGGCCGTACAGGTAACGCAGGAGGCACAGAGCCAGATGCATTGACAACGGAGCACCTCTTCCTTTAATCCCAGCTGCACCATACGCATCACCTGGTGGGGCATCAAGTCGCAGGCAAAGGCCACCGGGCAGCCGGCAGTACATTTGCCACACTGGTAACAGTTTTCCACTGCCTGTCTGCTCTCTCTACATACACGGTCAATAAAATCCCTGTCTTCACTTTCGTTGAGTTTGATTGGTTCCATTTTGAATCCCTCTTTTGGTTAAAAATTTACCCTTTTCGAATATGATAGGGACTATTTTCGCTAAAACAATAAATGCTTATACACTTTTTAAGATATACTTTCGACGCAAGAATTCCAATTCCTTTTTTTAAAATCTAAAAAATCTCCGCTGGAAAAATGACGGAGATCGCAATATTCCAAAAAAGCAGGGACAGGTCCTTGTGGCCTGTCCCGTTTCCTGTTTACTATTTCCTATTTCCAAACCCTCAGTAATAGGGCTCTTAAGAAGGATGGCAGCCGCACGAAGTAAACGCGCAAGACAACTCACCCCTTTACTTTGTTGGTCCTTAATATAGTATGTGCCACGAGCCGAAAAGTGACAGTTTTGCAAATTATTTTTCCTTATTTCGACCAGGAGAAGTAAATTGCCTCACATCTTCGGGTTGATTGATGAAAAGCCAATTTGGTTGACTGCTGGGGTGGGCAAACCAGTGGGCAATCCGCCGGGTGATCAGGTGAAGGTCCCCCTGAATATGGCTTTTTAAAGGTAAGGAATGTAAAAAATGGCGGCCGTATTTTTTATTCAGCAGTCGTCCGTCTAAAACCACCACTACACCCCGGTCCTGGGCTGTGCGGATTAGGCGGCCGAAACCCTGTTTAAAACGAATAATGGCCTGGGGCAGGCTGAAATGGCGGAAACCATCCTTCCCCTGGGAAGCCAGTTCCTCCAGGCGTGCTTCCACTACCGGAACATGGGGAGCCCAGAAGGGAAGTTTGACCATGACCACACAACTCAGAGCTGGCCCGGGAATGTCCACTCCTTCCCAGAAACTGGACGCTCCAAGGAGGATGGCCCTCTCGGAAGTGCGGAATTCCTCTACCAATTGCCACTGGTTGCCGTCCAGATTGTGACCGAGAAGACAGATATCCCTTTCTTCACATGCCGGTTTTAACCGGCGATAGGTTTCCTGGAGTACCCGGTGAGAGGTATAAAGGACCAGCATGCGGCCGCTGGTAGTTTCGGCCAGATCAAGGAGGGTGTGCGTCAATGTCTCGAAGTATAAATCCTCGGCCACTTCCCCGGGGGCTGGTAGCCCCCTCACTATGCACAGCAGTGACTGGGATTCATAAACAAAGGGGGAATCCACTTGCATAGTGACTATGCGTTGGGGAGGTATCAGATCCAGGCCCGTACGTTCCATAAAATGATCAAAGGATTCTTCTACCGTTAAGGTAGCCGAGGTAAAAATTATTGATTTTTTATTTTGATACAGATGGTCATGGAGAATTTTGTTGACCTGAATTGGTGCTGCCCGTAGGCTGCAGCTGGCCTTTTCTCCCCCATCATTTACTTCTACCCAGTAGACGTTTTTTTCCAGGCTGCCATTAAAGATGGATTCCAGGTCTGCCACCATCATGGTACCTTCTTTTTCATGGAAGGATAACTCCCAGGCGTGTCCAACCCAGTTCTCTTCCCCTATCTGCCATGATTCCAGATGGTTCATGAGCATTTTTAAGCTGGATAGTAACTCCTTGAGGTAGAAGAGGAGATTGGCCTGTTCCGATTGCAGCTGGGTGGTGATATCTCCCTCCCAACCTGGCCTTAACCGGAGAATGTACCGGGGCTTATTTTCTCTTTGAGGTATGCCGGCCTGCCGGATTACCAGCTGCTGAAGGGCGTTAAAGAATAACTCTGCTCCCTGCAATGCCCTGTAGCTGGCATCCCGGGCCTGCTGGAGAATACAAAGCCAGGAAGCCCCTCCCTGAGGTGGTGCCAGTTCGCCAAGGCGGGTCAGTAACCGGTTGATCCTGCTTATCCAGCGGAAGAGCGCGGTGCGAGAAATTACCCGTCCCAGTTGTTCCGTAGCTGCATCTTCTAGATGATGGGCTTCGTCCACCACCAGGGCGGCGTAAGCAGGAAGTACCCGGTTTTCGGCGCGCACATCGGATAGAAGCAGGGAATGGTTCACAATGATCAGGTTGGCTCCTTCAGCCTGGCGCCGGGCCCGGGAAACGTAACAGGCGCGGGCAAACCACCGGCAGCGGGAACCCAGACAGGCTTCACTGTCGGCACACATCTCCTGCCAGAGGTCCTGTTCCAAACTGGTTAAATTGAGCTCGCTTCTATCCCCCGTTATGGTTTCCTGTGTCCAGACCAGTATGCGGGCATAGTAGGCCGCTTCCGCAGCTGTCCAGTCCCGGGCTTGCAGAATGTTTAACCAGCGCCGCAGACATAGATAATTTTGCCGCCCTTTAACCAGTGCCGCGCGGCAGGGCCAGCCGAGGGCTGCTTTCACCAGGGGAATATCTCTTTTCCATAACTGTTCTTGCAGGTTAATGGTTCGGGTAGCAATAACCACACGCTGCCCCCGGGAGAGGGACCAGTACATGGCCGGAAGCAGATAAGCCATGGATTTTCCGGTTCCCGTCCCGGCTTCCAAAAGCAGAAATTTTTCTTCCTCCAGGGCCCGGCTTACAGCCTCTACCATCCGCCCCTGTTGCGGGCGATATTCATAATTTTCCAGGTGAAGAGCCAGGGGACCGCCGGGATCCAGCAAAGCGGCCAGTTCCTGGGAGGTTTGGGGCAGTTCCGGTGGGCAAACCGGCTCCTGTTCTTCTTCCGGCGGTGGGGGTAAGAAAAAGGCAGGGCGGGTAATCTGCCGTGAGCGGGCCTGCCAGGCAATCTGGCCTATTTCTTCGGCCCAGGCTGAACCGGCCCGTTGCAAAAAGGCTGCCAGGTATAACAATATTTGCCCCTCCATTTCCCCTGCCTTTTCGAGCAACCGGCGATAAAGGGCGGCTGTGGCCAGGGCGTCATCCAGTGCCCGGTGTGAGCGCATTTGTTCTATTCCCAGGAGCCGGCAGAGATCGGTCAGGCGAAAACTGGATGCACCCGGCAAAAGGATGCGGGCCAGTTCCCGGGTATCAAAAAGCTTCATTGGCATCAGAGTACCCGTGGCGGCCTGCAGGAAATCCCGATCAAAGGACACGTTATGGCCCATCAAAGGGCCGGAACCAAGGAAATCCATCACTACCGGCAACACCTCGTCCGGCGACGGGGCAGCGGCCAGAATTTCTTCGTCTATGCCGGTGAGACGGCGGATACTCACCGGGACCTTCTGTCGTGGGCGGATCAGGCTATGGAACTGTTCAGTTATCTCCCCTTCCTGGAAACGGAGGAGGGCAATTTCGATTATTTCATCCTGTCCGGGGTTCAAACCCGTTGTTTCCACATCACAAATTACCACCGAGCGCGGCACCATTCACACTCTCCTGGTTTTGTATTTTGGCAACTTGGGGCAAAAAAATGAGCGCATACATATATATGATATCAAATTTAAGGAGGGGGAGAGTAGATGGAAAAAACACCTCTTGATGTGGGTATGCTACCCGAACCCCTGCGCAATTTGCTTCAGAAGCTTGATCCGGCCACAGTGGAGCAGTTAAGGGCCAGCGTTGACCCAGCGGCTCTGATGAGCTTTTTTAGTAATGCCATAGAATTTATGCGCCAGTCTCTTAGCGAGCAGGATAACCAGGCACTGAACCAGTTGTTGGCCGGTGTGATGCAATTAATGAATCAGCAAGGTAAAGGCTAAATTAAATGGGGTAGCTTTGGGAGCTACCCCCTCTTTTTTATATTTTATTATTCCCTCGTTGGTCCCGGAAGAAAGGGCCAGAAAGCAACTGATGGATAACGGTAGCCCGGTTCCTGGTTCGCACCTGTTTTTGTTTCAGATGTTTTCGGTTCTATTTCTTCCTCCCGTGAGTGGAATCTTAATTTTTTAGCGGCCAGGTCCACCCGGACCAATCCCGCTCCCTGCTGCTCACTGGATAGGGAAGGCAATTTTTCGGCAGATGCGAAAAGGGTGTGCAGGATTTGGCCTGCCTTAAGTTTGGGTGCCATGGTCCAAAGTAAGGCAATGGCTCCGCTGACATGGGCAGTGGCCATGGAGGTGCCGCTTAAACGCGAGAACACCCCCCCAATTCCGGTGGAAAGGATGCCGGTTCCCGGGGCCACCAGTTTAATTTCCGGTCCCTGACTGCTGAAGGAGGCCAGGCGATCTTTTTCATCCACCGCGCCTACCGCTATGGCTTCTGAATAGGCGGCAGGATAATCTACCGATTGGGTAGTGCCGTCATTACCGGCAGCAGCCACCACAATCATTCCCCTGGCGGTTACCTGGCGGATGGCCTCGTGGAGGGCCTGGCTGGGAGTGTTGGAACCAAAGCTCAGGTTAACTACCTGGATGTACTGTTCCAGGCACCACGCAAGAGCCCGGATTACATCAGCGAAATAACCCTCGCCCTTGTGGTTGAGAACCTTTACGGCGTAAAGTTTAGCTCCGGGAGAGGCACCGACCACACCATAGTTGTTTTTTACAGCCGCAATGGTGCCACTCACGTGGCTGCCGTGGCCGTTATCATCCTGGGGGGGAAGGTGGGGTTCCACAAAATTTACGCCCCCGGCAATATTTTCCTTTAAGTCGGGATGGTGCAGGTCAATTCCCGTATCTAAAACGGCTACTTTCATGCCTTCTCCAGTGGATTGGGGCCAGAGCTGGTCGGCTCCAATGCGGTGAATACCCCAGGGGATAATCTGGTAACCTTCCCTTTTTAAAAAAATTTTTCTGTCCAGCACCTGGTACGGGTATAGTTTAATTTTAAAATTTTCTTCCAGGGAAGCTATCTCTGTTTCTTCTTCCAGGGCCTTTAGATGGATCTCTGATGCAAAATCACAAACGACACCGTTAATCAGGGAAAGGGGTTGAACACGAATAGCACCATGTTTGTGGAGCAGGTCCTGGTATTCCCCGCGCAGTTCTTCCCCATCAAAAGCGTGATTCTTGAAAAGTACTATTTTGGAGAGTTTTGCATGCCGGGCAAAATTTTTCACCGGTGCCACCACCCTATGTCCGATTGTCACTGCTAACATCCCTGGTCTCGTCTGTATTTACCTTTATTTCCGGGTCACTTTTTTTTTCCATATTGTTGACTAGGGTTCTTAACAAGGTGTTCATGGGTTCCAAAACCCTGGCCAGGTCTAAGGAGCTGGAATTGCTGCTCCGGGTACCTTGACTGGCGGTGGTTACCTTGAAGTCGTTAAAGGTTTTGATAATGGAATCAAACATGAGCTGGATACTGTTGGCTATGATTTCAATTACCTGACCAACTGTTCTGGTACCGGCGATAATCTTCCGCAGTGTAAACTCCAGGTCACCTCTTTCGCTTTCAGAACGAACCAGAGGTTCCTTGACCAAACGATCCAGTTGATTAATGATTACCTCGAATTTTTGGACCAGTTTATTTTCCCGGGAGCTCTGTACTTCCAGGTTGGCAATCAATTCCGCCAGGCGGTCCAGATTGGCCGATAATTTTCCGGCATCTTCAATCTGACTGCTTTTTTCTGCCTGCAGGTTTTCCAGTTTATTCACCAGGTTATCCAAGGCTTCATGGATGGACTTATGGGAGGCCATGTGTTAAAACATCCTTTCCTAAAAATATGAGGGTGGAGGGCCACACTTGGTGCGGCCCTCCAGGTTAGGGAAAAAAGGTTCATCATGAATTGGTACCCGCTTTAAAAGACCAGTACAACCAGTCCCGTCACGGTAAGGATAACACCGAGAAGGAAGTTGCTGGTAAGGATTAAAACTAAGCCGATCGCAATTAAGAGAAGACCTACTAAAACTAGAAATGGATTTCCCCCAGACTTAATTCCAATTCCCGGTTTTTCCACCACATCGGGCATCGTGAATTCCCCCTTCATTCAGAATTTGCCATTTTATATTTGAACGATACCAGGGTGGATCGTTCTATTTTAAAATATGAAGGGGACCCCAAAAGGTGTTACACAGTTAAGTTAACTTTTTCAATAAAAGGAAAAAAGAAGGGGCTACCTACAGGTAAAGGTTAACCCCTTCTTTTAACCTTCACACTAACACCGTGTTCTGTGAGGATGGGTCTAACTATTAAAGCAGCCTTTTCGCCCAGATTTCCGGATCCCGGGAAAAGAAAACGCAAGGCAATAGCCAGGCCGGATCAGGCCCGTTATTAGACTTCATAGCTCTCTCCCGGGGCGAGAATGATTACCCGCGCCGGTGTTTGTGCTTCCACCACCCGCTTGAATTCCTGCGGATCCTGTTCAATCAGGGGCCAGGTATTATAATGCATTGGAATGACCAGGTTGGGTTTAATGAGATGTACCGCCTCCAGGGCGTCTTCAGGGCCCATGGTGAAGTTATCCCCAATGGGCAACAGGGCCAGGTCAATGGGATGCAGGCGCCCCACCATGGCCATGTCCCCAAATAGTCCGGTGTCTCCAGAATGGTAAATGGTCTTTCCATCCAGGGTAAAAACAAAGCCACAGGGGGTGCCGAGATATTCAGCCGGTCCGTTGGTAATCAATCCGCTACCGTGCCAGGCGGGCGTTAACTTTACTTTTACCGGACCAAATTGATGGCTGCCCCCGATGTGCATGCCGTGGGCCTGAGCACCCTGACGGCTGCAGTAGCTGGCCAGTTCAAAAACTGAAACTATCGTTGCCCCGGATCTCCTGGCAATCTCCACCGCATCTCCCAGGTGGTCGCCATGGCCATGACTGACCAGGATCAGGTCCGGGTGCAGTTCTTCTGCCCGGACGGTGGCCACCGGGTTACCAGTAATAAAGGGGTCAATCAATACCGTTGCCTCTCCCTCCAGGAGAAAGGCTGCGTGGCCTAAAAAGGTAACCTTCATCTGGTAACACCCACTCCTTTCCACTGGCGAATATTAAATCATAAATTATTATACCCCAACATTTCCTTCATTGGTATCTATTTCAATCCATGATCCAGTTTTTGGTGATATTTTTCCAGCAGGTATCTGGTTATCTCCCGTGCTCCCCGGTAGGGGTCTTTTTCTCTTCTGGCAACTGCATCCAGAATAGGATTAATATAATCCAGCTCTTGTTCAATCATCCGTTGCCAAAGGTATCGGGTCAGTTCCAGGGTTTCGTTTCGTGCCCGGAACCAGCGTCTTTCTCCCAGGGTTTTGTCCTGGAGAAGGTGCTGTCGGTGTTTTTCTATAGCCGCAAGCAGATCAGCCACTCCCTGTCCATCCAGGGTAGTAGTTTTTACCACAGGCGGTCTCCAGGTTAAACGGTCCCCTTGCATATCCAGCATCATTTCCACTTCGGCCGCAATTTTATTTGCCCCCGGCAGATCACACTTATTAATGGCAAACACATCAGCTATTTCCATAATGCCCGCCTTAATGGTTTGAATGGCGTCCCCTGCTCCAGGGGTTAACACCACCACTGTGGTATCGGCCACATGCATAATATCCAGCTCAGCCTGTCCCACCCCCACTGTCTCGACAATAATCCACGAAAAGCCAAAAGCATCCATGGCTTTGACTACCTCGCCGGTGGTATGGGCCAGCCCACCCAGGCTTCCCCGGGTGCCCATACTCCGTATAAAGACTCCCCGGTCGGTGGCGTGGTTTTGCATCCGTATACGGTCTCCCAGCAGTGCTCCTCCGGTAAAAGGGCTAGTAGGATCCACGGCAATGATGCCTACGGTTTCCCCCTTCTGGCGCAGCAGGGCAGTCAAACGGTCCACCAGGGAGCTTTTCCCCGCACCCGGGGAACCGGTAATACCTACAATATACGCCTGGCCCGTGAGGGAGTAAATCTCTTCCATGATCTGTTCCCCAACAGCTTCTTCATTTTCCAGGTAACTGATCAGCCGGGCCAGTGCTCTGGGGTCGCCGGCCCGAAATCTCTCTAACAGGCTTGTTATGTCATTCACTGCCTACCCCTCCCCCTTTTTTATTATAACTGAAAACCCGGCGGGCAACATCTATATATTATTTAATTCAAAGAAGGATTTAAAGAACTTTTGCTAACTACAACGGCTGGAATACTACAATCATAAGCCAGATGGTTTTTATAGACTGCCGAATGGTAACTGTAAGCAAAAAAAATAGGGCCCGCCATCGAGAGAGGGGGTCGCTGCACTGTCAAAACAGTTATTTTCCACTAAGTGAGTAAATCTAGCCGTTTGGCCGGCAAAACTTTTCTGCTTTCGGGGTAACGAGTAAAATAAGGGCAAAGGTTGATCACAACCTAATCTCCTCTCCCTTTCTCCGCTGTATCAACAGATACAGCCTTCTTTTTGCCCACTACCGGTTGTGTTCCAGATACTTTTCCGCACTAACTGCTGCAATGGCCCCGTCGGCTACGGCAGTGACTACCTGGCGCAGGGACTTCTGGCGGACATCACCGGCGGCAAAGAGACCGGGACAGCTGGTCTGCATGTTTGCGTCGGTGAGGATATAGCCCCGTTCATCCAGCTTAACAAGGTCTTTCACTATAGAAGAATTGGGGCTGTACCCAATGTAGATGAACACCCCATCAATGGGCAATTCACTGGTCTGGCCGGTGCGCACGTCTTTAATGCGTACACCGGTGACAGTTTCCTTGCCCATGATTTCGTCCACTACGCTGTGCCAGATAAATTCTACGCGCGGGTTTTGCCGGGCCCGCTCCTGCACGATTTTGGTGGCTCTTAATTCACCACGCCGGTGGATGATAAACACCCGGGTGGCAAATTTGGTCAGAAACATGGCCTCTTCCACTGCCGCGTCCCCGCCACCTACCACCGCCACTTGTTTATCTTTAAAAAATGCTCCGTCACAGGTGGCACAATAGGAAACACCCCGGCCATGAAAAGTTTCCTCGCCTTTGACGTTTAGTCTTTGGGGCTGTGCTCCAGTGGCAACAATTACCGTACGGGCCCTGATTTCTGCGTCTTCTGTTTTTACGATAAAGTGCACGCTTTCTCGCTGGACGGCCTCCACATGGACATTGAGGATTTCCAGGCCAAAGCGCCTGGCCTGCGCTTCCATCCGGCTCATCAGCTCCGGGCCGCCAATCCCTTCATCAAAACCCGGGTAATTTTCAATAAATTCCGTGGTGGCCGCCAGGCCACCGGTCATACCCCGTTCAATTAAGAGGCTTTTCAGTTTTGCCCGCGCAGCATAAATACCGGCCGCCAAGCCTGCTGGTCCGCCACCAATAATGGCAACATCGTACATTATGCAACCCTCCGGAAGAAACATGTTTGTCGTCTACTATACTTATGGTACTTGTTGCAACTTTAAGTAAATCATTAACTGCTGCAACTCCGTATTGTTGAGAGCACGAGTATATTGTACCATGCCGGCAACTGCATATAAATACTTGAAGCCACGGATCAATTTTAAACTCAAGCCTCTACTTCGCCGAGGTAGGCACTGCGTATCTGCGGATTGGCCTGCACTTCTGCCGACATACCGCTTAAGACGATGCGGCCTGTTTCCAGCACGTAGGCCCGGTGAGCTACCTGCAGGGCCATGAAGGCATTTTGTTCCACCAGAAGGACGGTGGTTCCCTGCTGGTTAATGCTCTTGATAATTTCAAAAATCTCTTCCACCAGTAAAGGTGACAATCCCATGGACGGTTCATCCAGGATGAGCAAGGTGGGTTTGCTCATCAAGCCCCGGCCCATGGCCAGCATTTGTTGCTCTCCGCCGGACAAAGTGCCGGCCAGTTGTTTGGCCCGTTCCCGTAAGCGGGGAAAACGGTTCAAGACCTCTTCCAAACTTTCCTGTATCTCCGACCGGTTACGGCGGGTGTAAGCTCCCATCAAAAGGTTTTCCATTACCGTCAGATTGGGGAATATTTGCCGTCCTTCCGGTACGTGGGAAATACCCATTCTCACTATCTGGTGCGCCGGCATACGGGTTATTTTCTGTCCCTGGAAAAAGATTTCTCCCCGCCGGGGAGTTAATAGACCCGAAATGGTACGCAGGGTGGTGGATTTTCCGGCACCATTTGCTCCAATTAAGGTAACTATTTCCCCTTTCTGAACGTAAAAGGAAATTCCCTGCAGTGCGCGGATGGAACCATAATAAACTTCGAGATCTTTTACTTCCAGGATCAAGCCACCGTCGCCCCCTTGCCCAGATAGGCCTCCAAAACCACCGGGTTGTTTCGGATTTCCAGGGGTGTACCTGTTGCGATAATCTGTCCGAAGTCCATGACCACAATCCGCTCGCACAGATTCATGACCATACCCATCTGGTGTTCAATCAATAATACCGTGAGTTTGAATCTCTGCTTGATGTAGCGAATTAATTCCACCATGCGCTTCACTTCCGCGGGATTCATTCCCGCCGCCGGTTCGTCCAGGAGCAGCAACTTGGGGTAAGTGGCCAGCGCCCGGGCAATTTCTAACCGGCGTTGATCACCGTAGGCCAGGTTAGCTGCTTTTTCATATGCCCGGTGGGCCAGGTTCAGGGCCCCCAGCAGTTCCATTGCTTCCAAGGTAACCCGTTCTTCTTCAACGTTATACCGGGGTGTCCGTAAAAGGGCATCCAAAAAGTTATATTTAATGCGGGGATGAAATACTGCCCGCACATTGTCCAGCACCGTGATTCCCTTGAACAAGCGAATATTTTGAAATGTCCTGGCTATGCCCCGCTGGGAAATCTTAAAAGGTTGTAAACCCGTAATATCTTCTCCGCAAAAATTAATGGTACCACCGGTTGGCTTATAAAGGCCGGTGATCAGATTAAAAACCGTAGTTTTGCCCGCACCATTGGGGCCAATTAGACCCACAACCTCTCCTTCATCTAAGGTAAGGTTAAAATTATTTACTGCTTTTAAGCCGCCAAAAGTTTTGGACAGGTTATTAATTTCCAGAACCGGCATGGGTTTGCTCCTTTCCGGTTGCCATTTTCAAATGATCAGGGGCTAATAACCGCCATTCTCTACCACTAAAAATACCTTGAGGCCTGACAATAATGGAAACAATCAAAATCACGGCGTAAATGACTCCGCGCCAGTCAATAAAGTTTTGTCCCAGGACAACACGTAAAACTTCCAGCAAGAAGACCCAGCCTACTGCCGTAACAATGGTGCCCGTCATACTGCCCAGGCCGCCCAGCACCACAATAAGGAGAAAGTCAAAGGACTTTAGGAAATCAAAACTGGCCGGGTGTAAAAAAGGGTAACGGTGGGCGTAAATGCCACCGGCCAGGCCGGCTAAAGCGCAACCCAGGACAAAAGCCATCACTTTGTAACGGGTTGTATCAATTCCCATCACGTCGGCTGCAATTTCATCTTCCCGGATGGAGGTACAGGCCCGGCCATAGGTGGAAAAAATGAAATTGCGTACCAGAAGGATTACGATCAACGTGAGGATAAAGATCAGGTCAAAATTGGCTACCTGGGGGGTGCCGCTCATTCCCGTGGCTCCACCCAGCACCGGGAACAGCTTGTTGCCGTTTTCCATGCCTACTCTAACTATAATACCAAACCCGAGGGTGGCAATACCCAGGTAGTCGGAACGCAATCTTAAAATGGGCAGGCCGATCAGTAAAGCTACCAGACCCGCTACAGCAGCCCCGGCCAGGAGGGATAGAAAGAAAAACAGCATATTGCCGTTTCCATAGACCTTGTCGAGGGCTCCGGCTGTGTAAGCTCCCAGACCGTAAAAGGCCGCGTGGCCCAGGGAAAACTGTCCGGTGAAACCGTAGATGATGGAAAGCCCCAGAGCACCAATAACAATAACCAGGGCCTGGTCCAGTACCAGTTGCCAGTATGGGGTGATCATCCCACTGAACTGCATGGCCTTGACCAGGGCAAAAAAGAGCGCGGCTCCTGCAAAGAGAATGAGTGTCTTGCGCGATAATTTCATCTGCCCATTCACCTGCTCTAAAACTTTACTTTACACTTTTTCTGTTTCCGTACGTCCCAGTAGCCCCGTAGGCCGGAATAGAAGGACCAGAATCAAAATGGCAAAGGCAATGGCATCTCGTAGCTGGGAAGAAATATAAGCCGAGGTAAGGGTTTCTATCTGACCCATAATAAGCGCACCCAGTACCGCTCCCGGGATTATCCCGATACCGCCCAGCACAGCGGCGGTAAAAGCCTTTAAACCCGGCATAATGCCCATAAAGGGGTGGATCTGGGGATAGGCAATGGCGTATAAAACACCTCCCAGGGCGGCAAAGGCCGACCCGATGGCAAAGGTAATGGAAATGGTGGTATCCACATTAACCCCCATCAGTCGGGCAGCATTGTGATCTACGGCTACGGTGCGCATGGCCATACCGGTTTTGGTCCGGTAAATTAGGAGCTGTAATAAGATAAGCATGAGTAGCACGACCACAAAAACTATAACCTGAATATTGGTCACAGACAATCCGGCGATCTCCCAATGTACTTCGGGAAAGGGTCGCGGAACCACCCGGTAATTGGGACCGAAAACGAATTTCAGACTGCTGAAATACTCTAAGAACAGGGATACGCCAATGGCGCTAATCAGGGCGGCAATTTTCGGGGCGTAACGTAAAGGACGGTAAGCCACCCGTTCAATGATCACGCCGAGAAGGGCACAGGTCACCATGGCTGTCAGGATGGCTACAGGCAGTGGCAGCCCCCATACGGCAAAGCCAAAATAGCCGAGAAAAGCCCCCACCATAAAAACGTCGCCGTGGGCGAAATTAATCAGCTGCACCACTCCGTAAACCATGGTATACCCCAGGGCAATGAGGGCGTACATAAGTCCCAGTTGCAAGCCGTTCAATACCTGTTCAAGGAAATGCTCCACTCCTCTAAACCTCCTGCGGTCAACCAACCTGATGCGGGGAGGGGTTTCCCGCCTCCCCGCTTCCTGTTGATGTATTACTTAATTGCCGCAACAAACTTTTGCTTGCCGCCTTCGATTTTAAGTATGGTTACCGGTTTAATCGGGTTGCCGTCCTGGTCAAAGGAAACTTTCTCACCGCTAACGATGGAGAAGTCCCTGGTGTTCTGCAAGGCTTCCTTAATCCTGGTCGGGTCGTCGCTGTTCGCAGTCTTGATAGCGTTAAGCAACAGGTTGGTGGCATCGTAGGTCAGCGTAGCAAAGGCATCGGGCTCCTGGTTGTACTTGGCCTTGTATTGTTCCACCCACTTTTGTACCTCCGGCCTGGGATCCTGGGCAGAGTAGTGGTTGGTGAAGTAACCGCCCTCCATAGTCTTGTAATCCAGGTCACTGGAATCCCAACCGTCGCCGCCGATAAAGACCGCTTTAATGCCTTTATCCCGGGCCTGTTTACCAATCAGGCTAACCTTTTGATAATAGTCGGGGAGGTAGAGGATATCCGGGTTTTTCTTGGCAATGTTGGTCAGCACTGCCGAAAAATCGGTGTCATTCTTGGCATAGGCTTCCATGGCCAGTACCTGTCCCCCACCGGCAGTGAAGGCTTCCTTAAAGTTGTTGGCCAGACCAATGGTATAGTCGTTCCCCTGGTCGTAGAGGATGGCCGCAGTTTTTAATTTGAGCTGTTCAAGGGCAAACTTGGCAGCCACGGTACCCTGGGTGGGGTCGATGAAGCAGGCCCGGAAGACATACTCCTTGCGCTTGCCCTCGTCTACAGTAACCTTGGGGCTGGTGGCCGTACCGGTAATCACTACCACCTTGTTATCATTGGCAAACTTGGAAATGGGAATGGTTGTTAATGAAGTCAGGGAACCGACGATGGCCTTCACGCCGTCCTGGGTAACCAGCTTGGTGGCTACGTTTACAGCTTCTGTAGCATCGTTGCGGTCATCGGCCTTAACGGGTTCAATTTTATAGTCCCCTGCTTTAAAGCCGGCCTGTTCTAAAGCCAGGTCAAAACCTTTCTGCGCTGATTCACCAAAGGTCTTTACATCGCCGGTAAGCGGTGCAATGAACCCGATTTTAATTACCTTTTCTTTTGAGGCTTCCTTTGAGGCACCTTGAGTCTCAGTTTTACCCTGACCACCACAACCCGTGGTCACAAGGGCTACACTGAGCACCACCCCTAAAAGAATGGACCATAATTTTGAACGCACGGGCATTACCTCCTTCTTTTTTGATTACGGACTTGAGACGCTTGTTGTTCCCAGCGTTCTGTCACCTCCCCTTGATCAGTGAGCGATTTAAGGTCATAACTTTTTTAACTGAACAAGTAAGCTAATTCCGAAAAATCTTCAAAAATCCTTTTAAACTCCTCCCGGCGGGGTAAAAATTTTGGAGCGCCTTATTGGCGCTCCATCTGGCTCATTCATGTTTTTTTAGAGATTCCTGGACTTTATTAGTTGTGACCAGGAAATCCTTTCCTCGTTCCTATCCACCTCCCTCTCCCTTATTACACTAAACTATATTATACGGACAGGATTAATTTGACTGGTAATTCATTCCTTTAACAGGGTGGGATGGCGCAAGTCGGGACAGCCACATTCCTGTCGGGCATCGATTTGGCGCAGGGCGGTCAGGAGAATGTCGCCAATACGGAGAGCCTCGTGATAAAAAATATCGGCCAGTTCCCGGTGCTCCCATTCTTTGATCACACCCTCGGCGTAGTTGGTAACTATATCCACCCGGCCGTAGCAGGCACCAATTTCCCTGGCGAGATAGACTTCGGGGCACATGCTTTGCCCGACTATATCGGCGCCCAAACGTCCAAGCATGGCAATCTCGGCCACACTTTCAAAGTGACGGCCGTCGGTAACAGCATAAATTCCCCGGTCAAAAACCCGACCCGGCACATGTTTTTCGGCAGCGTTGATCAGGGCATCCCGGAGTGTGGGGCAGACAGGCTGGCGCATGGTGAGCAGAAATTCCCCGTCCAGGCCCACATCCCTGCGCATGGAAAAGTCCAGGTAATCCGAGGCAACCAGTACATCCCGGGGTTTGAGCAGATGATTGACGGCCCCTACTCCACCCTCAGCTAAAATTCTTTTTACTCCTGCTTCCCGCAGAACCCAGAATAGTTGTTGGGAAGCCTTCCCCCGGCTTATTCCCCGGCGCCACCCGTGCATTTTTACAGTCAACACTTTTTTTTCCCCAAGGGCAAACAGTTTTAAAGGAGGGCTGTCCCCGTAGGGTGTAGGAAAAACCAGATTCTCAGCCAGGATCTGGATATCGGGAGCATGCAGATCCGCGGGAAAATTTAAACTAAATGTACCCGACCCGCCGATAATGGCAAACTCTACTCGGGGGATGTTGGATGTGGACATGAAATCAACTCCTTTGAGCGACATAAAAATGGCGGCGGCTGCCCGAATGAATAGGGGAGAAGGAAAAGGCATCGTACGAAGCCAGGTGCTCAAGACCGGCGGTCTGTAAAGCCAGGTACACCTGCTCTGGTGTATAGCCATATTCCCGGTGTTTTTCGGTAAATTTATAATAGTATTGACCCTCTCGGACAAAAGCGGTGAGCTGAATTTCCCATTTGCAGTCAAGAGGCTCATAGCAACTTTGCCAGATGAGGGTCAAATCGGGTTCATCGACCACGGTTACTTCGGAGGTGGTACCGGCCAGCCACTGAATGGTATTTAGATCAAAAACGAACATGCCACCGGGAGTGAGGTTGCTTCTCACCTGTCGAAAGGTCCTTTCCAGGTCATTATAATCCGGTAAATAGTTTAAACCATCGTGAAAGCAGGTAATTAAGTCGACCGGCTCCTCCAGCTGGAAAGAACGCATATCAGCGGTAAAGAAATCTACCGCCAGCCCCTGTTTAGTGGCCTTGTCCCTGGCAATGGCAATCATTGCCGGGGACAGGTCCAGCCCTGTGACCTGATAACCCCTGCGGGCCAGGGGCAGGGTGGTATTTCCTGTACCACAGGCCAGATCCAGTATCGTGCGGGGATGATGGTTAAAATGCCGCAAAATCTCCTCCAGGTAATCGATCCACGCCTCGAAATTTACGCCGGCAACTAAATAGTCATAAATGCGCGCCAGACCGGCATAACACTCCATAACCATTTTCCTTCCAAATGAGTTAATTGACCCCCGGTAAAATTCACGGGGGTCGCGAAAACCTTATTTTTTCAGGCTGGCCAGAATGTCTTCCAGCACCTTTTTAATTTCCTGGTCACCATTAATATTTTTGAGCAATCCCTTGCCCGCGTAATAATCAATCAGCGGCTGGGTTTGGGCTTCGTAAACATCCAGGCGGTTGGCCACTGCCTCCTCGTTGTCATCACTACGCTGGTAGAGTTCCCCACCGCAGCTATTGCACTTACCCTCCACTTGAGGCGGGTTAAACAGAATATGATAGCTGGCGCCGCAACCACGGCAAACCCGGCGGCCGGTGAGACGGGCCATCAGCTTGTCCCGGGGTACGGCAATGTTAATTACTGCATCCAGCTGGATACCCATGGTTTTAAGAGTGTCGTCCAGTGCCTGGGCCTGGGCCAGGGTCCGGGGAAATCCATCCAGCAGGAAGCCCTTCTCACAGTCGGGTTTTTGCAGACGGTCTCGCACCATACCGACCACTACATCATCGGGTACGAGTTCCCCTTTATCCATATACTCCTTGGCCTTTTTCCCCATTTCCGTACCTTCTTTGATTGCTGCCCGGAACATGTCCCCCGTAGAAATGTGGGTAATACTCAGTTCCTTTACCAGCATTTCGGCCTGGGTGCCTTTCCCGGCTCCCGGCGGTCCCATGATCAGCAGTTTCAAAACCATCCCCTCCCCGATGATATTAAACATATCAATTAACAAAATTATAGCACGGATCAAGCATCAGGAAAACAGGTTTGTCAATGTACTAAAATAAACAAAACCCGGGTTTGACCCGGGTTGCATCCCGCCATAAAAAAAGACTGGTCGGGATGACAGGATTTGAACTAAAAGCAGGCCCGCAGGGGCCGGAAAAGATGGGGTTTTCCGCGCCCTGCTAATCGTGCTGGACGCCTTTCGGTAATGATGGACGCGCCATCGACAAAGCCTCGCCCAAATCCGGCGCGCCGTCGTCAAGACCGGGCAGGATATGTGCGTGCAGGTCAATCATGAAAGCCTACCTCCAGCAATGGACAAAGAAAAAAGCCCGTCTCCATAGCCCTCCGGGTGCCGCCGGTGCCACTCCCAGGCCGTGCGGAGGATGGTTTCCAGGTCGCCGAAGTGTGGCCGCCAGCCCAGCTCTTCCCTGATGCGCCGGGAGGAGGCCACCAGCACCGCCGGGTCCCCCGGGCG
>DYEX01000014.1 GCA_020725525.1 Desulfovirgula sp.
CAGCGTACGCAGAAAATTCAATCTTGTGTACGACATAACTCGGGAAAGTGCGTTAAAAGAAGTCAAAGCAATGAAAAACGCAAAGAGCAAAATGGAACCAAAAAAAGCATGGGGAAAAGCCAGGAAATCTTGAGAGAGAAGAAGAACCAAAGAAAGACAAATGGAAACACGAAAGATCTTTAACCCAATGGGAAGGACCTGGGGAATGTAGAGTAACCCGGCAATAATGAGAACCGAGAAAAAAAAGAGCAACTTATCAGCTACGCTCCCATACGCGATTAGCAATGCCGAGCTGGATGCATTTCCTCCGCTGTAGGAAGTGGTAGAAAAAGCCAATTGATACAGAAAAAGCCCAATAGGGGGATGAATTGGCTTGTGGCCAAGTCGATTGGCGAGAGCTCGGAATGCTTCCGGGAAAATTGGAGTGTCGGAAAGTTCTCTCTCGAAATCTATGGCTAGGGCACGCGTATCATTCATTAAGAACAATCTCCAATACATTAACTGCACCATTGAAATCGGATTGTAATTTAAAAACGGACCCACGAAGACAACGGTAATAACAAAGAATAAAAAAGCTGAGACCAAAGGCAAAAAACAAACATTTAGATACGACCGTTTTGTGTCCATCTGGATGAGGCTCAGTATGGAGAAGACCTTCAACATAACGGCGCCCTTGGAGCCAGAAAAAACAGAGGAGATACAGGAAAACAGGAGATAAGACAATACAAGGAAATTCCACCTCCTTTCTCGCATAACCATACATGCGGCGATTGTGTTCATTATTTGACCGATCATCAATAAAGCATAAGTTAGAAATAAGTTCAGTCTATTTTCAACAAGGTAATCAATCCTTGAGGCGTCGGAGAATATCCCAAAATTCCTTTGGTGAATAAAATACGATAGGATTGAAATCTCGGCAAAAAAGCCACCTAGAAACGAAAGATAGAGCTGTCGCGTAGAAATTGAGTTCACTTGGCGAACGCACAGCAGAAGTTTATGGAGAAAGAATAGGGAAAAGAAAGACAAGGAAAACTCAAGAGCACATGCGAGAATAATGCTTATGCCAATTCGTTCTGAAACAACAATTTGGAGGACGAGGAACAGGGGGGCGAGCCAAATGCCGTAGGAAAAGAAAACAGATCTAATAAATAAACCAGTTCTCAGTGCGATAGTTAGGATGCTGACCACCACAATTATTAGAGCGAAAGCATGGCTGGAATAGGCGAACAAATCATTATATGCGGTGAGGCCGTGGCCCATATTTCGTAACCGTTCAGGTCCCCCCTCTCGGGTTGGGGTAGGTGGTTAATGATATCGGTGGAGATTTGATACCGCGATGATGGCACTGCAAAAGGCTTGTCAGGAACGGCATCAGCCTACGGCCGCGTCGTTTGGCCGTTTCTGCAGCCGTCATCATGCGCATGACAAACAGCAGGCCTTCCTCGGATCTGGTCCCCATGCTGATCCATCGCCA